>JAAAOT010000113.1 GCA_009908725.1 Bacteroidota bacterium | reverse complement strand
CGGTCTCGGTCACATGTTCGGCACCTGACCCAGCTCCACGTTCCGACGCCCTCATCCCGAGCTATTATCCACGCATTGCTCCTCGGCGACCGAAGCCGGGTCACGGATGCGCACCGAGATGCATTTGCGCAAACGGGCCTGATGCACCTGCTCGCAGTCTCCGGCCTTCACGTTCTCCTGGTTGGCATGGTGCTTTACGGCCTTCTTCGGCCCATGCTGCATCGATTCCGCCTGCGGTGGCAGCATATCGAGATCCTCCGAGCACTACTCACGGTCGGCATTCTGGTCCTCTACATGCTGCTGACCGGCCGCCCTCCGTCGGTCGTGCGTGCGGTGGTGATGGCGAGCCTCTTCATCGGTGGCATCGTGCTTCAACGATCGTCCCACACGCTCAACACTTTGGGCGTGGCCGCCGTGATCCTGCTCATGATGCGGCCCACCGCGATCTTCGACGTGGGATTCCAGCTCTCGCTGTCGGCTGTGGCAGGAATCGTTGTCTTGAACCCGCGCATCGACGACGTTACGCGCTCGATGCTGCCGGATGACGCTGCTTCCTCCGGTGCAGGGGAGTGGCTCCTGTCCATGCTGACTGTCTCGGCCGCTGCGACGCTGGGCACGGCGCCCGTTCTACTCCATCACTTCGGCTTTGTCGCCATTGGAGGACTCGTGCTCAACGTCGTGGCTATTCCGCTCACGACCGTCGGACTGACCGCTTCCCTTCTGATGGGACTGGCCGGTGCCGTGTGGCCGGCAGCGGGATCCGCCTTCGGAATGGCCGCCGACGTCACGATTCAGATGTTGATCCTGACAGCCCGCTGGGGAGCCGACTGGCTCGGCGCCGGCGTCCGGTTGCCGTCCCCCGACGCGTGGCTGCTTGCGGCCATCGTCTGCGGAACGCTCGCCATCGCGCAGCTTCCTCGCCCACGACATCGATGGCGACTTGTGACAATAACGGTGATCGTTGTCGCTGCGGGGCAAGTCGTGGACGCCTACAATGCCCGCCGTGGCCCTGTGCTCACCGTCACCTTTCTCGACGTCGGCCAGGGGGATGCTGTCCTGGTGGAAACGCCGGATGGTCGCACGATGCTGATCGATGGAGGTCCACGCTCGCCGTACTGGGATGCGGGCGCGTCCATTGTCGTCCCACACCTGAAGCATCGAGGGATCGACCGCTTGGACCTGGTCGTCGCCACGCACCCGGATAGCGATCATCTCGGCGGCCTGCCCGCAGTGTTCGAAGCGGTCTCCGTGGGGGAGTTCATCCATAGCGGCCGTGTCGCGTCGACGGACCTCTTTGCTGAAAGCCGCGAAGTCCTCGACCGCCGCTTCATTCCGAACCGACCGGTCGTCACCGGAGACACGCTCGACCTGGGTCCGCACGTTGCCGTCGAAGTTCTCGGACCGCCTCCTGGACGGATGTCAGCCACCTGGTCCGAAAACGACGCCTCTGTCGTGATCGCACTGACGTACGGCGCAACGCAGATCCTCCTTCCGGGAGATGTCGAGGAGAATGGCGAACAATGGCTCGTCCGAACCTTCGCCGATAAGCTCGACGCGCATGTCGTCAAGGTAGCCCATCATGGCTCGGCAACGAGCAGCTCGCTTCCTTTCGTTCGTGCTGCCGTTCCCGACTCCATCCCCGACGCGCTGGCAGTAATTCCTGTGGGCCGACGCAATCGATTTGGAATGCCCGTTCCAGAAGTCGTGACACGCTGGCAGAATTCAGGGGTCAACCTGCTCCGAACCGATCTAAATGGCGCAGTACGCGTGGTCAGCGACGGGACAGCGGTTTCTGCAGCGACGATGCTCTGAGCGTTGATGCCGTTTCACCCACAGAAGAATCTGGACGTCGATGCCCGCACGTGAGTATTCACGTCCAGGCTGAGACCATTCCAACACTGGAATACAATGCGACTGATCGCTGGTATACCTGGCTATACCGATAATGGAGATGAGTGAACTGGTATAGTGAGCGTAAACAGCCAAACGCACCGATCTCGGACTTATCCACACTCCCTTACTATGTATTAGGTGTATAAATTTTTTTTAGAAGAGTAGTGATTGTTGTTGGGCGTGTGGATATGTGGAGAACCAGATCACCCACATCCAACGGACCTGGTTGTGTATAACTTGGGCATGGATCCCCGGAGATGTCCACAGACTGCCGGTGTCTCAGCGGTCGCTGACAGAGATAATCGGCACATATCCCGAAGTTTTCCACGTTTCCACACTTATCCACAGAAAAACCGGGGGTCCGACGCGAAAAGTTGTGCACCGTCATCCACACTGTTGAGAACTTTCGGAAATGTGTGGACGAACGCATGGGTTATGCACCGCCGTTCGCGCCGGTCTCCCGGTCAAGGTGTTATCAAGACGTTATGCCCTACTTGTCCACGGGTTATCCACAGCGCTGTGGAGGGCGTCGTGCGCCTCGTTTCGCGTGGATCTGGATCTCAAAACTGATACATCACTTCCCGAGGCGCCGGTACATTTCGCGCTTATAGTCTTCAACGCCGGGTTGATTAAAGGGGTTGACGCCGAGCAGATAGCCGCTGACGGCGACGGCGTGCTCGAAGAAGTACAGCAGCTCTCCGAGAGGTCCGGGACTGATCGATTCCATCCACAGGGAAAGGATGGGAACGCCGCCGTCGCTGTGCGCCTGTGCCGTCCCCTCGTAGGCGCCGCGCGTCACATCGGACATGGTTTTGCCGGCGACGTAATTGAGGCCGTCGAGGTCGTCTTCGCTCTCTGGAATGGTCAGGTCTCCGTCGTCGTCTTCCGCCATGAGAAACGTTTCGAGCACGATCCGCTGCCCGTCCTGCATGTACTGTCCGAGGGAATGGAGGTCGGTGGTGTACTGTACGACGGTGGGAAACAGGCCCGTATGCTCTTTCCCCTCGCTCTCGCCCATGAGTTGTTGCCACCAGCTTCCGATGGCGCGCAGCTTCGGCTCGAAGACGGCGAGGACATCGACGTCGTACCCCTCCTCCAGCAGGAGGTAGCGGAGTCCGGCGTACTGCAATGCGGCGTTGTCGGCCGGGTCGCTCAGGGCATCGCACGCAGACACCGCGCCGTAGAAGAACGAGCGGATGTCGATGCCCGCCGCGGCGATGGGAAGCAGTCCGACCGGTGTCATGACGGAGAAGCGACCCCCGACGTCTCTCGGGATGACGTACTTCTTGTAGGGATGCTCTTCGCGAAGTTTGTTGAGCACGCCCTTCTCCGGGTCGGTCGTGACGATGATGCGGTCGTCGGCGTCGGCGAAGTGATCTTCCATCCATTGCCGGACGAACCGGAAGGAAAGCGCTGTTTCGAGGGTGGTCCCGCTCTTCGAGATCACGTTCACGAACACGCTCTTCCCCTCCAGGCTGTCGAGCAGCTCCCGCAGGTAGGCCCCGCTCGTGTGATGGCCGGCGAACAGGACCTCCGGCGGCTCATCCGGATGGTCGCTTTTCCCGGGCAGATCGGGCATGGCCGGGTCCTTTTGTTTGAAGTACGGAGTCAGGGCATCAATAACGGCTTTCGCCCCCAGGTAGGAGCCGCCGATCCCGAGACACAACAGCACATCGGCATCGCGCCGCAGCTGGGCCGCGGTCGACTCGATGTCCTCCAGCAGGGCATCATCCGGGTCGGTGAGCAGGTCGCGCCAGCCGAGAAAGTCGCTGCCGGCACCGGACTTGTCGAGAACCGCCCGGTGCGCGTCGGCGAGTCGGGGAGTGAGATCATCGAGGGCACCATCGTCGAGCATGTCGGTGGCGCGCGAAGCATCAAGACGAATCATAGATGGAAGCTGGGTTCGTGGAAAAGAAAGTCAGCATCGACGCTGCACCGGGAGGGACGCAAGCCGGAGTGTAGCTGTCGGAGTAGCAGGCGTCGCGTCCCGTCGAGCCGGTAAGTACGTGTAGCGTTCAGAGACCGCCCGTTCGTAACGTACGAATCAGCCGACCGACTGTACGAAATCGGGGCACGGTCGCAGGCAAGCGTCCTCCGGTGCGTGGCATGCACCAAAACAAACGCCCCGCTTCCGGGAAGGGAGGCGGGGCGTTCGGGAGGCGTTCGTATCGGGTGGTACGTGTCGGCGCGGGGTCACTCATCCATGGTCAGGAGGCGCCATGTGCAGAATCCCAGGATGGCGGCGGGGAGAAGCAGGCGAAAGATGTCTGTATCGCCCGCCATGATGCGCGTGCCGAGGATGAACAGGCTGAGTGCCGCCAGCACGAAATAGATGATCTTTGCGACCTGTTGTCCGGACATAGGGTGCCGAGAGGTGGGTGAAGGGACGCTCGTGGATGCGGCGATGTCGTTAAAGTGAGAAACCCCGGCACGTGAAGCAAGTCGCTGCAGGCCGAGCCGGGGGAGGCGCTGGTCGCGGACGGTCCGGTGAGGGTGCGTTATCCGTTCCCGTCGCCGTTTTTCACGCTTCGCATTGCGTCGACGAGGAGGGGCGTCACCTGATCGTCGGTAGCGTGGACGTAGCGGGCTGCGACGTCATCCGGAATTTCGATCGGCACGCGCTCGACGATCTCGAGTCCGTACCCCCGGAGCCCAACGCGCTTCTGCGGGTTGTTCGTGAGCAGTCGGAGCTTCCGTGCCCCCAGATTGCGGAGGATCTGGCAGCCGATGCCGTAATCGCGGGGATCCATGCCGGTGTCGGGCTCGATCTCGCCCCCTTCCTCGGTCTGCCGCTCCATTGCCCGGAGTTTCGTCAGGAGGCCCGGCTCGCGGGCACCCTGCATCATGTAGAGAACGACGCCGCGGCCCTCGTTTTCGATCATCAGCATCGATTCCGCGAGCTTCTGGTAGCCGCCGGTGGCGTCGGCTGCAAAGACGTCGCCGATCACGTCCTGCGCGTGGGCGCGGACCAGCACGGGCTCGTCCTCGCTCCAGTGGCCTTTGACGAGCGCAAGGTGCACTTCGCCGGTGAGCGTTTCCTCAAACGCCACGAGCCGGAATGATCCGTACGCCGTCTCGATCGGGACTTCCGCCTCGCGCTGAACGAGGCTTTCATTCTGCATCCGGTACGCGATCAGGTCCTGGATCGTGATGAACGGCATGTCGAGCTCGTCGGCGAGCTCGGTCAGCTCCGGCACGCGGGCCATGCTGCCGTCCTCGTTCATGATCTCCACGAGCGCTCCCACCGGGCGAAAGCCGGCGAGGCGGGCGAGGTCGACCGATGCTTCCGTGTGACCGGCTCGCCGGAGGACGCCGCCCGTTCGTGCTTTGAGCGGAAAGACGTGGCCTGGCCGGGCGAAGTCGAACCGGGATACATCCGGATCCGCCAGCGCACGGATTGTTTTCGCACGATCCGAGGCCGAGATGCCCGTTGTCGTGTCCTTTTTATAGTCGACCGATACGGTAAACGGCGTATGGTAGAGCGCCGAGTTGGACTCCACCATCAGGTCGAGGTCCAGCTCGTCGGCGCGTTGCGGGGTGATGGCGGTACAGATCAGGCCGCGGCCCCGGGTGGCCATGAAGTTAATCAGCTCCGGGGTCATGGCTTCGGCTGCGCCGATGAAGTCGCCCTCGTTCTCGCGATCGGCGTCATCCACAACGATGACGAGTTCGCCGCGTCGGATCGCGTCGATTGCGTCTTCGATGGCATCAAACGGGCTCTCAGGGCCGCTGTGGGTGGCGTCTGTCATGTCGATCGCAAGGAGTCGGTCGGGGGCACGGGGCGACGGCCGTCCAGGCTAGTTATTGTCGTCGCCGCCGACGTTGGCGATGGCCTGCTTGTCGAAGCGGAGCTTCGTTCCGCTGCTATCGACCTGAACGAGTAGGGAGTCGTCGTCGATGCGACGGACCGTCCCGTGGATGCCGCCGATGGTGACGATCTTATCGCCCTTTTCCAGGTTGCTGACCATCTGCTCATGCTCCTCCTGCTGCTTCTTCTGCGGGCGGTAGATGAACAGGTAGAAGACACCGATCACAAGGATGATCGGGATCAGGAAGCTGATGATTCCACCGGTGCCGTCGGCGGGTTGGCCGCCGGCGAGGAAAACAGGCAGAAGAGAAAGGGGCATGTGGACGAAGACGGTCCGTGAAGGGTCAGGTGACGAGGGTGCCGCAGGAGGCGCCCGCACGCGGCGGACACATTCTGCGCACATCACACGTTTACGCACCCGGAAACGCCGGGTTCACGCACCGGACCGCCGGAAACCCGCGATTTGGATTCGTTTCCTTTAATTTCAGGCGAACAGACCGTTCACCCGAGCCCGGGCGGAATTAGAGACCGGGAGATGCAGTCGGACCGGTTGAAATCCGGCCGATCGGCGATCTCAAAAACCGATACGGCATAAAAAAAGGGCAAGCTACCCACATCGCGCCGCTGCGACCTCCTACCGCTGCTGCCTTCCGGCCCTGACGGAGTTCAGAGGGAGCTGGCCGTGTGGGACTTGCCCTACTCGGTGCGGGGGATCCCCGCGCAAGTTGTGCAGAGTATAACATGACGGGCAAGATCGAGTTCCAGCCGGAGACGCCCTCTCGGCGTGCAGGTCGGCATTCATGGAAAGTCGAAAATGCCCCGGTGGCGCGCCCGCGTGCGTTATATTTCCACCGTCTCCTTCCACTCAGAAACTGTAGAACGAGCAATGTCCGAATTGACGCTTCCCCGCGAGACCTACGACCGCATCAAATCCAAAATCGAAAGCGCCGATAGTCCCGTCGGCATCGATGCCGAGAAGGCGCACGTTATCATCATTCACAAGCTGATGGAGATCGAGCGGCGCCTCGACGCGCTGGAGGAGGCGACCGAATCGACCCGCGACCCCGGCTGATTGGCGTTGCAGGCCGGGAAACGATTTTTTCACGCGGAGAGGGTACCCGTCGTTGAGGTCATACGTCCTGTTCGCGGGTACGGATACTGCAGATCCCACCTCCCCGTGGCTCGCCCGGGCCTTCGATGCCCGCCCGGCGATCCGCCTCTATCGAATTGCCGTACCATTTCTTCGGTCCTGTGATGCTTTGCTTTTCTCGTCTTGCGGTGGTCTTCGTCATGCTCGGCTCCTTGCTCGGCGGGGTGCCGTCTCTTGCGCAGGACGACGGATCTGCGGCGGATCCGGCACGAATCAGCGGGTACGTCCGGGACGCGGAAACCGGTGAGACGCTACTTCTCGCGAACGTCGTGGCGCTATCCGGCGACGTGACGCGCGGGGCGGCGACGAACAACGCTGGATACTACACGATTGCCGGCCTGGCGCCCGGGACGTACACGGTTCGGGTGACGTTCCTCGGTTTCGAGCCAATGGAACAGGAGGTGACACTGGAAGCCGGAGAAGACCGGCGCCTGGATGTGGAACTATCCCCCGCGACCACGGAGGTAGACGAGGTCGTCGTGGAGGCCGAGCGGGACGCTGCCGAGGCGCGCGCGATCGGCGCAAACCGTGTGGAGACGGCACTGATCAAGCAGCTTCCGGCCGTGCTGGAGCCGGACCTCTTCCGCTCCCTCCAACTCCTTCCCGGGGTGAAGGCGGCGTCGGACTTCTCCAGCGGCCTCTACATTCGCGGCGGCTCGCCGGACCAGACGCTGATTCTCCTCGACCGGACGACGGTCTACAACCCGACGCATTTCTTCGGCCTCTTCTCGACGTTCAACCCGGACGCAATCAAGGACGTCCAGCTTTACAAGGGCGGGTACCCGGCCGAGTACGGCGGACGCCTCGGGAGCGTGGTCGACATATACAATAAGGACGGCAACCGCCGCGAGACGCAGGGCGGCTTTTCCGTCGGGCTTCTGGCATCCCGGGCCTATGTCGAGGGGCCTTACGGCCGGTCATGGGGAGACGACGGGGAGGAACGCGGGTCGTACATGGTCGCCCTGCGCCGCTCTACGCTCGAGCCTCTGCTCGCCGTGCTTCGCAGCCAGGACGTGGACGGCATCCCTGACGGGTTTTTCTTCTACGACCTGAACGCGAAAATCAACCTCGACGCCACGCCGAACGACAAGCTGAGCCTGGCGGTCTACGGCGGGCAGGATGTGCTGGACCTGCAGTTCCTCGACGACGGCCGCTTCGACATCTCCTACGGTAACCGGACGGCAAGTCTCGACTGGCAGCACCTGCTCTCGGAAACGGTGTTCACGAATCTGACGCTCACCGGATCACGCTACCTGTCGACGCCCATCGCCACGATCAGCAGCACCCGGTTCAGCCAGCGCAATGAGGTGACCGACGTGTCACTAAAAGGCGACATCGAGTGGGTGCCGACGCGGGCCCACACGCTGAAGGGCGGCATCTGGGCGGGAGCGCTCTCCTTCGGCCTGCGCAACACGTTCGACGGCGTGGAAACGTTCGAGCAAGAGCTGTCCAGCGGCTATGCGTCCGCGTACATTCAGGACACCTACCGGCCGCACGACGACTGGCAGGTGCGGGCCGGCCTTCGATCGTCCTATTTTGACCGAGGACAGTACTGGCGCCTAGAGCCGAGGGTGTCGGTCGATTACACCGTCGCCGAGGGTGTGCGACTGCAGACGGCCTACGGTCGGTATCACCAGTACCTGACCCTGGAGACATCGGAGCTATTCACCGGCTTCGACTCATGGCTCACCACCGATGACGGCGTCCCGCCCTCGTACGGCGATCAGTTCGTCGTGGGCGTGAAAACCGAGCCGTGGACGGGCTGGAGCGTCGACGTCGAGGGATACTACCGCACGATGCGCGACCTCTTTGAGCTCGATCCCTTTCTCCCGGACCGCGCGGGACTGCCCTATGCGGAGACGTTCCGTTTCGGCGACGGCTTCGCATTCGGCGGCGAAGTCCTCGTCCAGCGATCGACGGGTGCCGTGAACGGGTTCGTGGGCTACACGCTCAGCCGCACCGCCCGCCGCTTCCCACTCGTGAACGTCGGACCGAACGGTCCGCTCTACTACGCGCCGAAGTTCGACCGCACCCACGACCTCAACATCGTGGCGAATTACGACCTCACGGAGAAATGGCGGATGACGGCCGCGTTCAACTACGCGACCGGGCAGCCCTACACCGAGCCGACCTATCGATTCAGTACGGTTAACGACCCCTTCATCAGCGACTCGCAGACACGCGAAACGTTTATCAGCCCGTTCAACGGCGAACGTCTGCCGGCCTATCACCGCCTCGACGTGGGCGCAACCCGACGGGGGACCTGGTTCGGGGCCGACTTCGAGCTGCAGCTGCAGGTGATCAACCTCTATGGGCGAAGCAACATCTGGTTTTACTTCTTCGAGACCAACGACGACGGCACAGTCGAACGCACGGAGGTCCCGCAGATTCCGGTGCCGCTCCCGAATATATCGTTTACGATGACCTTTTGACGAGAGCGAAATTCGAAATTGTACCACGTTAGGATTGGGGATCAGGGACTGTGAATTGGGAAAAGATGTTTGCTGAAATGAGAGGTAGTCGATCAATGATGACAGGAATAAGCGCGCGCGCAGCTCTCGCTGTGCTTCTCGTCTCGGCGGTGGCCGTGTTTTCAGCGTGTGATGCCATCGACACGGCCAGCGTGGAGCAGCAGCCGGTGGCAGAGGCCTACATGGAGGCGGGGAAAGATCTTCCAGAGGTGGTGCTCTCGCGGACGGCACCGATCGACGCCGGTCCGGGCGGGCAGCAGGGGATTCGCAACGCCGACGTGTTCATCGACCGGCTCGGGCCGGACGGGAGCGTGGTGCAGACTGTGCCGTACCGCACGACCGATACCGTTGGTTTCTACGTACCCGACAGCCCGACTCCGACGGTGCAGGGGGGCACGACGTATCGGCTCCGTGCGGAGCTTCCCGAGGGGGGCTCGATCCGGGCCGAAACCACGGTGCCGACGGCCATTGACCTTGTCGCGTCGGAGAACACCGATGCCACCTTCCAGAGCCCGGTCCAGCCGTCCTTCACCGTGACGCGCGCGGAGGTGAGGGATGCTCCCGTCGTCCTTCTGTTCACCACCACCTCGCAACTCGACTTCGAGGCGCTCTCGGAGGAGGAGCTGATCGCCGAGTTCACCCCGTTCTACGCTGATGCCTACGATCCGGACGAAGACGACATTGAGGACTTCAAGGTCACGCAGTCGCCCATCTTGAACGAAGCCAACTACGACGACAATGGGGACGGCACCATTACGATCGACTTCCCGTGGATCGCCGTCGCTTTTTACGGCGAAAATGAGGTGGCTGTGTCCGTCCTCGACCGCGCGCTCTACGACTATCTCCGCACGCAGGAAGCGCAGCAGGGCGGCCTGTCGCCCGGCGAGATCCCGAATATCGTCGACAACATCGAGGGCGGCACGGGGATCTTTGGCAGCTATGCCCGGGCGTCGGAAACGATCAACGTGGGTCGTGAGTGACCGGGGTAGGGTATAGGTTTGTATGTGAGTAGATTTGTATGTAGGTAGGTTTGTATGTGAGTAGGTTTGTATGTGAGTAGGTTTGTATGTGGGTAGGTCTTCATCGGGGCTGGCATGTGGCCTTGGTCCAGGCTGGCGTGGGCCTGAAGGAGCCGTTCGCCTGGCCTCGCGCGGTTCGGTATGGGAAGAGGAGAGCGTGGGGGAAAGGGCGAGAGGGAGGCTGGGAGAGCCCGTGTGCTCTTCGATGCAACGTCATTACGTCCCGGCCTTGCGCGGTCCGGCGAATCAGGCGGTGAAGCGGGGACGCGATTAGAATGAATCGTTGTCTGAGCCCGCCGGAGCGCGGATAGCCGGGCGACCGACCTGAGCGGAGCGAAGTAGTACCTGTGGTGATTTTTTGCGGTTCGTTTGTTTTGGTCGCTACAAAATGAGCCAGGGGAGCAGCATCCGTCCGGAGTGCCCCGTACCCACGAACCCGCCGTCCCCGACGCGATGACGGATCGGGGCCGGCACGAGGTGGCCCGCAGCGCGGACGGCGACAACCTGCACGTCGATGGAGGAGGGGTGTGCACTGGAGTGGACGGTCCGCTCCGTCACCGTCCGCGCGACCGGACGCGTCGGGGCATGGGGGGCGTTTCGGGATGGAAACGGTTCGGGGCATTTCGACGCACCGACGTAACATGAAGCCCTTGACGGGCCGTCCGGGGCTCGGTACGTTGGCGATACTCACTGGCCTTCCTTCCCCAGACGCCACTCCCCATGCCTACCGTCGCCATCACCGGTGCCGCCGGTGCCATCGGATCCGTGACCGCCGAGGTGTTCGCCGACGCCGGGTGGACCCTTGCTCTGCTCGACTACGGGGACGAGAACGGTCAGATGCTCCGTGAGCAGTTCCCGGATGCACACGTCTACACGGGCGACCTGACGAACGCGTCTGAGGCGAAAAAGGCGTTCGACGCGGCGGCCGCCGATGCAGGCGGGCTCGACGCCGTGCTCTCGATTGCCGGCGGCTTTTCCATGCAATCAGCCATGGACGCGACGCAGGAAGACGCGGACAAAATGATGGCTCTGAACTTCCAGACCCTGTTTCAGACGGCCAGAGCGGCAATTCCGCACCTGCTGGACCGGGACCACGGGTTCTTTCTCGGCGTCTCCGCACCGGCTGCGGAGGATGGTGGAGCCGGCGCCGCGCTGTACGCTGCATCGAAAGGGGCCGTGGCGGCCTACGTGAAGTCCCTAGACCAGGAGTATGCGGAAGACGGACTGCGGGCGAGCGTGCTGTACCCGATGGGCGTCGTCGATACCCCGGACAACCGCGACGCCATGCCGGAGGGCGACCCCGAAACGTGGATCGCCCCGCGGGAACTTGCAGATGGCATGCTCCACCTCGCCACGCGGAGCCGCCGCGGGCACATCAAGACGCTGAAAGTCCATGCGTCGGCCTCGTGATCACGCCCTCGATCGCTCTCAGCGCCGGTAACGATGGGGTTTCCGGCATCTCCGTGCGGAAAGACGGCACGACCCTTGCCCTTTTTTCACACGAACACGGGAGCGAAAGCGACATCCCGTAGGACGCACATGCCACCTGCGACGTCGCCATTTCCAGCATGCGCTCCTGTGTATGCATCCCGAATCTGGTGTTGAAAGGGTGCCCCGTTCGACATTCACCGTCGCCGGTCTCACGCCACATGGCCGGCCCCTCGCGCGGACGGGTGATCGTCTCCGGCGTTTCTCATCTGACTCAAGAGGTGCCGCCATGACTTGCGACGTGACGTGCCCCCCCGCCGAGCGGATGGACTCAGATCGGTCTGCGTCCTCCCCTGGCTCCCTGATCAACATCGATTCCCGCACGCCGACGTTGCGTGCGGTGTTGCCCCCGGGCGAGCGCAACCCCCTTGCCCTCGTTCCACCATCGGTGGCCACCACGCATCTCGTCCAGGCCGTTGCCGGATGGGAGAACGTGACCCTGGCACCGCATGAGCAGAGCGCCGTCGTGTTCGAGCGTGCGGGCAAAGAAATCGGCCACATCCGCCCCGACGGATTTCTGGCTGTCCCCCTGCCTGCCTCCATTCGCGAGGCGTTGCTCACCATTCCGACGTCGATTCCGCTATCCAGCGATGAGGCGGGCGCCGTCACCCTTCAGATGGACACCGCCGATGACGTGCAGTGCGGCGCGTTCCTCCTCCGGCTGTCGTACACGTACCGCTCGGTGATCGCCTGCAAAACGTCCCGGGAACTGGCCGCACTCCAGGTCGATGTTTCGGCTCTCGATCTGACGGGCCCGCTTAAAGATCTGTACAATGACGCACTCGCCCGGCGTGCAGCAACGCTCGGCTGACGTGCTCCCATCTTCTGTTACCATTCCGGCGCGGCGCACGGCCCCCGTCGTCCCCGATCGTCCATCCGTGATCGCTGTATCGACGTGAACGACCTGCGCTCCGCCGTTCTTTGCCTCGCGCTTGCGACCGGCGCGTTTCTGCTTCTCATCCCCCACGTCGGCGTCCCGCATGCATCGGGGTCGGCGGGTCCAACCGGTTCGGTTCCGGCGGCCCCGGAGGTGCTGTCCCCCGAGGCAATGGCCGAGGATCTGCGGCACCTTATCGAAACGATCGAGGAGGTCCACCCGGATCCGTACGCCTACACGTCCCGGCGTACGATTCGCCGCATGTACGAGGCCGCCCTCACGCGACTGAACGAGCCCGCGCGTCCGCGTGATTTTTTCCGCGAGGCGGCTCGTCTGGCGGCCGCGTTCGGGGACGGCCACACGCTCGTTGCGCTGCCCCATCGCCGGATGCGTGCCGCCCTTAAGAATGGCGCGACGCTGCTTCCCCTTTCCGTAGAGCGGCGACCGACCGGGCTCCGCATCGACCGGGCCTGTAAAGACGCGCTCGACCTCGAAGGGCGTCGTCTGTCGGTCGTGCAAGACCGCTCGGCCGAGCGGCTCCACGACGAGATCCAGTCGCTCATCAGCGGACCGGAACGCTACCGATCCGTTCAGGCAGACGATCAGTTTCCGTACTACGCCTGGGCGTTGGGGGTGACGCACCCGTACCATGTCGTCACGACGTCGCCCGAGGGCACCGCCCATCGCGACACCGTGGCCGGTCTGACCATGCTCGGGGTCGGCTCGTGCTTCTCGAACGCGCGCCGACCGGCGTTTCAGTTCGAGCGCGTGACAGATGACGCTGGTCGCACGGTGGGTGTCATGACGATCAACTCGCTGGCGCCAACGGAGCGGGTCCGCCGCGGCATTCAGAACGCGCTACGGTCCGTGCAGGGCGCACCGGTCGACGGAATCGTGATTGACCTGAGGTACAACCGCGGCGGCTCGACGGAGACGGTCATGCACGTCCTC
>JAAAOT010000369.1 GCA_009908725.1 Bacteroidota bacterium | reverse complement strand
CCAGTAGGGGGCGAGTGCGCAGTGGGCACTCCCCGTGACCGGATCTTCGGGCACCCCGACGGCCGGGAAAAAGCACCGCGAGATGAAGTCGGCGCCGTTGTGCTGTTCTCCGGCGGCCGCCGTCACGATCACGCCGCGAGCGTCTACGGAGGCGACCGCGTTCATGTCGGGCGTGCACTCCAGCACGCTCGCAGCGTCACCCACGTGGACCAGCACGTCCCGGTCGCCCTTTCCCACGAAGACGGGCTCGGTCACGGAAAGAGCATCCAGCAGGCCCGCCGGTGTCTCCATGGACCGGGGTGGATCGGCCGGGAAATCCAGCGTGATGGCGCCGCCCGTCGCACGAGATGCCGTCAGGGGACCGCTTGCCGTCTCGAACGTGAGTTCTACCGGACCGCGGTCGCTGCTTCCGGCTGCATGGCTCTTTTTAGTCGTCAGGACGTGAGCGGCGGCAAGCGTTGCATGCCCGCACAGGTCGACCTCATCCGTCGGGGTAAACCACCGTAAGTCATAGTGTATCGGTGTGCCGGCCGTTTCCCGGGGGACGACGAACGCCGTTTCGGACAGGTTCATTTCGGCAGCAAGGCGCTGCATCCAGGCGTCCGGCGGGAAGGTATCGGACACGTAGACGCCAGCCGGATTACCAGAGAAAGGCGCCTTGGTGAAAGCGTCAACCTGAAACAGAGACATGAGTGAGACGGCATGTTGGAAACGTGAACGGACGGCCATCGTCCAACGAGACGCCCGTCTGCGGGATTCGTCGTGTCCGTCCGAGCCTTCTCCTTCGCCATGTACAAACTCCTCCGACCGTTTCTCTTCCGCATGGACGCCGAACGTGCGCACGACGTGAGTCTTCGTGCGGCGGAGATGGCACAGTCAATGACGCCGGGATTCGTGTCGTCGATGTTCGAATTCGAAGACGAGCGGCTCAAGCAGCGGCTATGGGGAAAAGCGTTCGCCAACCCTCTTGGCCTCGCGGCCGGCGCGGACAAGAACGCACGCCTCATCGGCTTCTGGGAATCGGTGGGCTTCGGCTTCGTAGAGGTCGGCTCGGTGACCGCACAGGCGTCGGATGGCAACGCGCAGCCGCGGGCGTTCCGCGTTCAGGACGACGACGCGCTGATCAACCGGATGGGGCTAAACAATGATGGCGCGGCGGCCGTGGCGAAACGGCTTGCGACGAACCGGTCCGACCGCTCCCGACCCCTCGGGATCAACATCGCGAAGACCCATTCCCCGGACATCATGGGGGAGGCCGCGGTGGAGGACTTCCGGGAAAGCTTCCGCCTTCTCGCGCCCGACGCGGA
Organism: Bacteroidota bacterium; assembly: GCA_009908725.1. GTDB lineage: Bacteria > Bacteroidota > Rhodothermia > Rhodothermales > Salinibacteraceae > Longibacter. The sequence continues at coordinate 12,402 of JAAAOT010000369.1, read as the reverse complement.
CTACATCGCCCTGAACGTATCGTGCCCCAACACCCGCGAGGGCAAAACCTTTGAGGCCCCCGATGCCCTGGACCAACTGCTTTCGGTGATCATGGAGGAGCGGGAGGCGCCGGAACGTCGTGTGCCTGTACTGATCAAGCTGAGTCCGCCCGACAGTGCGCGTGTGGTGTTCGATAGCGAACTCGAGGAGGTGATCGCGATCGCGGTCGACCATAAAGTCGACGGGTTCGTCGCGACGAACACGGCCTCGGACCGCTCCGGTCTTTCGGCGGACGATGCCGATCTCGAGCGGATCGGCCCGGGGGGGATGAGCGGAGCGCCGCTGCACGCTCGGTCGACGCAGATGGTTCGCTACGTCTATCGGGCGACGGACGGAGAAATACCGATTATCGGCGTCGGCGGCATTTGCGACGCGGACACCGCGTACGACACGATCTGCGCGGGCGCCTCACTCATCCAACTCTACACTGCGCTGGTCTACGAAGGCCCCGGTCTCGTGAAACGCATCAAGCAGGGCCTGATTGAGCGCATCAAGCGCGACGGCTACGCTAATATCGGCGAGGCAATTGGCACCCGATCCGAGATGGGTGAATCGGTCGCGGCTTGAGTTCCCCGGTCCGCCTGGAAACGCCATCAACGGCCCTTCCAGGCGGGCTGCGTCCGCCCGTTGTCGCCGTTGAGCGTCGAGAGTGCACGCGGTACCGGTCCTCATTTTGGAACGGGCAGGCGGCTCCACAGTACAGGGCGATTGGTTTTTAGATATTGCGCGACGGTGTACTAATCGACCGGTGCACTCGCTCCATTACGGCGGCTTGCGCCTGTTGCGTCCCTTGCCTGAGGCGGCGCCGATCGTCCCTCAGAGCGGCGACGATTCTCACGGTCGTCGCGGCACGGTCGCAATCGAAGCGGTTCCAGTTACCGGTCACGGTCGTCGCACAGCCTCCTTCGTACCCTGTTTTTCGACAAGTCGGCACTGCCCTTGCCATATTTTTATGCCCGCACAGGTTGATTTTAATACGATTCCACAGCTGTTCAACCGTCTTTGTGACCGATACGACGGACAGGAACGGACCATCCTGAGATACAAGGAGCACGACGAAGGGTGGGTGGATATATCGTGGGAGAGCCTGCGGGACCGCGTTCAGTCGCTGGCCGGCTTCCTCCACCGGGAGGGGATGCGACAGGGAGATCGCGTTGCGTTGCTATCGGAAAATCGCCCGGAATGGGCTATCACCGATCTCGCGACACAACTGATTGGCGCCATCAACGTCTCGATTTACACGTCGCTTCCCCCGGCAAAAGTGGCGTATATCCTTCGAGATAGCGGAGCGAAATTCGTTGTCGTCTCGGTTCCGGTACAGCGGAAGAAGATCGAGGAGATCATGGACGAGTGCCCCGACCTTGATGGCGTTATCGTCATGAGCGACCTTCCTGACAAGCCGCCGGCGTCAATGACGCGGTGGGACGATGCGCTCGAGTCCGGGCGAGCTTACTGGAGCGAGAACGAAGCGGATCTGAAGCCCCTCGCCTCCGCCGTTCAGCCCGACGACACCAGTGCGCTGATCTACACCAGCGGCACCACCGGCGAGCCGAAGGGCGTTGTGCTGACCAACCGCAACTTCTGTTCGAATGCAAAGGCAGCGCTTAAAGTCGTCCCGTTCGACGAAGACGACCATCACCTGTCATTTCTGCCGCTGTGTCACGCCTTCGAGCGAACGGCCGGGTACTCGGCAGTGATGGCCGCAGGCGCCACGATCAGCTATGCGGAAAGCATCGAGGCCGTCAGCCAGAACCTGCAGGAGGTCAGCCCGACGGTGATGATCTCCGTGCCGCGCATGTTTGAGAAAATGTACAACCTGGTCTCGAAGCAGGCAACGAGCGGCAGCGCCATTCAGGAGAAGGTATTCAACTGGGCGGTGCGCGCCGGGCGGAAGTACGCCGATGCGGCCGGAAATGGGGGCGCCGGCCCCCTCTTGAAGGCGCAACGGGCGGTGGCGAGCAAACTCGTATTTTCGAAGCTGCACGAGAAGCTGGGCGGCAATCTCAAATTCGCCGTGTCCGGCGGGGCGGCGCTGCCGAAGGAGATCGGCAAGTTCTTCCAGGCAGCCGGCGTCACGATTATCGAGGGATACGGTCTCACGGAAACGGCACCGGTAATGGCGGTGAACCCGCTCGAGGTGCCGCGATACGGCACCGTCGGCCATATCCTTCCGGGCGTCACGGTCGCAATTCAGGACATCGAGACCGGCCACATTATCGGGTCGGTCGCCGGCGACGACTATCCGACCGACTTGACGACGGGAGAAGGGGAGATCGTCACGAAAGGCCCGAATGTGATGAAGCAGTACTGGAAGCGTCCGGAAGATACGCGCGCTGCGTTCGACCCGGACGGATGGTACCACACGGGGGATGTCGGGCGGTTCGACGATGGATACCTCCAGATCACAGACCGCATCAAGCACATGATCGTCTCGCGTGGCGGGAAGAACATCTACCCCGGACCGTTGGAGGATACGTTCAAGACGCTCGCCTGGATCGACCAGATCATGATCGTCGGAGAAGATCGGCCGTTCCTGACGGCACTCGTCGTGCCCGACTTCGAGTCTATCCGCATGGCGGTCCGCGACCAGGGCATTGATGAGTCCGAATATGATAAACAGGAGCTGACCGAACTGGACGCGGTGCACAAGTTGTTCGATCAGGCTTTCCGCAAGCACAACCGAGACACAGCAGCCCACGAGAAGATCCGTAATTTCCATCTGATCTCCGAACCGTTTACGGTCGAAGACGGCTCGCTGACGCCAACGTTGAAGATGAAACGGCGCGTGATCGAGGAGCGCTACGCGGACGAGATCGACGCGATGTACGCCAAGTTCGAACGGTGAGCCCGTGCCGTCGCTCGGTGTCGATTGGTCCGGCCGTCACGTCGGCCCTGTCGGGCTCGCGTTGCCCCCGCATCGTGCGTGTGGATAAAGGTTGAACTCCCCCAGATGCCTTGACGAATAGGCTGTGCGCGTGGTATCGTGGGGATCCCTGATGGGCCAGTGGCCTATAAGGTAGCACAATCCCGGGGCATGGCGCAGCCCGGTAGCGCGCTTCGTTCGGGACGAAGAGGTCGCCGGTTCAAATCCGGCTGCCCCGACCAAGATTGCACATCGACGCGGCCTTTGCCAGTTGGCAGGGGTCGCGTTTTTGTGTGAACGGGAAGCATCTGTATCCCGCGGATGGGTGCTGCCGCATGGCGGTTTGCTCGCACGTCCAACATTCTCATCTCGCCGCCGCATGCACGACGGACTTCCTCCATATCTGCGGGACCTCGCGTCGCGTCACCGGAGCGCACCGGCGTCACCTATGGTCGTTCTTGCCCCGACACCGGGAGCGGCACGCACCGTCCGTGCGGTGATGCGTGCCGATGACGCCTTCCGGATCGGCGTGTGCGTCTCAACGCCCTTTACCGTGGCGCGACGAATCGCCCGCACCCATCCCTCGCAGCGCTCGCAGACGCCCGTCACAGGAGCAGATCGGATTCGGATTCTCGAAACGGCGCTTGCGAGGGTCCCGGAATCGATCCGCGACGATCTCGCCGGCGACACGGTCGCGTCGCTCGCCCGATCGCTGGCGCCCGTCGTCGACCGGCTTCGGCGCAACGACGTGTCGCCTGCCTCGCTCTACGCGCTGTCCATCGGTCGCGACCTCTCGCCGGCCCACCGGGCCGTCGCCGTGGCGTACGAGGCCTACGACCGGGAACTTCTCGACGGCCCCTTGGCGGGACGGTCGGACGTCTTCGGGTGGGCTACTGCCCAGGTTCGAACGGGACGAACTCCGTGGCTTCGAGCCGCAACCGTCGCCGTGTTCGACGCCATACGCGTTGATCAGTGCACGTCCGCGTTCCTTCATGCACTCGACAGCGAGGCTGCTCAATTCGTTCGGCTCGGCAATGGCACCGGGCCCGATGATGCTCCCGCCGATCGCATCGGTGTGCGCTGGGAGGGCGTCCCTGCGTCGTCGCCATCGAATGGCCGGTCCAATTTCGCCGAGGAGACGTATGTGAAGGTTGATACCCTGGCGGAGGCAGCCGAATGGGTCAACGAGTACCTCGCCGCTGAGGGAATCGAAGCCGGGACCGTGGAAATTGCCGTCGCGGACGCTTGCGTTCCGACGATCACCGACCGTCTCCGTGCCGCCAGGTTGCGTATCCGGTCGGGCCGGGCGGAGCCTGACGTCATCCAGCTTGTCCCTCTCGAAGCTGCAACGCTGACGGGCCGGGCTCACCGGATCGTTTTACTCCCTGAAGAGCCGCGCGGGGATCGAGGCGGACCGGAGTGGTTGACTCCCGACGACTGGTCGCGGCTCTCGGCGCTGTGCGACGCAACGCTCACGCCGGACCCCGATACCGGTGCGTCCACTCGTCTCCTCCCGGGTCGGCGTGGAGGGTCCGACACAACGATCAGCGTCACACATGGGGCACGCGTTCGCTCCGGCTCGTCGTTCAGAAGCCGCCGCGACGACGGCGAGCATGCCGAACAGCAGCAGCGTGCGGGCAGCCCGCTACGGCGTGGGCTACAGGCCTGGGTCGTGGACTCAGCCGTCCTGCATGCGTCGCCGGGCGACCGGGAACGCCTTCGCCAGCCCGCGTACCTGCGCTCCCTGCTTCCGGGGAACGAGGAACAGGCTGTGGTCGACCGGCTCGCCGACCTCGTCCGGTCACTGCTCGATGCCGGATACGAGCGGTGGCTCGATGAGGCCGACCGCGTCCACCCCGTCCCGAATATCATCCTGCCGGCCGACGAACACAGCGAGCATGGCGACAGCACGGAAGAATGCACGTTCAAACCGATCTGCGTTGCCATCAGCAGCGCGAGCGGGTGGCGGATGCTTGCCGTTCTCGATGATCGTGATATGTCGGAACGCGAACTCGCCTCTACCGACCGGCGGTTGCAGCGAGCAGCGGAAACATGGAGTCAGGCAGTGGACGGAACGGTCGTCGCGGCGGTCCGCTTCGGAACGTCGGAAGCGTGGGTTATCGGCGGTGGGGAGGCGATGTATCGCGCGCACAGATGATGTGTTCATAAACGATGTCGAACGCAGACGACGGCAACGATTCGTAGGGACATACCGAGAATATGGGGGAGAGCGTCGATGGAGATGGCGTTTTTGCCGTCGTTTCGGTTATTATGTGCCTGTGCCTCACGTCGGAGGACGATTCATCTCTCACCACTCACGCCGTTGCACCATGGATGCGTCGGATTCGGAAATAAGAATGGAAGCGTCGAACGAGCCGCCGGAAGCATCGAATGATCACGACTCCGGCACAGCGTCTGACGCGGACGAGCCGCTTCCGGACGTCGACGTGACGCGACTGCTTCACCGGGCGCGGGACGGCAGCGACACGGCGCGGGAGGAGCTATTTCGGCTAACCTATGACGAGCTTCGCCGCATAGCGCGTCGCGAGCTGCGGCGCCGTCATTCCGGCGGCACGCTTTCGGTGACGTCCGTTGTAAACCGCGCGTATCTGCGGCTGGTGGACAGCGACGAAGGGCAGATCGGCACGTACGCCAACCGTCTCCACTTCTTCGGGACGGCAGCGCGTGCCATGCGCTCGGCCATCATCGACTACGCCCGCTACAAGACGCGGCAAAAGCGCGGCGGGGACGAGCCGGATCTGGCGCTGGAGGACGTCCTGTCGCCTGAAGCCGAAAACCAACCGCTGGAGACGCTTCTGACGGTCGAATCGGCGCTTCAGCGCCTCGAAAAAATGGACCCCGAACTGGCGCGCGTCGTGGAGTTGATCTTCTTCGGTGGCATGCTCCAAAAAGAGGTCGCCGAGCTTGAGGACATCGACGTCCGAACCGTGCAGCGCCGCTGGCGAAAGGCAAAAATGATCCTTCGCGAGTTTCTTTCTGCGGAAGAAGAGTCCACGTGAAGCGCCCGTAGCCCGACGCGGTGCAGAAATTCACGCCGGGCCCACCATTTCGGCAAACGGTGAACCGAGGCTCCGTTGACTGAGGAAGTTTCGTTCAGGCTGTATACGTGTCCGGTTCGCGTCTCATTTCTCGTATTTCATGTAGACGGCTGGGTGTCAGAAAACGCTGTCTTTCCGTCGCTTTCCATGAATGCCCCGATCCTCCCGCATGCAGAACCTTAAGCAGGACGAGTGGCGCGAGGCGATGGCGCTGCTCGATCAGGTGCTGGACCTCGATCCGTCCCAACAGCAGGAGGCGCTTCAGGCGTCTGACGCGGCGGAGAAGATCCGCACGGCCGTCGCGCGGATGCTGGCGCAGGAAGCGGAAGAAGATGACGTCCTGGATCGCGGCGCGTTCGATTTGATTGCGCCGGTGGTTGAAGAGGACGACCGCTTCGATGATACGGCCGTACGCGCGCTGGAAACGCTGAGCTGTGGCGGTACCGGTCTGCGCGCCCGACCGGGGGATCTGGAAAAAGGCATGGTCATCGGCGCCTATCGCATTGAAGGCCTTCTCGGCCGGGGCGGAATGGGCGAGGTCTACCTCGCCGAGCGCGCCGACGACGCGTACACGCAGAAGGTAGCGTTGAAGCTCGTTCGCGTCCAGGGCCTTGGCAGCGGAGAGGTCGAAGCTCGCTTTCGTCGCGAGCGCCAGATTCTGGCGGGCCTTCGCCATGAGCACATCGCGCGTCTCCTCGATGGCGGCGTTACGGAGCGCGGCCGGCCATTCCTCGTCATGGAATACGTCGATGGTCAGACGATCACGACGTATGCGGACGAAAACGCGCTGAACGTCGACCAGCGACTCGAACTGTTCGAGCAGGCATGCCGCGCGGTCCAGTACGCCCACCGTCGGGCCATCATCCACCGCGACCTGAAGCCGACGAATCTGATCGTGGAGGAGCGGCGCTCGGGAGGCGACGGGCAGTCGGGCACCGTCCGACCCGTTGCGAAATTGCTCGACTTCGGGATTGCCAAGCTCCTGGAGGCAGAGACCACGGAAGAGGCCCTGACGCGGGCCGATGAGCGCCTGATGACGCCGGAGTACGCGGCTCCGGAGCAGATTTCCGGGGATGCCGTCACGACCGCGACGGACGTCTACCAGCTTGGGGCGCTCATGTATGAGCTGCTCACGGGGCAGCGACCGTTTTATGAGGTCACGGAAGGCAAATCGGGACGTTCCCGCATCCGTGCGGCGGAAGATGCTATTCTGCAGACGGACCCGGAGAATCCAAGCCAGGTGCTGACACGCAACGCCGAGACGATCCAGCGGACGCATGGGACGGACTTTCAGCATCTCATCGGTCGGGTGCGAGGCGACCTGGACGCCATCGTGCGAAAGGCTCTGCGGAAGGATCCGGCCGGTCGCTACGACTCCGTCAGCGATCTTCTGGATGATCTCGGGCGCTACCGGGACGGGCGGCCGGTGGAGGCGCGCCGCGGCACGTGGACGTACCGGACGAAGAAATTCGTCCGCCGCAACCGCACGCCCGTCATTCTCGGCACGGCGATAGCGGTTCTGATCGCAGCCTTCGTGGTCTCGCTCATGGTCCAGACGAACCGCCTGGAAACCGCGCTCGCCGACGTGCGCGCCGAGTCGGAGCGACGCGAGGAGGTGCAGGACCTCTTTACGTCCATTCTGGATGTTGCGGAGCCAAGTCCGGAGTACCGGGACACGCTGACCGTTCGGGACATGCTGAATCGGAGCGCAGAGCAGGCGTACATGCAGTTCGCGGACCACCCTCGACTAAAGGCGTGGACGTACACACGCTTAACATCCTACGAATACAATCTGGGCGAGTATGAGCGAGCCATTGCATTCGGCGACTCCGCTCTGGCCGTCTACGATTCGCTCCACATCCATGCGACGGATGATCGATTCGCGATAACGAACGAGTATGCGTCTGCTCTCGGGGCGACAGCCGCTGCATTTCGTGAACTGGATCGAATTGAGAACGCTCGCTCACTTCGCAAGAAAGCCGTCTCTGTCATTACCGACAGGCAGAGATCGGCAGGGCGAGCGCGGCTTGCCGGCGCGTGGTTTCAGTCATCCATGTCTGAGAAAGACCAGCTTATCGCCGAGATCGAGGCAAGGATAAACCACCTCGATGTGTTGGAGATGGTGGATCGCTCTGAGGCACATGCAGAAGTGGACACGATTAATTCGCTGATCCGGCAATTCAAAGACGTCGGCGGGTCGGCACAACACGAGACGTTGCTCTTGGAATACGGGACGCTTGCCGGCTATTATCTCGATGAAGGTGCGTTCGACTTCGCGGACTCACTCTTCACGAAAACCCTTTCATTCAGAGAGAAGAAATACGGGCACGTATCGCAGGAAGTAGAGACAATTCTAAATAATCGAATCGCGATGTATGTCCGAATGGGCGATTATCGAAAAGCCTATGACGTGGCCAGCGAGGCACTTTCCATCGGTCGTCAGATTTACGGGAACGACCATCCCACGCTCCGGCCGACCCTGAACCACGTAGGAAATGCGCTGGTGAACCTCGATCGGTACATAGAAGCGGTACCGTATTTTCGGGAAGCGCTTCGCATCAGTCGATCTGAATTTGGGGCCGATCATGACAACACACTGGACGCTCGGTTGCGTCTGGCGAATGCCTACAGTTCGATGGGGAATCCGGAACGGGCTGTGCCCATCCTGTGGGACGTTTTGCGCGCGCGGGAAGTGCGCCATGGTGAAACCTCAATTGTCACGGCCCATGTGCGCGTAAACCTCGCAGCAACGCTACGACGCATCGGTGAAACCGACGAGGCGCTAACCCAGCACCAAATCGTTTTGCGAACAGCACGTCGACTGTATCCCGACAATGTGTCCGACGACGTGGTCGAGACCATCGAATATCGCGAGATCGCCCGACCCTACATTGCTGTGCTCCACTCTTACGCGCGACTGCTCGAGGATCTCGGACGAGAACGCGAGAAGTGTCAGATTATGGCCGAGTACGATCAGGTGTATCGTGACTCCGAGATTGGTAAACAGATGTATGGTGAAAATGAAGGTGTAGAGATACGGCGTTTTCTGGAAACGTGCGATCAATCTAATCTATCGTAACCAGTGTTCTAAACCGAAGAGCCCTCTGGTGCACCGTTGGGCACGCAGAGGGCTCTTGCTTTTGCCGTATTCGATAGCGTTCAGTCACCGTCATCCGGCATGGGCGCTTCCGGTTCTTCTTTCTTTTCGTCGTTGTCGTCTCCTGGCATGGGTACAGGTTGTAGTTGTGAAGGAAATGTGATGGGCGTGTCCTGACTCTAAGCTTCCAAACGGATAAACGCAAGGAGAAGGATCCACGGATCGAAATATAACCTCCTTGCCAGAAGGGCGCGCACCCGTGGTGCTCGTTTATCCCGGGGCCGATACGAATGGCGTTCATCCGAGCGAAACGAGCACCGCGAAAACGATCAGGCTCGTGAGGACCCCGTAGGCAGTCGCCGTCGAGCGTGTGCGATCTGGACCTGCTGCGAGGTCTGCGGTCAGAAGCGTCTGAAGCGTTCGCATGGCAGCGGTCGGTCTGTGTCACGAAGCGTGGCGTTGGGGGCGCGGCCGGGTGCCGGCCCTTCACTTTATCTATACGTGCATCGGGCCTTCCACACGACACCCGAAGGCAAAAAAATCCCCCGACGAATTACAGGGAATTCGCCGGGGCAATCGCTTCGTAACGAACGTCTCGCGTCAGGTCCGTTCGTAGGTCACAAACCGGAATCCGTCGCGGTCGTCGACCTCGACGGGTTCGAAGACGTCGCCGATCAGGTGTTCGTACTCGGGAAAATACGTGTCGCCCTCCCATTCGCCTTCCACGAGCGTCAACTCCAGGCGGTCGGCATGCGGGAGGAATTGCCGGTAGATGTCCTCACCGCCTCCGATAAATACCGTCTCTTCGCCGTCCACCGATTCTAGAGCGGCATCAAGCGACGAATAGGTCTCGACGCCGTCGTAATCGTTTTCCAGTCCCTTCCGCGTCAGGACAATCATTCGACGATTGGGAAGCGGACCGCCGAACTGGTGGACGATAGACTGGAACGTTTTGCGACCCAGGATGAGCGGATAGCCCGTCGTGAGTCGCTTGAATCGCTGCAGGTCTTCCGGGAGATGCCAGGGGAGGTCAAGGTCTCGGCCGATGACGCGGTTTTCTTCGGCAACGGCGGCAATCAGGATTATGTCGGGCACAGCGTACGAATACAGATGAGTAGGAATGCGGGCATCACGTCGACGTTGGCGACGGGGGCCGGGGCTCGCCGTTCGTAAGGGCGTGATCTGGGGCCGGGGAGGCGCGGTCGATTTGTTCGATCATCTCCTTTCCCCGGAGTCCGCGCCGGCTGAGCAGCCCGTCCGGGTGATGTGCCGCTTCCCGTGCCGGGCCGTACAGGTTCAGCCAGAGGTCGAACCGCTCGCCGTATCGCATCACACGGTAGAAGAGGCTGTCTGCGCCGCTCCGATCAAAGAGGAGGTCGATGGCGGCTCCGGCAATCGACAGGGGCGACAGCACAATGTCCTTGATCCCGTCGAGCCAGAGTTTCACCTGGAAAAAGACGAGATCGCGGACGATAACAGCACGACGGGCAGATGTTTCAGGCGGCGGCGTTGGGGACGAGCGGTGCGAGGCAGGGATCAGAGCACCGGCTTCGGGTACGGGGAGCAGTGGATCGGTTCATACCTCCGACGCAGCAAACGGGTTCGGCGGGCGGCGCCCCGCTCCGGGACGACAGAAGCCGAGCGGTCGTGCCTGTGTCAGCGGCGTATTTCTGATTCCAAAACTGATTCCAGGGTCTGGCTAATGGCAAGCAGGTCCTCGTCGTGGTTGAAGCGGCCGTGGACCTGGATCCCAATGGGGCGCCGCGGTTCGTCGCCGGCATGCGTCCAGCCGGCGGGAAGGGTCGCGATCGGGTGTCCAGGCACGGCGAGCGCCGGGAGATAGGCCGAAAATGGCAGAGCGTACGGCACGCTCTCCCCATCGATCGATAGGCGCGAACCCGTCCGGCACTGGCGGAAGGAAGGGATGGCCGCGACCGGCGTGACCCAGGCGTCCACGTCCTGGAGGAAGTCGTCAAGGTTCGCCCGGAGCCTGTCGCGCCGGTGCAGGGCGTCCTGGTATCCCCGTTCATCCAGTCCAGACCCGGTGACGAGATACGACGCTAGAAACCCGTAGAGCGCGCGGATGACGCCGTTCCAGATGATGTGTCTTCCGGGCGTATCTCGGAGCAACCAGGGCAAGCCGCGGGACAGTTCGTAGCCCTGAATGCGCCCCCATACCGACAGGGCCTCTTCGATGTCGATCGGGGCGGGGACGCGCTTGACGATGGCTCCCTGCTGGGTGAGCGCGGTTTCGAGGGATCGCAGCACGCGCTGCGTGTCGGTGTCTGACGGGACGTCGCCGAGTGCGTCCGTCACCGCGACAGTCAGGTCCGACGGGTGCGGTGGGGGTGCCGGGTCGTGCGGTTCCAGCGGTTTGTCCGTCGGTGTGTTGAGGACGTGGAGGCCAAGCTGGAGATCGCCGACCGAGCGCGCCATTGGACCGGGCACGACGATGTTCTTAACCGTCATGGGCCGATCGCTTGGCACCATGCCGTGGGTCGGAAGCCGTCCGTCGCTCGGACGCAGGCTGCAGACCCCGCAGAAGTGGGCGGGGAGGCGGATGGAGCCGGCGACGTCCGCGCCCAGTTCCAGCGGCACCAATCCGGCTGCAAGACTTGCCGCTGAGCCGCCGCTGCTTCCACCGGGTGTGTAGCCCGATGCCCAGGGGTTCTGTGCTCGCCCGAAGAACGGATGCCAGCACTGCCAGTCGTACGAGGCGAAGGGGAGGTTCGACTTTCCCACCAGGACGGCGCCCGCCCGTTTGAGTCGACTCACGACGGCGGCGTCCCGATCCGGTACCCATCGCTGGTAGGGCGGAAGCCCGTAGGTCGTGCGGATCCCTGCGGTGTCGAACTGGTCCTTGACGGTGATGGGGACGCCGTGCAACGGCCCCCAGATGGTCCCTTTCTGGAGTGCGGCATCCGCCTCTTTCGCCCGTTGCCTGGCGCCGGTCTCGTCCAGCGTCACGATCGCGTTGAGCTCCGGGTTGCGACGTCGGATGCGGTCCAGCGCGGCTTCGAGCGCGTCGGTAGCGGTCGTTTCCCCGTTTCGGATCTGTGCGGCGAGTTCGGTGGCGGATGGTAGCGCGGTCCGGGGCGACGGTGCGGCGACGTCAGGGGCTGGCATGAGGGCAGGAGGGCAAGTAGGTACCGAATGAGGTCAGGAGCGGCCCGGCGGTCCTTCCACGAAGAGCTGCTTGAAGAGGTCGTGCGATCGCTCCCGGCCCTCCGCCGTGAAGACAACTGACCGGTCGCTTTCACCCGGGTCTTCGATCCACCCCTTTTCATGGAGCCGATCGATGTGGCGATGGGCAAACCGTTTCCAGGCACGCGTCTGAATGACG
>JAAAOT010000141.1 GCA_009908725.1 Bacteroidota bacterium | reverse complement strand
GACTCGCCGTGCGGATCGTGTCCATGTTGGAGACGCCACGAGTCCATCGGGGTGATCGTTCAAATAAACGCGTGATCAAATAGAAACGGCTGCCGGCTCGGAGCCAGCAGCCGCTTGATGGTTGGAATCCCGAAAAGCGGATTCTATGCTGTCCGATCCGACGCCGTCAGTTCTAGTTCGCGGGCGAGGCTGTCGACGCGTGGAACTCGGACAATTGGTCGGCTCGATCCCAGAGGGTGAGCGACTGCTGAAACGTCGGGTCGACCGAGTTGAAGATCGGGTACATGGCGCTGGAGCCGTACAGCTGTCGGGCGATATTGCCTTTCAGGTGCGTCCGCACGTACTCACGGGCCTCCTCTGCTTCGGATTGAGGAAAGACCGCCTCGGCGCGGTTGACCGAGTCCGAATTCGCCGTCAACGACATTCCCTTGTCTTCTGCGAAGGCCCAGAACCTGTCGACGACGTCGTTCGGGACGGCGTAATTGGCCGCGAAGGCTTGTGGCTTCTCACCCCAGGCCTCTCGGATGTCCGTCTCCCGCTCGGGGAACCAGTCGATGATGAACGCGAGCGTAAGTCCCGATCCCGACACGAATCGTTCGATCGAGGATGTGTCCGGCTTCACGATGTAGTCCGGCAGGATGCCGCCGCCACCGAAGACGGTCCGTCCGTGGTCCGTTTCGTAGGCCAGCGAGTCCGGAATGCTGTCTTTGTACTCGCTCGGGTTGAAGAGCGCTTTCTCGTAAGAGTCGAACTTCTGGTCGTAGTAATCCTGCTTATTGCCGTCTTCGTACGGCGTCTGGATGAGGCGACCGACCGGTGTGTAGTAGCGGCCGACGGTCATCTGAAGCAGGCTGCCATCGTTTAACTCGAACTGCTTTTGTACGAGCGCTTTACCGAAGGTCCGCTCGCCGACGAGAAGCGCGCGATCGTGGTCCTGAAGTGCGCCTGCCAGGATTTCGCTGGCGGAGGCCGATGCGCGGTTGATCAGCACAATCACCGGCTGCTCCTCAAACATATCGCCGCTCGTGGCGCGGTACTGGTTGTTAATGCTCGCGTCCCGTCCTTTCGTCTCGACGATCATCATGCCGCGGCTGAGCATTTCGTCCGCGATCTGGATGGCCGACTGCATCACGCCGCCCGGGTTGTTGCGGAGATCCAGTACGAGGCGCTCCATCCCCTGGCTGTTCAGGTCTTTGAGCTTCTCCATGAACTCCTCGTAGGTCGTCATCGCGAACCGGTCGATTTTGATGTAGCCGGTTCGATCATCGATCATGTAGGAGCTGTTGATCGAGTAGAGAGGAATTTCCTCTCGACGAATCGTGAACTGGAACTGCTCGCCGACGCTCGGGCGGTAGAAGGTGACCTCCACTTCCGTTCCAACCGGTCCTTTCAGCCGTTTCTGAATGCCGGTGGAGGAGAGATCGATGGCAGAGGAGTCTTCGATTTCGACGATCCGATCGCCGGCCATCACCCCGACGCGCTCGCTCGGGCCATCCGTGATCGGCTTCACGACCCGGGCGGTGTCGTTCGTCACGTCGAACATGATGCCGATCCCGCCGAAGGAGCCTTCGTAACTCTGGCGCACTTCCGGTACCTCATCCGACGGGATGTAGCTGGAATGCGGATCCAGCTTTTTCAACATACCCGCGATGCCTTCCTCCGCCACGGCCTTCGACTCGACGGGGTCGACATACTGGCGATTGATGATTACGAACGCGCGCTCCAGCTTCTTCAACTGCTCGAAGGCGTCGCCGTCGGAGACGTAGGAGTTCAGCGACACGCCCAGCACGGCGCCGAGCAGGACGAGAGCGACGGCCGGGAGAATGTAATACCGGTGGATGCGCTTCATAAAATTGGAAGTGCGACCCCGGAGGGTCATTAATGGCGTTAGCTTACGTCACGGTGGCCGGTCGGGCGGGACACCCGGCGCCGGTGATATGTGCAGGCAGGACCGAGGACGCTACGCGTTCCGCTGTAAGCGTCATCCAACCCGGGTGACAGATGTGCACATCCACCATGTCATTGATATTTCAAACCCGGCGGTTTGTTGCACGCCCCGTCTGGTGAATAGACGACGGGGTCGGAACGTGACACGTCGGTTCCAACTCGTCGGATGCGCCGATGCACACGGTCGGTAGCAACATTCTCCGGCAAGAGGGCCGGGGAGTCGCGCATCGCCGGCACAACGTCAGGGAAAAGAGCACGCGTGAATGCCGGGTTGATGCCGGTAGGTGTGCGCGGCTGCGTTCGGTCACCGGGTGACAGCGAACGATCCGACAACGAGCACGGTAGCATCCATCAAAGGCAATGCCACGAATGCGCCCCAGTGCGGCCGGCCCGCGGGGCTTGATGGGTCGGCGCGTGGCACCGCGTCCCTCGAACGACTCACCGAAGCGATGCCTGCCGTAGCCGACGATACCGTCCAGCGATACTACTACATCTACGATAGCCGGGAGACGCGGACTGTCGTTGTTGACCGCACCACCGGGGAGGAATTTCGCTGGGACGACGATCCGCGCGCCCCGCTGCTGGCGTACGTCGCCAGAAAGCGATCGGACCGCGCGCTGCGGCACTTCGCGTTCTGGTGTGCCCGGCAGGTTATGCCAGAGGGGGGCGTCCCCGTCGAGAGCAGCGATGCCGCACAGGACGTGGCGTATGAGGTGACGTCCGCGACGCGACGACTGCTTCGAGTTGTCCGTCATCGGTTGGATGGAGGGGACGGAGGGGCCTCGTTCCGCGATGTTCGACGCGAGACCTCCGATGTCGTCGTGCACGCTGCGACCGTGGGGCTTGCCCAGATGGATCCGGTGGCGGCGCGCCTCCTGACCGCTCAGGCGTGCACCCATGCGTCTCCCCGGCGCGCCGCCTTCGATGCTGCGCACATGGCCGAGCGGTACGCCGAGTTTGTCGCGTTCGCAGAGCGAGATACGGGTGCCGGCACCGGCGATCGACCGGAACCGGACGCCGCCGCGCGAGCTATGCGCCGCCGACAGATCGACGCGCTGCTTGATGCCCTGCTCCAGGCCGACGCGTAAACCGCGGCGGAACCCGCCCGACGTCCGTCCCTACACCACGGGCCGTTTGCCGCGCCAGCATCGGGTGGCAAGTTCTCGACCTACGATTCCTCACCAGACCACCATGGCTCTTTTCGTTTCGATCGTGCTTGACGGCGTCGGGGTTGGTGCGCAGCCGGACGCTCCTGCGTACGGGGATGCCGGCAGCAACACCCTTGGACACGTCTGTGCTTCGGAACAGCCGGACCTGCCGAACCTGCAGCAGTTGGGGCTCGGCAATCTGGCGCAACTCGCGACCGTCTCGCCTGTCAGCGAGCCGAAAGCGTATGTGGGCCGGATGCGCGAGGTGTCCGCGGGGAAGGACAGCACGACCGGCCACTGGGAACTGGCGGGCCTGCGTCTCGACGAGCCGTTCCCGACGTATCCGGATGGCTTCCCGGAGGATGTGGTGACGGCGTTTCTGGATGCGACGGGCTGCTCCGGTGTCCTCGGAAATCGGGCTGCTTCCGGCACGCAGATCGTTCATGAACTCGGCGGGGAGCATCGCCGCACGGGGAAGCCCATCATCTACACGTCGGCCGACAGCGTCTTTCAAATTGCGGCTCACAAGGACGTCATTCCGCTAGACGACCTCTACGATCTCTGCCGGACCGCGAGGGAAGAGGTGTGCGTCGGGAAGCATGCCGTGGGGCGGGTGATTGCACGTCCGTTCGTCGGCACGGACGGGAAGTACACACGCATCTCAGAGGAACGGCGCGACTTTGCCCGTCGGCCGGATTCGGCGCCTGTTCAGGATGTATTGCAGCAGCACGGCGTCCGGACCGTCTCGGTCGGCAAAATCGCCGATCTGTTCGCTCGCACGGGGTTCGACACGTCCGTGAAGACGACCTCGAATGCCGACGGGATTGAGGCGACGATTGAGCAGATCAACGTCTACCGTGAAGACGTGCAGCCGACGTTCATCTGGACGAATCTGATCGATTTCGACCAGGAGTACGGGCATCGGAATAACCCCGCCGGATTCGCCCGGGCACTCGAAGCCTTTGACGACGCCTTGCCCGACATCATCTCCGCGCTGCCGAGCGATGCGCATCTCGTGATCACGGCAGACCACGGAAACGACCCCACCACCGAAAGCACCGACCACAGCCGGGAGTTCGTACCCCTCCTGTACCTGCGGCCCGACCGGACCCCGGCAGCGAGCGCGTGGGATCTCGGGCTCCGCCCCTCGTTCAACGACCATGCGGCCACGATTGCGGACGTTCTTGACGTGCCATTCGACACGCAGGGGGCTTCGTTCGCCGTGACCGAGTCGGTCACAGGGTAGACTCGTAGGAGTCGGCAGTCACAGCGTGAGCTACGTTTCGGGATCAACAGGCGTGGTCATCACGCCTTGTCTTCATCTACGAGTGGCACGAAGCGAAAGGAATGGAATTCTTCTCGCTCCAGGTCATGAGGCCCCGTTCCCGTCTTCCGGATGAGCGTCATGGTCTGTCCGCCGGAGCCACCCACCGGGATCACGAGGCGACCGGCACGGTGCGATTCGTCCGCCGCCCGCAGCTGTTGAATCAGCGCATCGGGAATCTCCGTCGCCCCGGCGGTCACGACGATGCCGTCGTATGGAGCGAAGGACGGCCAGCCTTTGGTGCCGTCGCCGTGCTTCGTCGTGACGCGATAGCCGAGCTGGTCGAGCAGCGAGCGCGTCCGCTGCAGAAGCGGCTCATGCCGTTCGATGGAAAAGACGCGCGCCCCGAGTTCGCACAGCACCGCAGCCTGGTAGCCGCTGCCCGTACCCACCTCGAGGATGCGGTCGTGCTCGCGCACCTTCAGCAGCTCGCTCTGATACGCCACCGTGAACGGCTGCGAGATCGTTTGATTCAGGCCGATCGGGAGCGCTTCGTCCGCGTATGCTCGCGGTTGCATGGCGTCTTCGACGAACAGGTGCCGGGGGACGGCATTGATCGCCTGCAGGACCCGTTCGTCGGCGATGCCGCGCTGGCGAAGCTGGTCGACCAGCTGCTGTCGCTGCCGGCGAAACTTACGTTCGTCGCGTGATTCAACCATGGAAACCAATTCGATCGGTAGGGGCGAGGGGGCAGAGGGGACGCCAGAATCGTCAGGCCGACACCCGCGTTCGGTTGCTGGCCGTGGCGGTGACGCCCTTCGACTTGACGGAGAGGGCGTTCGAGAGGTACGTGCTCAGCTCCTCCGGTGTGATGTTGGAAATGAGCGCGCCGTCGCGGGAGACGCTGATGTTGCCGGTCTCCTCCGAGACCACCACAACAAACGCATCCGTCTGCTCGGTGAGGCCGACGGCGGCCCGGTGGCGTAGCCCGAGCTGCGGGCTCAGCTTCATGCTCGTGGATACCGGCAGGATGCAGCGAGCAGCCTCGATGCGGCGACCAGCGACGATCACGGCACCATCATGCAGCGGGTTTTGCCCGTAAAAAATGGTGAGCAGAAGGTCGCGGGAGACGTCCGCGCCCAGCGGCTCGCCGGTCTCGATGTAGCTTCTAAGGCCCGTTGTCCGCTGAAACGCGATGAGGGCACCGGTCTGGGTGGAGGCCATCTGCTCCACCGCTGCGACGGTCTCTTGGACCACTTCGCTCTGATCCGACGAGCTCACGAAGCGGCGAACGATCGGGTTCTTGCCCAGGACCAGCAGCAGGCGACGAATCTCCGGCTGAAAGATGACAATGACCGCCAGCAGGAAGACCTGATTGAAGTAGTTAAAGACCGTGCTGAGCACGCTCATGTCGAAAGCCAACACCACGCCCTGGACAGCAAACAGTGCAAGCAAGCCGACCGCAATTTGCACCGCGATGGTCCCCCGCATCAGCTGGTATAGCTGATACAGGATGAACGCGACGAGTGCGATCTCGAAGACGTCGCCAAACCCGATCCGGAGGATATCAAAAAGAGTCAAAAGCGGGGCTTGGGACGGTTCAAATAAGAGAGGACCGGCGATATATCTTGGACCGACAACCGGAAGTAGCGTTTCACGTGCAGCCACGCGTGGCTACGATGCCACGATTCCAGGCGAAGAACTGGCCTGCCAGCGGCCGGGCCCCGTCAACTGTTGAGCGTTGCGTGCATGGTGCGGAGAAACTCTGCCGTGGGACGGACGTCGTGGGTCCGGATTACGGTCGCGCCGCGAAGAAGCGCCACGGCCGTTGCGCCGAGCGTGCCGTAGAGACGCTTGCCCGTCGGGACGGGCGACGCATCGGTCCCCAGCAGCTTTCCGATGGCAGACTTCCGCGAGATGCCGGCGAGAACGGGATATCCGAGGTCCAGAAGGCGATCGATCCGGTTCACAAGCTGCAGGTTCTCGGCGACTGACTTTCCGAACCCGAATCCCGGATCCGTCAGAATATGCGCGACGCCGGCCTCCTGCGCTCGATGGATGGCTGTTCGTAGCGTGTCGAAGACGTCCGCCTCTAGATCCTCGTAGTCCGGTCGCTCCGTGAGGTGACCGGGCGCCCCGGCGGAATGCATGAGGATGACCGGGGCGCCGTAGGTTGCCGCGACGTCGGCCATCTCCGGAAACTGCCGGAGACCGGTGACATCGTTCACGATGTGAGCACCGGCATCGAGCGCCGCGTCCGCAACGGACGGCTTGTAGGTGTCGATGGACAGCACCGCGTCGGGGAATCGCTCAGCGATGGCGCGAATCACGGGAACCACGCGGTCCATTTCCTCCTGTTCGCCGACGGGATCGGCGCCGGGCCGGGTTGACTCCCCCCCGATGTCGATGATCGATGCGCCTTCCGAAAGCATCTCCGCCGTCCGTGAGACCGCCGCGTCGACCGTAATAAACTGCCCGCCGTCGGAGAACGAGTCCGGCGTCGTGTTCAGGATTCCCATGAGATGTGCGCCGCGGTCGGGGGCTCCGGGTCGCAGGTCGAGACGGTGACCGCGCGCATCAATTACGAAACGCGTTGCTGAATGGTCGTCCGGGGCGTGGCTCATGGCGTAGGGGAGGCAGAGTGCGTGAATGGACGGGACGAGGCGGCAATCCGGAAGCGAACTTTTCAGTCACGAAAGGATACATAGGCGCGTGCTTCAACTGTGGGCACTGCAGCATTTTGGCCGAAAATTTCCGCGGATAGGCTCCACGGATGCGTCTTTTTTGAAACGAGTCCGTTCTTGTTGTCCTTGGTACAGTAGGGACTTCGGGTTCTACCGTCTCGACCGGTTCCATCCGGGCGCTCTGGTAGCTGTCGGCTCCCGTGTCGATTGCGCCTGAACCACCTTCCAGGATGGCACGGTCGGCGGTTGCCGATCGCGATCCTGTAGCGGTTGAGCCCGAGTCGTTTCGACGATTCTCACTTGCATCTCCATCAATGGACGACGTCCTCCGTTCCGCTCTTCGCCGTCTCGGCCCGCTGTCCCGGGTCGAATCGTTCAAACGAGAGCCGGTTGCCACGCAGCGCCGTTTGCTCCGTACCCTTCTCCGCACCGCCGCCGACACCGAATGGGGGCAGCGGTATGGCTTCCGCGAGATTGCGGAGGCCGACGACGTTGTTTCCGCGTACCAGTCGCGCGTCCCCCTGCATGATTACGACGACATCCGGGAGGACGCCACCCGGGTGCGCCGCGGAGCTTCGGACGTGATGTGGCCAGGCCGCATTTCCAACTTCGCCGTCTCCAGTGGTACGGTGAGTGACGGGAAGATCATTCCGGTCAGCCAGGAGATCATCAACAGCAACCGCGCCTTCAGCATGGGCGTCGGGTTCAACTACCTGGTGGACACGTTCAACGTGCAGCTTCTCCTCGGGAAGCATCTGACGCTTCCGGGTCGCATTGAGGAGGACGAAAACTTCCCCGGCACGCTGGTGGGAGAGATCAGCGGACTCTTGGCCGAGAACGCGCCGGGATACTTTCGCGCCATCTTCCAGGCGGTGCCGAACGAGGTGTCCTTTATCCCGAACTGGGAGGAGAAACTGAAGAAGATTGCGGAGCAGACGTTCGACATGGACATCCGTCTGCTCGTCATGGCTCCGACCTGGGCGCTGGTGCTTTTCGATAAACTGATTGACGTCTACAACCGTCGGACGGGCGCGTCGGCGTCGACCGTCGGCGAAGTCTGGCCGAACCTGCAGTTGTTCATCGGGGGCGGGGTCGCACTTCGGTCGTACCGCGACCTGCTGGAAGCGCAGATCGGCATCGACATCGACTTTCTCGAGACCTACGGCGCCTCCGAAGGCTTTTTCTCCTTCCAGAACGACCTGGACGATCCGTCCATGCTGCTGCACCTGGACAATGGCGTCTTCTTCGAGTTCGTGCCCGCCGAGGAGCAGTACAGCGAGAACCCGACACGGCTCACGATTGCAGACGTCGAGCCCGGCGTTCGCTACGCCCTGTACATCACCTCGTGCAGCGGGCTCTGGAGCTACGACGTCGGGGACGTGGTTCGCTTTACAAGCGTCGACCCCTACAAAATTCTTGTGGCGGGTCGGACCAGCGAGATGCTAGATAAGTACGGAGAAGCGGTCTTCGGCGACGAGGCCCGGGCGGCGATTCAGCACGCCTGCGATGAAACCGGAGCGCACGTCTCCCACTATCATGTCACCTCCCGGACGATCGAGGACGGGGACCTTCCGGGTCACCAGTGGTTGATCGAGTTCGACACCGAGCCGGCGGACATTGCCGCGTTCGAGGGGCTGCTCGACGCCCATCTGCAGGACGTCAACCGCCACTACCAGATTCGCCGCGAGGCCCATGCGTTCGCCGGTCCGTCCGTCCATGTTCTTCCGGATGGCGCGTTTTATCGCTGGCTCAAAGCCACCAAGGAAAACATCAGCGGACAGACGAAAGTGCCGCGGATGAGTGAAGAACGAGACGTGGCCGAGGAAATTTTAGACGTTCTCGGTATGAAACGTTGACTTTGGTCCAAGGATGAGCGAATATAATCCGTTTGGCCCGGAACAAGACGTTTCGCAACTCGTGGTGAGTCTGCGGTACACACAAAGGTAATTTACAGCCCTGTTACTGATTTGACGACCTGGCTACCCGGGTTGTCCTTGATCGTCTCGGTCCGCGAGGCGAGCCGGCTCGTCACCGGTTCCAGTACCAGTGGGTCTGCGGGAATCCGCCATCGTTGGGGCCGTGCAAGGCCTGGGGAAGAGGAAGGACGCTCTTTCGCTGTATGCCGCCCTGCTCGAACGGAGGTCGCCCCGTGCGTCCTGCACCGGACGGATGTGGTGGGCAGGCCTGGCCCTGAGCCGTGTACTCGGTCGTGCGCAACCCTCCCGCGCAGACCCCGTCCTTATCGCTTACGCTATCGTCACGACAGACCGACAGGAGCCATATGTACGTTCCGCGCGAGCAACGGATGCTGGACCAGTACCTCCAAGAGATTGGGAAAATCGATCTCCTTGAGCCGGAGGAGGAGGTCGAGCTGGCACGGCGCATCAAAGAAGGCGATGAAGAGGCACTTCATAAGCTGTGTCGAGCCAACCTTCGTTTCGTCGTCTCCGTCGCGAAGAAGTACCAGGGACAGGGCCTGTCCCTTTCCGACCTGATCAACGAAGGGAATTACGGCCTCATCAAGGCCGCTCAGCGCTTCGACGAGACGCGCGGATTCAAGTTCATCTCCTACGCCGTCTGGTGGATTCGCCAGGCGATCCTGCAGGCGCTCGCCGAGCAGAGCCGCGTCGTCCGTCTTCCGCTGAACCGGATCGGCACCATCTCCAAGATCCGGAAAGCCAGCGCCCGCCTCCAGCAGGAGCACGAGCGGAAGCCCAACATCGAGGAGCTCGCTGAAGAGCTCGAGATCGATGTCCGCAAGGTGCGCGAGGCCATGCAACATACTTCCCGCCATCTTTCGATGGACGCCCCGTTCAATGAGGAGGACGACAACAGCCTGCTGGACGTCCTTCCGGATGAGGAGAGTGACAATCCGGATGATGAGATGATGGGCGAGTCGGTGAAAATCGACATTGAACGCGCCCTCAGCATGCTGCACGATCGTGAGGCGGAAATCACGCGCCTCTACTTCGGGATCGGTCGGGAGCACCCGCTCACCCTCGAAGAGATCGGCAAGCGGTTCGACCTCACCCGCGAGCGCGTCCGTCAGATCAAGGAGAAGGCGCTGCGCAAGCTTCGGCAGCGGCACCGGCGCGAAGATCTCCAAACACACATCGGATAACCCCGACCCAACCCGCCGACGCCCTGATCGATATCGATACGATTGCGTATGTAGAATAGCACATCCCGGCGACGGCGCTCGCCTGCGCCGGGTACCGCGCCTGACCGGCGTACATACTGGTAGTTTTGTCGAAAAGGACGCCCTCCTCCGCGGATGGGCGTCCTTTTTTGCTTCCGTGCCTCTATCCAATGACGGGAATCCTACTCGCCGGGCCCGGCCCCGCGAGCTTTCTCGTCGATCGCGCGCAGCTGCCAGATGGCCGATGAGTCGCCGTGGATTGCAGCGCGTCGAAGCCAGACCATTGCCGAATCCGGATTCTTAGCCGTTCCGTATCCATCTTGATAGAGAAACGCGAGAAACGCTTCAGCCGCTGCATGCTTCTGGTCTGCCGCTCGATGCGCCCACCGAAACGCCAGGCGGTGCGCCCCGCTTTCGAACCGCGACATGGCCAGTCGGTACTGCGCCTCCGCCAGGCTGGCATCGGCCGCCCGTTGCCAGTGGTCCCGCGCGGACGCGGTGTCGCGCGGTACGCCGTACCCACGGTAGTGCATCTCGCCAAGGGCAAGATGGGCTTCAGCATCGCCGGACTTCGCGGCGTCTGCGAGCGCGGGCGCTGCGGAAACAAACCAGCGCCGGGCCGCTGCCGTATCCCGACCGACGTAGCCGACGGGCGATCCGCCGGGGCCGGTGAACGTACCGGAACGGAGCACGGTGGCAAGCTCGTACATGGCGGACGGATGCCCGTCTCGGGCCGCCCGCCGGTACTCGAACAGCGATTCCTCGAACCGCTCCGCCCCGGCATGTTGGCGCGCACGCTCTAATGCCCGTTCCGGGTTGATCTCTCCCCCGCATCCGACGAGGCCCACGAACCATAGGCCAAAAGCCACACAGATCGGCATCAGGGTCGAGGAGGAACGGGCGGGCGTCATCAGCAGGGGGAAGCGGGCGGGGAAGGCGTTTCAGAGATCGAAAACGCCCATCCCGTCCGGAGGATTCGGCCGTACACACTACACGACATATGCGCACTACACACCAAACGCCCAGCGCGGCATGACGGGGACGAATGAGCGGAGTTCGTCGGGATCATCCCGCGAACGGTTTCTGGAATTGCCGGACATCCCGGCCGCGGGAGACGCGGGCACGCACTTCGTCACGCGAATTGTCGGACTCACATTCGCTATCCTCGTGATCCTGGCGGTTGCCGCTGTGCTCGTCGGTCTCTTCGTGAAGGTCGATCTGACGGTTGAGGCCCGGGGCGTCCTCGAACCCGTAGAGGTCCGGTCCGTCACGGCAGCAGGGGATGGAGACGTCGTGGACGTATCCGTAGCGACCGGAGACACGGTCGTAGAAGATGCGGTCCTGGGACAGATCCTCGGGGAGGACGGTCGCCGGTCCCTTCGTTCTCCCATCGCCGGGGTCATCCGCACGGAGAACGTCGACCGGCTGATTGGTCGTAGCGTGCGTGCCGGAGACATACTGATCGAAGTGGCAGACGTCACCGCCTGGCGAGTTCGGCTCGCTGTTTCAGAGCGGAACGTACACCGGGTGGAAGTTGGAGACTCCGTTCGCGTCGAGATTCTCCCGCTGCGATCAGAACGGAAAAAGGTAGTTCCGGGAACCGTACATCGGATTGGCGTCACCCCGGTCGATACGTCCGCCGGGGACGCCACGCAGAGCGTCTCGAGTGGCGCTATGTATCACGTGGACGTGCACCTTGATTCTACGGCGCTTCAGGCGCTCGGCCCGGGTCGTCTGCGCGATGGATACAGCGTGCAGGCAGACATTGTCACGCGGCGCGACCGTGCGCTGTCGGTCGTGTGGAGCTACCTGAACGATGCTGGCGGCTCCTGACGCCGCGTAGACGCGCGGGGGCATGCGCCCGTGGACGTCGCTACTGCACGAACCGCTGGATGGTCGCCTGGAGTTCTTCCAGCTTAAAGGGCTTCGACAGGACGGCCTCGACTTCTTTCACGGCCTGATCCGTTTCCGTGTAGCCGGTCAGGAGGATGACGGGAAGGCCCGGTCGGCGGTCGTGCAGGACCCGCGCAAGCTCTGCCCCCGTCATTTCCGGCATCCCGAAATCGGTGAACACGATGTCGTACGTGTTCTCCTTGATGAGCTCGAGCGCTTCGGCCCCGGAATCGGCGAGGTCCACGTCGTGCCCTTTGAGGGAGAGCAGCTGCGTCACGATTGATCGTACCATTTCTTCGTCGTCCACGACCAGCACCCTTGCGGCGTCGGCCCGGGTCTTCTCCTTCGGTTTCTTCTTCTCGGGGAGCGACCCGCCGGATGGCGGAAAGGTAAGGCGGAATGTGGTCCCGTCCCCCGGCTCGGTGTCGACGTCGATCCGCCCTTCGTGCTCCTGCACGATCCCGTAGCTGGCGGCCAGGCCCATGCCCGTGCCCTTGTCTCCCTTTGTTGTGTAGAGCGGCTCGAAGATGTGGCGCTTCGTTTCTTCCGTCATCCCGATCCCGGTATCTTCCACCTCCACGCAGACATTGTCGGCATCATCGGTGAACGAGGCCACGCGCAGCGTTCCCCCATCCGGCATGGCCTGAACGGCGTTCAGGATCAGATTAACGAACACCTCCCGCAGTTCGGACGGGACGCCCTGAACAGGAGGTACGCCGTCTAGATGCTCCTCGATCGTGATTTCGATGCCCTGCCGGCGCGGCTCGTTGTGCCAGTACGGCTGGGTGAGCGTGATCGAGTCTTCCAGCAGCGTGGGGAGATCCAGCGGCTCGAAATGCGCCTGCGTGTCGCGGCGGATGTACCGCTGCAGCTTTTCAATCAGCGCCGCACCGTCTTCCGCCGCCTGCTCGATGGTCGACAATGAGCCGCGAATGGAGTCGGCCGAGAGCTCACTCGTTGCGCGCTCCTTGAGCAATTCAATATGCCCGATGAGCCCGCTCAGCAAGTTGTTCAAATCGTGCGCGACCCCCATGGTCATCCGGCCGAGGGCTTCCATACGGTGACGCTGCGTCTGGCTGATCATCCAGGACGACGGCTCGGCCATGACCTCGCCGGACACTGTGACGGCCGCGATGGTCCCCTCATCCTCGTTCGCCGGTTGTCCGTACACCGGGACGAAATGCAGCAGAACAGGCAGCGGCTCATCGCGCTCGGGAGTGGCGGCTGACACCACCTGGTTCGTCACGAGCGTTCCCGTCGCGGCTTCGAGGACCGCTGCATTGGCAAGCTCCTCATCGCTGTCGGAGAGCTGCGCCCACGGATCCTCCATCGTGCCAAGAACCGATTGCCACGCCGTATTGCAATGGGTCGCTTCGCCGGTGGGCGCGCATGTGGCAACGAGTAACTCGGTTTCGACAGTGGGAAGCATAGCATCCGGCAGGGGCTGAGGGAAGCGAACATGCGCTGCTTCAAAGCTACGACGCGTCGGCGAAAAATCAACCGAGTCGGGGGCGGGCGACCGCCTTTTCGCGGGTGTGGGTTCACACGGGCACCGAGGAGGGTTCACGCGTAATCCCCAGGTCGGCTCGTGATCGAGACATCGCCGTTTCGTATGATAAGATGTGACCGGTTCTCGTTGCGACATCGCCCGAATCGAATGCGATGGTCGAGGCCGGCAGAAACATTTACGGCGGGGCGGTGGTGCGCACAGCGTACACCTGATCGGCACAACCGCCGGTCGACCTGCCTGCAGCGGTCTTGTTCTCCGAACGGATTTCGATACGCACTATGTGGCACGATAACATTCTCGGCGCGATCGGCAACACGCCGCTCGTGCGCATCAATAACGTTGTGGGTGATCTCCCGTGCACCGTTCTGGGGAAAATGGAGTTCTTCAACCCGGGCGGGTCTGTGAAAGACCGGATCGGTGTGACACTGATCGAACGGGCCGAGCAGGAGGGAAAGATCGAACCCGGGGGAACGATTGTCGAAGGAACGAGCGGCAACACCGGCGCCGGACTCGCCATCGCGGCCATCGCGAAGGGCTACAAATGCATCTTTACGACGACGGACAAGCAGAGCCAGGAGAAGGTGGACGTCCTGCGCGCCCTCGGTGCCGAAGTGCTCGTATGTCCGACGAATGTGGAGCCCGACGATCCGCGATCCTACTATTCGGTGGCGCGGCGGCTCGCGGAGGAGATCCCGAATTCCGTCTACCTGAATCAGTACGACAATAGTGCCAATCCGAAGGCACACGTTGAAACGACCGGGCCGGAACTGTGGAAGCAGACCGAGGGCAAGATCACGCACTTCATCGCCGGAGCCGGAACGGGGGGCACCATCAGTGGCTCCTCCCGCTACCTGAAGGAGCAAAATGAAAGCGTTCAGGTGATCGGCGTCGACCCGATGGGGTCGGTCTTCTACAAATACTTCCACGAGGGCGTCTTCGACGAGGACGAGATCTATCCCTACTTCACGGAGGGGGTCGGCGAAGACATTCTCCCCGAAAACATGGACTTCGGCGCCGTCGACGACTTCGTGCAGGTCGACGACAAAACGTCGATGCAGATGACCCGTCGCCTCGCCCGGGAAGAGGGGCTTTTCATCGGTCAGTCGTGCGGCATGGCCATGGCCGGCGCGCTTCAATGGCTGAACGATCATCGCGACGAACTCTCAGAAGACGACGTCGTCGTCGTGCTGCTCCCGGACTCTGGCTTCCGCTACCTGTCGAAGACGTACAACGACGAGTGGATGAAGAACCACGGCTTCCTCGAGTCGCGACCCGAGGTAACGGCCGATCAGGTCGTGAGCGCCCGCAAAACGCCGCGGACGGTCATTTCGGCATCTCCTGACGACACCATCGGAGCCGTCATTGAACGCATGACGGAGCAGAGCATCTCGCAGGTGCCGGTGGTCGACGGCGACGACGTCGTCGGTAGCGTGACGGAGTCCCGAATTCTGAACTCTCTGGTGGAGAACCCGTCCGCACGCGACGAACCGGTCAGCACCATCATGGGCGAGCCCTTCCCCGTCGTACCCGCCTCGCTTCATCTGGATCACCTCACGTCGTATCTGGAAGGGGATACCGGTGCGGTTCTGGTCGAGCGTGATGCCGGATACACGGTGGTCACCAAGAGCGATCTGATCAGCGCGCTCGCGCGCATGGGGCGGAACGGCAACGGCGCCTCGTGACCGAGATGTCCCCATTCACGCAGTGAGATTGCGCCGGCTCCGTTCACTCGGGCCGGCGCTTTTGCATTACCGTGGCGGTCTTTCGCAATTGGACCGGACGTTGGTTTCCTTCAAGCCGACACGACCGCAACTTTGGACCACTCGCCCACCTGTTCTGATGGAAGATTTTGACGCTGCGCAGGACCCGCAGGAAATGAATATCGAGATCGATGAAGAGACGGCGGAAGGCACATATGCGAACCTCGTTATGGTATCGCATACGCCCGAAGAGTTCGTCATCGACTTTATCCGAATGGTACCGGGCGTACCCAAGGCGAAAGTCAAACACCGCGTCCTTGTTACGCCTAGCCACGCCAAGCGCATCCTCGCGGCGCTCGAGGAGAACGTAGAACGTTATGAGAACGCGCATGGCGAGATCGATCCACCGGATCGCCCCGATCGCCCCATGAACTTCGGCGGCAGCGTCGGAGAAGCCTGAACGTGAAACGCCGGTCCCCCGGAACCGGGGAATGCTCATTGCATGTTACAGTGGTGTGAACGTCGGATTTTCGTCGTTCACTCTGTAGCAAATCGCCCCCTTTTTTCGAGCAGGCCGTGACGGTTGCTCGCCCTCCCCCAGCTTCGTGACAGGATGACTCGATCTAAGCAACGTGCCGGTGCCTCCGTTCGCCCGGTCTGGATAACGGTTCTGATTCTCGGTCTTGTGACGCTCTGGAGCGGCTGCTCCGATGCCCTTCTTTCGCCGGAAGTGGAGCTCTCTCGTCTGGATCTGCAGCCGGTAGACTCGCTCGTCACACAGGGCGACACCGTTCAGGTGAATGTCCTGGCGTACGGCGAGGACGGCAACCGTATCGACGACCAGCCGGGCTGGACGGCGTCTTCCGTCGTGTACATCAGCGACAATGCGGAGGTGATGGCGATCGAGAACGGCGTGCCCGTGGCGACCGGCGGCGGTGAGACCGTGCTTCGCGGTGCACTGGGCGATCTCTCCGGGTCGACCGCCATCCGCGTGAATCCGGCGGAACTGGACGTCACGGTTGACGCAGAGATCGTGCAGAGCGACGTCTCCTACGACGATTCCGGCAAGCTGGAGCCCTACACGCCCGCGTCGGTGAGCGTCACGGTCAAAGCCGAGCAGGAGAACTTCTTTCGGCCACCGGTGGAACTCCTGATTTACAATAGCGGGACCCTGGAGACGACAATCCGGAAGGAGGCCCCCGGCCGCATTCGTACGGGTGACGACGCAGACGACGCATCCAACCGGTGGGAGGTGGAACTACCGGGCGAATACGTCCGCGAAGGGCTGGAACTGGCAGTCCGACTCGACCCGGACGACAGCCTGCCTGCAACGTCGTCGTCCGTCCTGTCATTCCCGGCGGACGGTACCCCGCTGCCGGTCGACGTGCGGACGCTGCAGTTCGTCCAGGTGGAAGGTTTTCACGTGACCCAGAGTACCCAGCGGCTCGATGGATCGATTCCGCTGGTTGCAGAACGTGACGGGTTAATTCGGGTCTTTCTCCGTGGGGACCCGGGAGCCAACGACCCGTCCTTCCGCCCGAACGTGCGCGCCATCTTTTATGAAAATGGCTCCGTGATCGAGACGATCGACATTTCGGGGACGGGCCCGATTCCGCCTTCGATCAACCGGGCCGACTTCGATGCCTCCTGGAATGGCATCGTTCCCGGGTCGCTCCTTCGCCCGGGCGTCTCGGTCCAGCTCGTGGCCGTGCCGGAGCAGCCGGTCACGCCCGGCGATCCGCGCATGTACCCGCGTGACGGCGATCCGGAAGCGCTGGACGTTCAAGACGTACCCCGGTTTGATATTACGCTCGTGCCCGTTGAGTACGAGCCGACTGGTTCGCGCGGCAACGTGGATCCCTCGAATGCCGAACTCTTCCTCAGCGAGCTCCGGCAGATGGCTCCGCTGAGCGACATCGACTGGGAGGTCCGAATGCCGTTCGTCACCAGCACCGCGCCGACGTCCTTCGAAAACTGGTCGTCGATCCTGTCCGACATACGGGCGCTTCAACTCGATGATGGACGGGGACGCTACTTCTACGGCGTCCTCCCCAGCGATGTCACCCAGAACTACGGCGGCCTCGGATACGTCCCGGGACGGGCCGCGATCGGGTACGACCGGCTCCCCTTCGGAATTGGTGTTCTCGCTCACGAACTGGGTCACAACTTCGGCCGCAGCCATGCCCCGTGCGGCGACCCCGGCAATCCGGACGCGAACTATCCGTACTCGCGGGCCGATATCGGCGTGCCCGGTTACAACGTGGAGACGGGAGAGTATTTTGCCTCCGTGACGCAGGACTTCATGAGTTACTGCAACCCGGTGTGGATCAGCGATTATTCGTACGAAGGGATTCTCGACTATCGTCGGGCGACGGAAGGTCGTCGTCTCCAGAAGCAGGCTGCGGACGACGCGCTGCTGATCCGCGGGACGCTCGCCCCGGACGCGGTCACGCTGGACGCAGCGTTCCCCATCACCGCCCGACCCGTTCGTCCATCCGGATCGGGGCCGTATGTGCTGGAAGGCCGCGATGCGCGAGGGCAGACGCTTTTCACCAAGCGCTTCGACGAGGAAGCGATCTCGCACCTGCCGGATGGCTACTCGAACTTCGTTTTTGCTCTGCCGACCCGTGAGATCGAGCTCAACCGCCTTGCATCGCTGCATGTGCGTGGGAACGGGCACTCCGCGTCGCTACAGGCAACCGGGGCCGCCAAGTCGGCATCGGACCCGCAGGTATCGCTCACGCCGGACCGGTCGGGCATACAACTTTCCTGGGATGCCGACCGCTATCCCGACGTTCTGGTGCGGGATGCTGCCAGTGACGACATCCTGACCTTTGGCCGCGATGGACGTGTTTTCGTCCCGACGACGACCGCCCTCGAGGTGACGTTCTCCGATGGCATCTCCACCGTCACCCGCCGCGTCCAACCGTAAATCGGTAGCGGTCCACCTTCCTTCCCCCGACGGATTGAACTCTATGTCACAGCGAATATTCTCCCCCGCATTCTGGATCATGCTCCTCGCTCTGAGCGCGGGGGCGTGCTTCCCGGCTCAGGCGCAAGACGGCCCCTTCTCCCTCGAACTGCAGACCGGAACGACCGTCGGTGCGTACGAGCAGGCCCGGTCCGGACTCACCGTTGAGCCGTCCCTGAGTCTCCGACTTAATGCCGGATACGCGCTTGCGCAGCGATGGGGCGTGTACGCAGGCCTTGAGCGGAGCGCTTTCGGATGTGCGGGCGGCTTTTGCTCGGGTGGGGACGTTACGTTCACCACGTATGGCGGTGCCCTGGGTCTGCAGTACGGTAATACCGAGGCGTCGGGCGCGTGGGCCCGCCTCGGGGCGATCTACCAGCAGCTCGGCATCGACGCTCGTGACTACGCGTTTACCAGCGATGCAGGAATCGGCGCCGAGCTTGAAGGAGGCTACGCCTTTTCGGTGTCGCCGCGCGTCCGGATCGCACCCGGAATTCGGTATGCCCGCTACAGCGTCGACGCAGACGACGGGTCGACCAGCGCCGTCGTCGTTATCGCCACGACCATCGGAGTCCAGTACCGCTTCTAACGACGCTTCTCGGTCGCAATGCTATCTAGAATGCCGGCTCTCCCTGGGGCCGGCATTCTTTTATGCGCGTTCGGGAGCGGCTTTCTACTTCCGGGTGCGCCAGAGGACGATCAGTGCAATGATCGCGAACGCGACGTGGGGAAGCCACGCAGCGACGGAGGGCGGGAGCGCCCCGGCGTAGCCGAAGGGTTCGGCAAGCTTCTGAAGCGCGAGGTACACGAACGCCGTGAAGAGCCCGATCGCAAAGCGCGTCGCCTGCCCCCCGCGCCGGCGAACGGCAGCAAGCGGCACTCCGATCAGTACGACGATGAGGTTCGCAAACGGGTAGGCGTACTTCGAGTAGTAGGCGACGAGCGGTCGGCCAAGGTGTCCGGCGCCCGACCGGCGAAGCGCGTCCAGGTAATCCGATGCCACCGGAATGGTCATGGCCTCGACGTCGCGCTGCGTTCGGGCGAAGTCCCGCGGGTAGATCTGCAGCGTTGTGTCCGCGCGGGTGGTGTCCTGCTCGCGTACCATTCCCGACGGGTTGAACCAGCGTCGCGTCACGGAATGGAGGGTCCAGGTCTCCGTCGAGTCCGCCCAGATCATCCGCTCTGCATCCACCCGGTACGCCAGGTGGTTCGACTCGTTGAACCGCTGGATTGACACGCGGTGGCCGGTGTCGTCGCGCCGATCGTAGTACCCGACGCTCACGATCGTGTTGGGTCCGTTCTGCCGGTGCACCTCGCTGACGTTGACGGTGCTCGAGTTCGGGTGCAGATACTCGTTGTCGTACTCGACGACTGTTTCGTTGGCTTTGGGGACGACCCAGCCGTTGAACCCGAACATCAGAACGGTGACGAGCAGGCCCACGCTCACGTAGGGAACCATCAGGCGGTACAGCGAAACGCCGGACGTCTGGAGGGCTGTCAGCTGCAGCTCCTGCGCCAGCTTTCCCGTGTGGTAGATGCACGACAGGAAGAGGGCGAGGGGAGAGGTAAGCCGGACAATCTCCGGGATGTAGTTCGGGTAGTAGACCAGGAAGACCTCGCGAACGGTAGCACCCCGATCCAGAAAGTCGTCACTGTATTCGACCCAATGGAGGACGATAAAAAAGACGATCAGTGCCCCGACGAAGAGGACGAACCCTTTTATCAGGCGGGCAGCAATGTGGCGTTCAAACCGCGTCAAGAGAGTGGGCACCGGTGATGCAATCGGACGGATGAGGCATTACGCAGGAGAGGCAGACGGGTTTTCCGTCAGATCGGCCCGTCCGACTTGCGGCGGAGGACCGGTTTGCCCCCGTTCAAGACACTCAATGGGGGCGCGGGGTGCGGGTTAACCGCCTCCGGTAAGAGAGCCGCTACACGCTCGCGTGGAAACGATGGGAAGATTCCCGGCTGGGCGCGGGCGTGGTAGATTCTTTGTCGATCGGCACATACTTTACTCACCCGTTCCCTGATCACGCAACACGTCCCGCGTTCATGAAACTCCACGAATATCAAGCGAAAGACATCCTGAACGAGTACGGCGTGGCAGTCCAGCCCGGCGTCGTGGCCGAGTCGGTCGACGAAGCGGTCGAAGCTGCCAGGAACCTCGAGGAAGAGGGCGCCAGCATGTTCGTCGTGAAGGCCCAGATTCATGCGGGTGGTCGCGGGAAAGGAGGCGGTGTCAAGCTCGCCAAGTCGGTCGAAGAGGTCGAAGAGCACGCCTCCAACATTCTGGGGATGAATCTGAAAACACACCAGACCGGACCGGACGGACAGCTCGTCCGCAAAATTCTGGTTGTGGACGCCGTCGATATCGAGCAAGAATTCTACGTCGGCGTCACGCTTGACCGCGAGAAGAGCATGAACGTCATCATGGTCTCCAGCGAGGGCGGCGTAGAGATCGAAACGGTGGCTGAGGAAACGCCGGAGGCGATCCACAAGGCGTGGATTGACCCGACCATCGGGCTCCGTCCGTTTCAGGCGCGCCGCCTTGCCTTTGCGCTCGGCCTGGAAGGGGACGCCTTCAAGCAGGGCGTTCGGTTCATCATGGCGCTGTACACGGCGTACGAGGAAACCGACAGCACGCTCGCGGAAATCAACCCGCTCGTTCTGACCGGCTCGGGCGACGTCATTGCCGTCGACGCAAAGATCAACATCGACGACAACGCGCTTTTCCGCCACGACGACATTGCGGAGATGCGTGACATCCACGAAGAGGACCCGACGGAGGTAGAGGCCGGCGAGTACGGCCTTAGCTACATCAAGCTCGATGGAAACGTCGGGTGCATGGTCAACGGAGCGGGTCTGGCGATGGCGACGATGGACATCATCAAGCTGGCGGGCGGCGAGCCGGCCAACTTCCTGGATGTCGGTGGATCGGCGAGCGCGGAGACGGTCGAAGCGGGCTTCCGCATCATTCTCAAGGATGAAAACGTGGAGGCTATTCTCGTCAACATCTTCGGAGGCATCGTCCGTTGCGACCGCGTCGCTCAGGGCGTAATCCAGGCGGCGAAGAACGTGGACATCACGGTTCCGCTGATCGTTCGCCTGCAGGGTACGAACGCCGAGGAAGGCAAGGAACTGCTCGACGAGAGCGATATCGAAATCGAGTCGGCGGTTCTGCTGAAGGAAGCGGCCGACAAGGTTCAGTCGGCCATCGGCGTCGCTCAGTAGAAACGTACATTCGCAGCCCGCACGATCGCCTGGCTGCCGCGAAATAAGGAAACGCACCGACCTGGACCGGGACGGTGCGTTTTTCTTTGCGATAGACCGTCGGAAGAAGAGGAAGGGAGCGGCATGGGAAGGGATGCGGCGTCTCCATGGAGCCGGGTGGGACCGTCCACCTGTGGGACCGTCCACGCGGTCGCTGGAGCTGTCCAGCCAGCGGCACCGGCAGCCGACTGCCCGACGCGGGACCCGATGTCGCGGAAGACGTTGCTATCGCCACCGCGGGGAATGTCGAGCCGGAGCAGGTTCGACAGCATGCCCTGGTTGACCGCCAGTCGAAAGCTGTAGTACTGCCGTCGGCCGATGGGCGACCATCCGAGCGACAGGGACCAGCACCCGAGATCGCGGCTGACGCTGAAGTTGGTCTGGCGCAATTTCGTCTCGACGAGGTCCAGGCTGCTGTCTACGGTGATCCGCCACTTCGGCGTTGCTGCAAATCCGCCGCTGACCCGCATGGAGGCACGCCGGTCGTAATCGACGAACGGCTTGGAGAGGGAGTACGTCAGGTCCAGTTCCAGATTCCAGTCCGTCGCGAACTGTGGATAGCCCGTGTACGTCCGGTAGGCCGCGTACGGATCGCCGGATCGGCCGGTCGGCGTGCCGGCACGAGCACCGGACTGCGGTCGGCTCCGGGCCATGCTTCGGTTGGAGCCGCCCGAAAGGCCGTCCGGCGTCAGCCGCATGCTCATGCTGAGCGTTAAGTCGGTAAAGCGAAGCGGCTTCCAGGGCGTACTGGCGGCTTCGTACTCGTTCACCACTTCGTACCGCGGCTCCGGAGACCCGGGGTTCGGGAGGCGAACGAACTCGTACGGACTCATAGTGAGTCTCGACTGCACATTCACCAGGTCCGCGATCGTCGTTCGAGCATTGACCTGTACGTCGGCCAGATTCAGGCTATCCGCAGCGAAGTCGTACGAGGTCGACACGTCCATGTCGAGAAACTTGACGCGGTTCTCGTCCCGTTCCCCCGTCGAGTCCACGCGCACGCGCTTCGTCTCGAACTCGTTGCCCGCGCGGAATCCGAGCGACAACTGCTGATTCCCCTGGCCGACGACGCGTCCCGACCGGATGTTGTAGAGCTGCTCTCGACCGTTACGGTCAAGTACCGGTTCGCCATCCAGCCCCTCAAGAACGCGCGTTTGCCCCCAGAACGGGTCGTTGAAGTTGGGCGTGTACGTCAGGCTCAGGCTCGGACTGATGCGATGAAGAAGTCCCTCGAACGGCCCGGCTTTGACCGGGAAAATACCGAACACCTCCGTGCTCAGGTTGACGCTCGTATTGAATCGGTGCTCGCTGTAAAAGCCCTGGACATTGCGGGCCGCGTTGACGGTGTCGATCCGCGATTCGTCGACGTCAGGCGTGGACGGATCGTCGTCTTCCACTTGTCGCTCGACGCGCTCCAGACGCTTGGTGTAGAGGTACCAGTTCGAGGTATAGCGGGCGTTCGGCGTCACATTCAGGTTGAACCGCGAGATCCGGTAAGATGCGCTGATGGGGATGCTGTGGGTCATCTCCGGGTCGAGGGGCGGCTCGTTGTTGCCGGTGGCCCGGCGATAGAGATCCGGGTTGAACAGCGCGTCGTACCATTCCGCTTCTGCAGCGGTTGTGTCCCCTTCCGCGAGCAGTTGCTCCTCCGATCGCGGCGTGAACGAGTACCGGTTCTCGAATGATAGGTCGTACTGCAGCGTCACCTTCTCGTACCACTGCGGGTCGTTGAGATTCTGCTCGTCCCGGAACGGCTTAAACTGGCCCTGGGTGAAATTCAGTGATGGCAGCCCGACGGTTGCGGCACCGGTCGAGAGCTGCTGGTTCTGCTGGGCTGAAATCGAGAGGCTTCGGTCGCCGCCGGGCCACTGCTTGCGATAGCGAATGGTGGAGTTGATCGTCTGACGAACAGCGTCGTTGACGTTGGTCGCGTTGTCCTGGAGGTAGTCGCCCGAGGTGACGAGATTCACGTTCCCGTTCAGGGAAGCGGTCGGGCTGAGGGTCTGCGAGTGCGACCAGCCGAGCCGGCCCTCCTGACGGCGCGTGGGGCTTGGGTCTTCCGGCTCCCCGATTCGTTCCCGCTGGTATTCCAGCCGAAGATTCCCGGAGTACCGATACCGCTTGGCGTACCGAAAACGAGGCAGAATCTCGAAACTGCCCTGCGACCAGATGCCGGCGCGAAGCGTCAGGTCCACGTAGTCGTTCATGGCGAAATACCATCCCCAATCGCGCAGATAGAGTCCACGCTCGTCCTGACCGTACTGGGGCGGGAGGGGGCCGCTCCGTCGTCCCTGCGTATTCGGCAGAAATCCGAACGGGAGCCAGAGCGGTGTGGGCACTTCGAACAGATACATCTGGATGGGGCCGGTATAGACCCATTCGCCCCGTACCTTCATTCGGTCCGACCGGAGGGAGTACGACGGCGTTTCATCCGGTTCGCAGTCGCACGTCGTGTACGAGCCGTCCTGGACGAACAGCGTGCTGTCCTCGTACACCTTGACCGTCCGGCCGGTCACGAAACCACTCCGCTGCTGCGCCTGTGTCCGCGCGCTGACGACCCGTCCTCGATTGGTGGCCAGGTTGAACGACAGCTCCGACCCCGTGAAGGATTGTTCGTTGCCGCGCTGAAACGACGGGGGTTCCATGCGGAGACTGTCGGGGCGATCCCGCTGCGGCTCCGGTCGCCCGA
Source organism: Bacteroidota bacterium (assembly GCA_009908725.1). Classification (GTDB taxonomy): domain Bacteria; phylum Bacteroidota; class Rhodothermia; order Rhodothermales; family Salinibacteraceae; genus Longibacter. The sequence continues at coordinate 20,507 of JAAAOT010000141.1, read as the reverse complement.
TCACGTTGCCGATGCGCTGTCGCCGGACGGTCTCCGGCGGAGAGGGAGGAGCTGCGGCCGTGTCCGGGCGGGCCTGTCGCCGACCGTAGGCCGTGACCTGATCCCGATCGAAGTTCATCTCTACCACCCGGGCCTGCAGCGTGGCATCTTCGTACGTGATCTTGGAATCCCCGTACAGCGTGCCGATGTCGCCGGACTCCTCGTTGAAGGTGATGACGAGCGAGTCGCGGGAGGTAAGGGTGACCGGCTGATTGACGCCACCGCCCTGGCCGGTTCGTCCGGGACCATCTGTACCCGAAGGCGGCGTGCCGGACGGGCGGCCCGGACCACCGGACGTGTCGGCACTCACGGCCCGACCGCCCGTCGTATCAGGCTGAGCGGCGTCTACCTGCGTCGTATCGGTTCGCGTTGTATCGGCTTCTGAGGTGTCCGACTGCGTTGTATCCGTCCTCACCGAGTCGGCAGGCGCGCCGGTTTGAGCGTGCGTCACCGGTGCCGCGCATAGCCATACGGCGACAGCAAGACCAGCAAGCAGTGAGCGGAGAACCATCAGGAGCAGTGCGGATGCAGCGGGGGAAACCGGGTCGGCGGAGATGAAGGGTGGAGAGGCGAAACGCCCGTGGTGCATCATTTCGTATTCGGATCATCGCCTCAGGACGCCATGATCAACGGTCAGCGGCGGAGCGACATCCAATCGGGGGGCGCAGCTGGCACCGGTGCGCAGGCATCGGAGGTTCAGTCTCCGACGTGCGCGTCTTCCCCCGAAAAGATCATCTGCGCGGCGCCCAGGAGCCCCACTTCGTTCCCGCGATCCTCCTGTTCGATGCAGAGGCCGTCGCGGAGGGCCGTGGCGACGTAGCGCTGGAAGGACTCGCGTGCAGGCTCAAGGATGTAGTCCCCCGCGGCAGAGATGCCCCCGCCCACGACGATAACCCGGATGTCGAGGAGATTGACGGCCGATCCGAGCGCGCATCCGAGTTTGTGGCCGACCCAGGCGAAGATTTCCTGAGCGGCGTGATCACCGTCCTCGGCTGCCTCGAAGAGCAGCTTCGGCGTGAGGTCAGCCAGATTCTCTCCGGCGAGGTCGTAGACGCGGCTATCGGGGTGGTTGATCAGGCGGTACCGCGCATGGCGCGTCAGGAAGTTCTGACCGGCGTAGGCTTCGATTGCACCTGCAACGCCGGAGTTTGCGATAGGGCCCTCGTAGTCGATCGTCATATGACCGATTTCTCCGGCCGCGCCGGTGCTTCCCCGAAACATGCGGTTCTGGTAGATGATCGCACCTCCGACGCCGGTCCCGAGCGTGGCCATGACGAACGAGTCATGCGGCCGCCCGGCCCCGTAGAACGCAGATCCGAGGGCGGCAACGTTGGCATCGTTCTCTACGATAACCGGCCGATCGCCCGCGACCTCGGAGAGGGCCTCCCGCAGGTTGACCCTTTCCCATCCCGGAAAGTTCGGCGGTTGACTGACGGTCGTCCGTTCCCAGTTGATCGCTCCGGGCGATCCGATGCCGATTCCGCCGACATCGCCAGGCGCATCCTCCATCAGCGACCGAGCCGCCTCGATCATGCGGCTCACGACCTGATCCGGGCCTTCAGCTGCTTCCGTGGGATGCTGGATGGACTGTACAACCCCTTCGTCTTCGCTGACGAGAGCGGCTTTGAGGTTGGTACCTCCGAGGTCGATGCCGACGGCGTAGGCGCTCATGCACGGGCGGTAATGCGGGAGAGAAAGAAGGTGTGTCGAGAATGCCAGCGCCTACTTGCGTTCGATCCGATAGACGGTTTCACCCGGCCGAATCATGCCGTACTCCTCGCGGGCGATACGCTCCACGGTCTCATCCGAGAGCGGCTCTTCGAGCTGCTTGCGCAGGCGCTCCGTTTCCTGCATGAGCCTGGCGTTTTCCTGCGTGAGACGCTCGTGCTCGGCATGCCAGCGATAGCGCTGAAGCAGGCTGTGGCTATCGAAGAACAGAATCCACAGCACGAGGAAGACGACGCCACCGACAATGAGCCAGCGGCGAAGGCTCGACAGCGATACGGGGAGAGAGCGTACCATGGTGGTGCAGGAACTGCGGGGGGAAAAGCCCGAAATCTGGAATGGGCCGGCGGCCGCGCGATCAAATCAACCGGCCACGTGGAAGGCGTCAAGGCCGGGGTACCGTGCGGCACCGCCCAGCTCTTCTTCGATTCGGAGAAGCTGGTTATACTTGGCCACGCGGTCGCTCCGACTGGCGGAGCCGGTCTTGATCTGCCCCGTGCCCAGTGCGACGGCGAGATCAGCAATCGTCGTGTCGGCGGTCTCGCCGGAGCGGTGGCTGACCACCGCGGTGAAGTGGTGATGGTGCGCGCGCTCGATCGCGTCGATCGTCTCGGTCAGCGTTCCAATCTGGTTCGGCTTGATCAGGATGGAGTTTGCGCACCCTTCGTCGATGCCGCGCTGCAGACGCGTCGTGTTGGTAACGAACAGATCGTCCCCGACGAGTTGAACGCGATCGCCCACCGCATCCGTGAGCTGGCGCCAGCCGTCCCAGTCGTCCTCATCCATTGCGTCCTCGATGGACAGGATGGGATAGCGGTCGACCCAGTTTGCCCAGTACTCCACCATGTCCTTGGCCGAGCGCGGGTTGTCCGGGTCGCTTTTCCAGAAAACGTACTGCCCGTCTTCGTACATCTCGGCCGTGGCCGGGTCCAGGGCGATGTAGATGTCTTCGCCCGCGGTGTATCCGGCCTCATCGATGGCTTCGAGAATGACTTCGACTGCCTCCTCGTTGGACCCGAGATCAGGGGCGAAGCCGCCTTCGTCGCCTACGGCGGTGCCGTAATTCCGCCCGTGGAGGACGGACTTCAGCGTGTGGAAGACCTCTGCGCCCATCCGGAGGGCCTCGGCGAACGTGTCGCCGCCGACGGGGGCGATCATGAATTCCTGCATGTCTACGCTGTTGTCGGCGTGGCGTCCTCCGTTGATAATGTTCATGAGAGGAACCGGGAGCGTACGCGCGCCGGCGCCACCCAGGTAGCGGAAGAGCGGAAGGCCGACGGTGGCTGCAGCGGCTTTTGCGGCCGCGAGCGACACGCCCAGCGTGGCATTGGCGCCGAGGGCAGACTTGTTGTCCGTTCCGTCGATTTCGACCAGCCGTGCATCCAGTGCCATCTGATTGAGCACGGAAATGCCGGCGATTTCAGACGTGATCGTTGTGTTGACGTTAGCGACGGCGGTCAGTACGCCCTTCCCCATGTACCGCGCGTCGTCACCGTCTCGGAGTTCGACCGCTTCGTAGGCCCCGGTGGATGCCCCGCTCGGTACGGCGGCGCGACCGAGGACGCCTTCATCGGTCGTGACGTCTACTTCGACGGTCGGGTTGCCGCGGCTGTCCAGAATTTGCCGTGCGGAGACGCGTTGGATCGAGGCCATGTGCGGAGTGGGGCTGACGGGCAGAAGAGGCTTGGAAGGTACAGACCGTAAATACGGGATCGCCTTCTGAAAATACAAGGCGGCCGACCGCGCGTCCGGCGTTGCGTCCGCGTTTTCGTTGAACGCTCGTTTTCTCGCCGGCCTGTGACCGGTTGTCCGGCATGTCGTTCAACCTCCTCCGGTGTGCCCGGCGTCGTCTGGCCGGGGGACTGTTTGTCAGGCCGATAAACTGCTGCACCCATCAAAAAACCGGCAGACCCCGAAGGATCTGCCGGTTGAACCGGGGTTTATCCCGGTGTGGTAAGAATTGGCCGCACTACACCGGCTGGCGGACGGTGGTGGACTCGTTGATCCAAGAGTAGCATCCGTAGTCGATCCGGATGCTCTGACCCACCTCCCACTCGTCCACGTAGAAGATGTCTTCCTGCGTGGGCATGTATCGGCGGTACGTCTGGATGTTGTTGTTGGCGGTCGAGGCTAGGTTCGAGTCGACCTGCTTAGCGCGCTCGTACATGTCGATCGCCAGCCAGTACACCGCCTTGTCCTTCCGCGTCATCTTGCTTCCACCGCACTCCGAGACAGCGGCGACGTAGACATCGCCAATAGCCAAGTAAGCCTGGCCGAAGTCCGATTTGGCGTTAATGGCTTCACGGTAGTAGCGACGGGCCTGGGCAAGGTCGCCGGTGCGGCGCATCGCCGTACCCATGTTGAAGTAGTCCTGGGCTGAGAGATCGGCGCCCGCGTTCAGCGCTTTCTCGTACGTTCCAAACGCGTCAGCAGGACGCCCGTCCTTCAACTGCATCTCTGCGATCGACCGGTACGTTTCGGCCGGAAGGTCGCCCGTTTGGAGCAGTTGCTCGGCGATCTGCGACGCTTCCTGAACGTAGCCCTCGACGGTCAGGACGTCGAACAGCTGCTTCTGCGTCTCAGAGTCGCCGGGGTTCTGCTCGAGCTTCTTCTTCAGGAAGTCGATCCGGGCCTGCGGGTTCTTACCGAAGATGTCCTCGCGGGCCTTGGACAGAATTTTGGTGACATCCTCGTCGTCACCGCGTTTCGCCTGCACCTGTTCCATAAAGGACAGCGCTTCTTCCTGCTTGTTGGCTTCTGCGTAGCCCTGAATGACCTGGTTGATGAAGTACGGGTCGATGCGCTCCGGGGCGAGACCGAACGCCTTCTCGTAGTGATACGGTGAAGTTTTCAGTCCCTCAACGCCTTCCGGGACGATGTCGCCGTGAATCTGGAGGAAGCGACCCTTCTCAATTTCCCACTCGTATTTGTCGTAGGAGAGGCCGGCAGCTTCCATCTTCTCGGGTGCGGTCCGCAGGATGGTTGCGGCCGTATCGATGTAGGCACGCTGCTGGTTCTCGTCCTCCGCTCGCTCGGCCAGACCGGCATACAGTTCGACCGCCCGCTCGTAGTTGCGGTCGTCGTTTTTGGGGAAGCCGGGAGCATGATCCAGGATCCACCGAAGGTCCGGACGCGCGTCGGCGAAGTTCTCGTTTTTCAGGTTCTCGTAGTAGAGGCTGTAGTGCATGGCTTTGTCCTGCTGACTTGGGCTGTTATCGCCCTGCGTCTGCGCCATAGCCGTGCTGGGTGTGAGCGCCGTCACGAGCAGCGAGGCAAACAGCGCCGCGACAGCGGTTTGCAGGATCCTCACAGAAAACGAGGCCGGTTGGGTGGATTGGGTGCTCATGTGTCTACTGTTATAAACAGTCGGCAACTGAATGTGTGTACTTGGATGGACGCGCGAAGGTGAGCCTGGCGCTCCCGCGACGGGGACTATCGAAGCTTCGGCTTCTGGAACCAGCGCTCGCCAATGCTGATTGCGAGCGATCCGCCGTAAAATACGTCGCGAATGAGGTTGGACTGCGTTGCTCCTCGCGTTCCCACGTGAAACGTAAGGTCAACACGTGTGCCAGGCACTGCTGTGGGGAGGCTCAGTCCTCCCGTTGCTCCCATAACGTACACGTTCGTACCGGGATCCGACGTCGTATACTGTTGCTCCACATATGTACCGAGACGGTAACCGGTCCGCGCGAAGTAGCTTTGGAACCGGTCGTCCCCGGCCGGGATGAACTCCGATCCTGTGGATACGCGCCAGCGGTCGTTCATTGTGCCCTCGCCGCCGATCGGGAAGCGCCCGAGAGACGGGGCGTCCGAGCCGAACGTTGCGTCGAACGTGCTCCACGGCGCGTAGACGCCGTCTGCCACGAATTTCCATCGCTCGCCCATATGGTAGGCGACGCCGGCTTTGATCTCGTACGGTATCGACAGATCGCCCTTCGAGACGGCTACCGTGTCGGCATCCAGGCTTTCATCGAGCGTCCGGACGCGATCGCCGGTCAGGTTCGCCGGCAGCGTCACGCTTGCGCCGATGCCCAGAATATCGTTTTCCTGCAGCACGTCGAAGAACGAGAACTGCGATCCCAGCGTGCTGGTGACGCCGCTCACGCGGGTCTGGACGGTGGACACGCTCGGGCTGAGCGTCGCCGCGGTGATGTTGGGGAAGCGGGTCCGGATCGTGTTTTTCACGCTGCCGAAGATCACGTCCACGGTGGCGCCGACGCGCACGTTATTGGTGATGCGGCCGCCGAGGCCGCTCCGGAAGAGGTAGAGGCCGCCCCGTCCTTCATATGCGGTTTCGTAGGATGCCTCGGTGACGTCCCCCACACCGATGTCGACCGTGCCCTGCCGAAAGACCTCGTAGTTACTGGTCGAGTACGGCTGCAGGACGAGACCGACGCCCAGGCGCGAGGTGTAGATCGGGAAGCTAATCTGTAGCGCTTCGAGCGATCCCGCGCCGAGGACTGCGGACTCGCCGGATGGCGACTGGGCGTTGATCACGTTGACGCGGATCGAGCCCGTTGCGCGTGTGAACACCTGATCGGCCCAGAGCGCCGGGTTCGCCGACGGGTTGTAGTTGGTCGTACGAAGTGCGAACGCACCCTGGCCGAGCGCCTCACTCTGCGGGGAGGAGAACGTTTCCAGCATGCCGATGCCGTAGCGAGAGTAGAAGCTGCCATCGCCGGAGGACTGCGCGGCGGCCGGTGCGGCCGTCAGCACCGCGAGCAGCACGGTGCAGACGAGCCGGGTCCAGCAGACAGAATCGGAGGGAAGCGAAAGACGCATCGAGCGGTATCGGGAGTCGTGAGAAGACAGGTCGCGGTCGGCAGGCGGGGCACCCCGCCCGCGGCGGAGGGACGGAAACGTGCGCTAATTCTGCGGGACGACGGTTACCTGCAGGCGCGGTCGGTTGTTTTCGTTGGTTGCGTCCGGGGTCGACAGAAGCAGGGGCGTGATCGTCGGCTCCCCGGCGTTGAGTTCCAGGACGTACCGGTCGAACAGAGGGGCTTCCTCCAGCAGCGTCCGCTCGACGATGCGGCGCATCGCACTGTTCGGGGCGCCCAGGCCGGTGCTGGTCAGCGAGAGGTCAATCAGGCAGGAGGATTCGACGGTGGTCTGCAGGCCCAGGGAGCGGCACAGGCTGAGTTCGCCCGTGCTCGTTTCCGCGCGGAGACTGTCAACGGCCCGCGCCCGGAGGAAAATGCCTTCCAGGGAGGGGCGGACGAAGTTCGCGGGCGTAGACTGTTCGAGTGCGGTGCTGTCGATCGGGAGCACGAGTTCGGCTCGGTTGACCGGCACAACTCCCAGTTCGTCGAAGGGCGAATCGTTGAAGTCGAAGTTGGTGACGAGATTCGTCCCAAGCCCGTCCTGCAGGAGTTCGGTGCCGCTGGGGGGAGACGCCGTCGTGGTCCGCTCGATGTGCGTGAACGACTTGGCGCCGTCGTACTCGAGCGTGTCCTGCACGTTGGCCGCGGGTTGGTAGGCGACCTGGAGGAAGCTGGACTCTCGGTCGAAGCCGGTGACCCGGTTGCCGGACTGCGTGGTCAGGACGAGACCTTCGAAGAGGTCGTCGTAGCTATCACTGCCCGTGCTGGTGGAGAAAAGCGTTGGCCCGTTGGCTGCCACCCAACTACTGGGAAGCGACACCGTCACGGTCGTGTCGGACGCAGCGATGTCGAAGGAGGTAATGACGTCGCCGAAGGTGATACCCGTCTCATCGGCCGTCCAGTCCGACTGAATCTCCGTGTCGGCTTCGCGCACGTCGATGGTCTGGACGCTGGAGGTGTCGCCGTACCGGTACTCGGTCTGGAGGACGAGATTGACGCCGTCGATCGACTCGAAGTTGCCGACATCGTCAGGCTGGCGGAAGTCGATGTGTCCGCGTGTCACGACCGTCCCGACGAGGGGATCGTCGACCGCTCCGACGAGGATGCGATGGCCGTTGGACGGGATGCTGTCGGTGCTGCTGGCGACCTGGCTGGTAACGTCTACCTCAGTGAAGGTATCGAACGTATCGGGGGAGGCCGTGACCGTCACCGGCTGGCCGCCCTCCAGCGAATCGGGTCCGACGCCGAGTCCCACGGTGGAAGAGTCGTCACACGCGGAGAGGCTGAGAAGCAGTGCACCGCTGAAGAGGGCGGCGAGAAAACAACGATACGTCATGGGCAAGGCAGAATACACGGGTTCGTGCAAAGGACAATGGGGGCGGCCGCCGCTCATCCCGATCTGGGCAAGCCTTCCTGCATACAACGCGAGGTGCGGACGGATTCGTATGTGCCGAAATTGGTCGGCTGGCGCACGGGGAACGCGCATCCGCGCCCATGGCGCTCAGCAACGCAGCGAGGGGAGGGCGGGACCAGACGACCGTCCGCGGACACCCACCTCCGGGCGCGGGGGAACGGGAACGGAGGGCCCAGACAGCCGAAAACCCCATCCGACGCGAGCGCCGATGGGGTTCGTCGGAACCACGCGTGTTAATGCGACCCGTTCGCGCGCGGTTTCACAGCCGCAAAAAGTTACGCAGGGACTTCACTCAGCATCTGCGTGTACAGATCGGCGAGCTGCTGGCCGCGATCCTCGTCCGTTTCAGTGAAGACGGAGGCTCCTTCCACGGCGCCCATGCTGGGCGGGTTGATGACGATGTCCGAAAAGCGCGTGGCCATTTCCGTGAGAGAGGCCGGCAGATTGTCGACGTCGAGGCCGAGGGCGTCGGCGACCTCGTCGGTGACGGTGGCCTGCTCGTCGAGTTCGTCCGGCGTGAAAACGACCTTCGTGTTCTCGAGCAACTCCTGATCGGCAAATTCCGTGGCGAGGAGGAGCGGAACGAGACCGCTGATCCATCCGAATGCATGAATGACCTCCGGCCCCCAGCGCAGCTTGCAGACGGTTTCGATGACGGCCCGGTTGAAGAACGCAGCGCGGCGCGGGTTGTCGTCGAAGGCATCGCCGTCTTCGTTGCGATAGACGGCGTCGCGGCCGAAGTATTCCTCGTGGTCCATGAAGTAGACCTGCACCCGCGTGTCGGGGATCGACGCCACCTTCACCGTGACCTCGTCGTCCTCATCTCCCATGGGGACGGGTGTACCCGACAGCCGGATCACTTCGTGAAGATTGTGCTTCCGCTCGCTGATTGTGCCGTAGCGAGGCATCATGAGCCGGGCGTCGTAATCGCCGACTTCCTGCAGGGCTTCCGGCAGAGACCGCGTCAGCCCGGAGATCTCGGTGATTTCGGTAAAGGGGGCAACCTCACCGGCGACAAACAGGATACGTGTGGAACGGGCCATACTGGCGTGGTTTGTTTTTGAGTAAACGTTCGCGGGGAAGCGTCGGGGCCGCGGCGAAGCGTGGGATGACCGGTAGAGCGGGCCGCGGAGGGGTCGTAGCGTCGGGAGGCGCCGACCGGTCGCATCGCAGTCCCGGGCCGAAACAGGGAACCACGAGGGCGGACGGATCGGACTCATCGACTTCGCCGTGGCGGTGTACCGATCGACGGAAGACCGTGTGCAGAGAGACCGTAACACGTTGGATGCGGACGCACCGGAGCCGGAACGAAGTATGATGGAATGTAACGCTGACCGGCCTTAAATTCAATCTATAGATGGCCCACAGCGGCTCTATTGCATCAATCTAAGACGAAAGCCGGTGCTTCACGCCCGGGTTCAGGCCTATTTCAGGTCTGGTTAGATCTGCCCGGCGCGCCTGTGCGCATACGTAGCTCCGCCAGAGCTTGGAGACCTGCGACCTCCCGACTGAAACACAGGCACGCGCCGGGAATACGGCCAGCCCCTCCCGGGGAAACTCGATCCAGCGACGGGAGGTTGGAAGTCCTCCACCGGGGCGACGTGCGTGCCCGGACCCGTCCTCTACCCCTTTTCTACCGATCACCGGTTATGGAGCTTGACGCTTCGACGCTCGAGACAAACGGCCATGCATCCGACGGGCGCCTCGACTCTGCCGTTCTCAGGAATCACGGTGTCCTGCTGTTCGACGGCGTCTGCAACCTCTGCAATGGGTTCGTCAACTTCGTCATTGATCACGACGAAAACGCCTACTTCCAGATGGCAGCGCTTCAATCGGACGAAGCCGCTCCGTACGTGGAGGCGTTCGAGATCGACCCTGAGGCCATGGACAGCGTCGTTCTGATTGAAAATGGCCAGGTCTATCGGAAGTCGACGGCTGCTCTCCGGGTCGCACTTCACCTGCCGGCGCCGTGGCCCCTCGCGATGGCGTTCCTGGCCGTTCCCCGCCCGCTTCGCGACTACATCTACGACGTCGTCGCCACCAATCGGTACCGGTGGTTCGGCGAGCGCGACGCCTGCCGGATGCCTTCCCCGGACGTAGATAAGCATTTCCTGTAGGTCCATCCGGTAGCTACGTCGGGAGCATTCGACGCGACAGACGCCCGCCGAACCCCGGCGTCACGGGTTGTCTCGCCGCTCTTCCAGGAGTTCAAAGTACCGCTTGATCAGCCGCTCGTAGTCCGGGGCATAGCCGCTGTCCAGGGCGCGAATCAGGTCTCGTCGTAGCTGTTCGATCTCGTCCTGCGGGGAGAGGTCGCCTGGGGAGCGTCGCTCATAGTCTTCCGGCTGTTGCCCTTCACGGCGCTCATCTTTGCCCTGCTGCCGCAACGACCGCTGCGCGTTCAGAAGACGCGTCAGGATCTGCTTCTGGCGTTGCAGGGTCCGATCGGTCTGGCGTCCTCGCTGGAGTTCTCGAATCGTTTCTTCCATCTGTTCAGCGATGCGGTCGAGATCGCCGAGGACGTTGTCGCGCATGCCGCTCTCGCGCCCGAGCTCATCCAGCTTTTTCTTGATCTCCGCCTGCTGTCGCGCCATCTGCTGCAGACGCTCCTGCTGATCGACCGAGAGCCGGTTTCCCTGCACGTCGTTCAGAAACTGTTGGATCTGGCTGTTCAGCTTTTGCTGCTGCCCTGACATCTGCTGCATCTGCTGGAGCATCTGCTGCATGGACTGGCCGCCCCCTCCACCCTGCGCATTCTGCATCTGCTTCAACAGGTCGGCGAGCAGGAGCGCCAGCTCATTCAGGTGCGTCATCGCGGCTTTCTGTGTCCCACTCGCCCGCGCGGCGCTCCGGTCGCTGAGCGCTTCCGTCGCGCTGTTCATCGAGCGGAGTGCCTCCCCGCTTTCCTTCTGGACGGTTCGCTTCATCTGGGGAATTTGCTGCGCGAGCTGCTGGAGGGAGTCGCTGACCGACAGCAGGCCGGACTTCAGCTGCTCCTGATCCTGCGCGTACGAACGCAGCGTCGGGCTGTCTTCGGACAGGTCGCGAACCGTAGTACGCAACGACTCCTGCCGCTCCGACAGGCGCAGCGTGGCCTCAAGGGCGCCGTGGACGCCGGCGAGGTTGATCTGCTGCTGTTGCCCACTCATGCTCTGCTGCATCTGCTGCATCTGCTGCGACATCTGCTGCAGTTGCTGCTGCATCTGCTGCTGGCCGGAACGGGCATCCTCCAGCTGGTTCTGGCGAAGCTGGCGGCTGTTCTGCTTCATCTGCTCGGGAAGCTGTTCCCGCTCGAGGCGCTGCTTCATCTGACGCATCTGCTCATTCGGCGCCTGCGGGGACGACTTCATCTCGTCGGCGAGCCCCTGCATTTCGTCCATCAGCTCCTGCATGCGCTCCCGCGCCCGATCCTGCTCTCGGGCCAGGTCTTCATTCGCACCGGCGCTCGATTCTCCCGATGGGTGCCGGTCGCTGTCGGACGGCGCCTCCCCCACGGAATCCTCCTCCTGCGCCTGCTCGCCGCTTTCTGAAGCGTCCGTGTCCGATGCATCCGACGCCTGAGCATCGGACTCATTTTCTGCGGCCCCCGTGTCGTCCGATGATTCGCCGTCATCTCCGTCCCCACCCGTATCAGCCGGTTCCTCGGAACGGTTTTCCTCCTCTTCGAGGCGTTCGGATGTCTTCTCGGCCAGCTGTTCTTCGGTTTTGCCCAGTTCGTCGAGTCGCCGGGACAGCTCCTCCATTTTCTGCGTCCGGCGCAACTGTTTGAACAGCTCGAGCGTGCGCTCGAGGCGCTGCCGGTATTGCTCTTCGTCAAATTCAAAGTTCTCCATCGCCTCCTGCATCTGCCGGAGGTCGAGATTCTGCATCGACTCCTGCATCTGCTTCAGCGCGTCCATCAGCTCCGGCGAGTTGATTTCCTCGATGACGCGCTGCAGTTCCTCGAACTTCTGGGACGTCTCAGGGCTCGTCAGATTCTCTTCCTGCATCTGGCGCGTCATGTCTTCGACCTGCTTTGCCAGGTCGCTCACGCTCTTTTCGACGGACTCCTGCTGTTCGCGGAGGCGTTCGAGCTGTCGGCGGTCCTCCCAGCTCGCGTCTTGCTTGCGACGAACCTCGTTACGCAACTCGTCGAATCGTTCCCGTACGTCGTCGGCCTGGTCTCGCAGGTTTTCGAGATCCGACTCCGTTTTCTCTTGCTGCTCGTCCAGCGACCGGTATTTCTCCGCAATGGAGGCGAGGCGGAGCCGCTGCGTGGCGGTGCGACTGCTTTTTGCGCCGCCGAACGCGTCGTTGTCCCAGACCTCTGCGTAGTATTCGACCACGTCGCCGGGAACCAGGTCGAGTCCAGACTCCTGAGCCAGCAACCAATCGTGGTCGACGACCTGATCCACCTGCCTTGGGTTGTCTAGCGGCAGGCGCATCGTCGAAAAGGACGTCTGGCCCTGTCCGAAGCGCTGCTCAGCGAGACGGTAGTGCAGCACGATTCGGGAAAACCCGAAATCGTCGCGGAGACGGAGGCGGAGGGGAGCGACGAGGTCGTCCTCAAGCTGGGCGTCTGGCTCCGGGGTGAGGAAGGCGACGGACGGCCGCGCATCCGGTCGCGCGGAGACCCGATAGGAGATGGGGTCTCGGTTTCTCACGCCGGTGGCGCTGTAGAGAACGATCCGGTAGCGGGCATCCCCGGTGATCCGGAATGTGCCGCGCACGCTGGTTTTCTCAACCTCCAGTGCGGTGGTGGAACCGTCGTCGAAGGCGACGGCCGCAGAGTCGAGGGCCGGGCCGCCAAGGTCGGCAGCGAGCTGGACGGTGCTGCCGGGCAGTCCCGTCACGTCTCCGATGTTAGCATCCAGTGACCGTGCCGGCAGTCCGGTATAGCCCGGCGGCTGGACCGTGAGGCGAAGGCTGCGGACGAGCGGACGGGCTTCCACGTCTGCCCGGAACCAGCCGGTCACGACGCGACCGGACGCCACCCGGTAGTCGACGTCTTCTCGGACGCCGGGGACGGTGTGGCGGAAAACGCCCGCCGAATCAGGGCGCAGCACGACCGACGAGGAGGGACCCTCTGCCGTAGGCCGAAGGTCCAGGCGTAGCTCCGCCGGCACGTCTCCGGTGGCGCGAACCGAGATTGAAAGCGAGTCTCCGCGGATGAGGCGGACGTCGCCGGGGTACACGTCCACGGTGAATGGCGCGGGCCGCTGAAACGCGGTTCCGGGAGCGAGCAGACGCTCGGAGGCACCGAGGAAGGTGGACGGCGCAACCAGCAGGAACGCAAGGACGCCGACGATCGGAAGAGAGGCCATCCGTGCGGCACGGCGGGCCGGGGAAAAGTCCGCGGTCTGCTCAAAGGGCACGGATTCGACGTCTTCGCCCAGGCGACGCACTGCCGCATCGACCATGGGCGCCGGGGCATCCGACGCGCGGCCAGAAGCCAGTTGCAGGAGGTTCAGAAGGCGATCCGATACGTCCGGAAACCGTTCCCCGATGCGGCGGGCAATGGCCTCCTCGGACGGGCCCGACCAGAGGCCGATAAGAATCGCGACCGGGCGTACGAGAAATGCTGTGGCCGCGGCAAGCACGATCACGGCGACCGCTCCCGATACGAGGGTGCGCGGGCGCGTGTCGAGCCAGAAGCCGGCCTCGATCGCTGCCGCGACGAGCCACGCCAGGGCCGCCACCCCGACGACAATGCTGGCCGCCCAGGCCGTGCGAGCGAGCGTCATGCGCCGCAAGGTATCGTGCAGGCGGGACCGAAGTCGTTCAACGAGTCGAAGGGTTTGCTCGCTCATACGTACCGGAGCCGGGCCGGGGACGGAAAAGATCACTTCACATGTCCGTCGTACTTTCAGCGGGGAAAGGGTGTTTCTCCTGCAAACCAGGGCATCGGCCAAGCGTACGGAATCGGTACAGGTCGGGTTTGGACCGTCCATACTTTCTCACTGAACGACTCGAGATCATGCTGCTCGTAAATGTTGGACCGCACACGATCAATGTTGAACAAGCGCTAGCCTTCGAAGATGACGGCGACGCCGTCCGGATCATCTTCGCTGCGGATGGAAATGAGGACGGGCGGTACTGCATTGAACTGGAGGGGAAGCAGGCGGAGCGCATGCGCGCCTGGCTCGACCGCAACGCTGAGGGTGTTCGTGGCAGTGAGCGCGCCGGATTTCACATCGAAAGTGAAGGGTGACCTGCCCGCCCGGTGACGCCCCCTCGCCGGGTGGTGAAAAAGGATGTAAGAGTGTGCCGCCCCGTATGAATCAACGTACGCGATCCGGTATACTAATCTCTCCCGGCAGCCTCTCGGTCCACCTCCCTTTCCGCAGGGCTCGGTCACCGAGGGCTCGATCTACTATTCCGACGCTGACGATTCGGACATCATGACCGCTCGATCTTTTCGCCTTGCACCCATTCTGCTCCTCGTCCTCGCCCTCACGGGGTGTCGCCTGTACGGTGGCTACGGGACGGAGGCAGAGCTGCAGGAGCAGTTGTCCAACGTAACGAACGATTTCGCTGATAACCTTGCGCGGACCGAAGCCGATCTGCAGGTGCTTGAGCGGGCCGCTTCCGATCGCGCGGATCTGGAGCCGTTCGTGGAGCAGTTCCGCACGCTCATTGACGAGCATGAATCGCTTCTCGATCAGCACCGCTCGATTGCCGAGCGTCTTGCAGATTCCGGCGATTACCGCGCCCTCCACCGAAATTACGGTGCGATCACAACGGAGCAGCGAATGATGCGTCAGCGCTACGACCGGACCATCCGCCAGATCCGTGCGACGGCCAGTGGGGAACCGGCCGACGCGGAGCCGCTCCCGAACGAGAGCTTCTATTACGTCGAGCCGGTCGAATACCGTCGGATGGAGAACCGTCGCGAGCTCACGATGGAAGACGCGCTGAATCCGTAGCCGCGACGGGGCCGTGTCATGGTTGTGTAGCGGTCGCGTCATCGTCGCGTCATCGTCGCGTGGCGCATCCAGTGCGGTCCAGAATCGGCTCTGGTGTGTCGCGTCATCGAACGAACCGCCCGTAACACGATTGCCCGTAACACGAATCGCCCGTGCCTGCGAACCTACTGTCGCGGGTCGGGCGTTTTTCGTTGCTCCGCCAGCGGTCTGCCCCATCAGTTCCCGCATCTCTCTGCCGTCCGTCGCTTCGCCATGATTTCTCCCGCCGTTCGACGACCGACCGAGATCGTCGCGTCTCTGGTCGCAGCGGTTCTGTTTGCGGCGGTCGCCGTCACCATGACGGGATGTCGCCAGCCGCCATCCCCGGCGTCCAACCCGGATCAGTTCGCCAGCCTTCTCCGCATGGTTGCCGCAGACGCCAGCACGGAGGGCGATTCCACGGCGCTCTACCTGCGAAACGACGAAAACGACCGCATCCGGCGCCGGATGCTCAATCTGCGGGTTGACTTCGTGCGTTACGATCGCCGCAACGGGTTGGTCTGCATGTGGAGGGGCGGCGGCATGAGCCGCGCCCGGGGCTTCGCGCACCCGCTCCCCGGTGCCCGGCCGGTGCCGCTCGACTCGGTCGGGGAGCGGTGCTACCGAACGGGCCCATGCACCGAGGCGCGCATCGACAGTGTGTGGACGCGCTGGGAATGCCCGTAACCGGTGACTGACGGCGAAGGGCCACCGGGTCGGTGGAGTGATTACGCCGAAACCTCGCGTGCCGGCGTGTAACTCTGAGCGACGGGTCGGGCGGCGAAGAGCGACTTGGCCGTTTGCCACGCATCCTCGAACAGGTCGCTCTGACGGTATGCGTTCAGTGCGTCCCGGCTTTCCCAGTGGCTGTACGTGGTGCAGATGTTCGGGTAGCGCGCGTCCCGCCACAGTTCGAGGTGCAGGCATCCGGGATACGCCCGGATGTGAGGCGAAACCTCGTCGAAGTGGGCGATGAAGTCGTCGACCGCTCCGGGATGGAACGTCATTCGAACGATACGGACGAGGGGCGGGCGATCGGGCATGAGGGCTCAGGCTTCCGGGGCGAAAGGGACGGGGTCCGTACGGGATGGCCGTCGGCTCAGCCAGGTGGGCGAGAGTCGGGCGCATCCCGCATACAGGATGCATCTCGCTGCGTTTCCCCCGGTGCCGCCGGGAGCGGTCCGGTGCTGTCGACGCGTCGGGCCGTGCCGCATGCTAATTCGAAGCATCCCGGTCCAGAAGGAATCGACCGATCTCGCACTGCAAGCATCCCCCGCGAGTGCAGTAGTTGCGGAAGAGTTCGTGCATCCCCTGCGCCTCCGCCGCCGATCGCGGGGCCGTCCCGAGGGTACGAAAACGTCGGGTCACAGAATCGCGCTTGGACGGAAGCTGCTCGAGCAGCGCCGACGTCGGACGGCTTTGGACGTGCTCGTCCATCGTTTCCCCGGATTCCGCGATGGCCCGAAGGAGCGGCACGACGGCGTTGATGATCAGCGTATCGATGCGCGTCTGCCCGAGAGCGGGCGAGTGTCTCTTCGTGGCCGTGGACGGCCGATAGTGGGTTTCCCAGAAGACCGTCGGCAGGGCCGACAGACGCTCTCGTATGGCCGGGAGGGCCCGCTGCGTTCGGGCTGCCTGTTGCAGTTGTTCGATGGGTGCCCTTCCGAAGAGCGCGTCGGGGCCGAACCAGGCCGCTGCCTGAGCGATTCGGAGGGGCGGGAGGTTGTTGGGTCGTAGCCGGAAGAACGTCCACGCGGTCGTGTTCATCGGCGGCACCGGGCGGTCGGCGTGAAGCCGAGCGTAGCGTGCACGAAAGTCCATGACCGCGTCGGCGGTGTGCCGGTCGGCCGAGAGGAGGCGGCCGGGGTCGGGGAGCAGTCCGGCCGTGCCGAGGAGGAGCGATTCCCGGTCACGGGCGTCGGGGATCGACCTCAGAACCGGCGGTGGGAGCCGGCGCGCGAGGTCGATCATGGGCTCGGTGTTCTTCGCGTAGCCGAGCCCGGCGAAGAGTCGTTCCTGGAGAAGGAGATCCGCCGGTGTGCCCCGTTCCAGCCGGAGACGGAGACGGTTTGCCCGTCGCGAAAGGCGCTTCGACCCGAGCGTCTTTATCCACTCGCGACGAAGCGGAGCAGGCACATGCGACCATTGCGGTGCACACACGAGATCGTCCCGGTCGCGTTGCACGAACGCGTGAACCATGCGGCGGAGCGACCGCTGGAGGCGGGGAGCGAGCACGACTTCTGGAAGCACGGAGCCGTCCGTTCGCGTCAGGCACCCCGTGTGGAGGTCTGCATGCAGCGTAACGTGAAGGACGACGCGGTCATATCGCGGATCCTGGTGGTGATTGTGATCGAACCAGGCGCCGGAGGTGACGTGAATCTCCACGTCTCCGAACCAGTCGACCTCCCCGATGCGGATGTGTGCGCCGGAGAAGTCGGGGCCGGCATCCGTGTTCAGGTCGCCCGGGTCTAAAATGCGGACTCTCTCGCCGTCGGTGGTTGTGAGATCCGAGCGGTTGAATCTTTGTGCATCCCAGAGGTCCTGGACGAAGGCTTCGGGTACGGCTCGTCCGCCGGGTGCGGGCTCGTGGACTTCGACGGAATCGGGAGACAGGTCGGGTTCGCGGACGCGAACGAGGCGTCGGTCGGGGACGCGGCGCATGGCGGACGGGACGGACGAGGCGGATGGCGTTTCTTACAAGACCCATCGGCCATCGCTTCCATAACGCAGGGAGAGGGTGCAGCGGCACCATCGTCGGGTCAATTTGCCTCGTTCGGTTCTGCGTTCAGAACATCGCGTAGACGTCGGGCAGCGCCGGCGGCTGCAGCGGCGAAGTCGTTGCCTTCCGACGCGTAGATGATGCTCCGGCTGCTGTTTACGATGACGAGACCCTCATCTGTTGCGGCCGCCTGCATAACGGCCACCGGGTCGCCTCCCTGCGATCCGACGCCGGGGATGAGAAACGGAAGCGTGGGGCACGCATTTCGGAGTTCGCCAAGGGCCTCCGGCGAGGTCGCCCCGGCCACGAGTCCCGCCGTTCCGGGGTAATCACCGTTCCACTCAGCCACCTTTCGGGCCGTGTGCAGGTAGAGTGGCTCGCCGTCACAGGTACAGGCCTCCTGGAAATCGCCGGCGCCCGGGTTTGACGTCCGCGCGAGGACGAAGGCGCAGGTGCCTTCCGTCTCGAGGAAGGGCGTGACGCTGTCGTGCCCCATGTATGGAGCCACGGTGATGGCATCACAGTGCATGTGATTGAATACAGCGTGTGCGTAGAAGCGAGCCGAGTTTCCGATATCTCCGCGTTTCGCATCCCCGATGACGAGGCAGTCGTCCGGGATCGCCGACGCCGTCTCCTCGAGTACCTGTGCCCCGACCGGGCCGAGCGCCTCGAAGAAGGCAAAGTTCAGCTTGAAGGCGCAGGCGTACTCTGCCGTCGCGTGGATGATTTCCCGGCAGAACGAGGTGATGGACGCTGCGAGGCTGTCACCATCCCGGACTGGGACGGGCAGCCGGTCGGGGTCCGGGTCGAGCCCGACGCAGACGACGGACGCCTTCCGGCGCTGAACGGTTCGGAGTCGGTCGACGAAGGAGGTGGACGTGGACGCGGAATGGGGCATAGACGCAGGTTGTAAGCCGAGGCCGTGGATGACCGTGGGGAAGACGATGATTCCAACGTAGCGGATTACGCGACGCCTGTCCAGCGGCATCGATGAATAAGGTCGAGGAACGGCGGGAGCCTGGCTCGCATCGTCCCGCGGCCGGTTTTCAGGCAGTCCGTGGTGTACGGGGGATGGGACGCAGAACTGGAACCGACCCAATTCTCATACTTTACACGACACAGCCTGTACTGGAAGCACTTCCGACAATTACATTTAGATGCCGCTGTAGTCACGATTGCGGGGTCCGTCATGATGGCGAGGCCGGTACCGTGACCCGTGCCCGTTACGGCGCGTCAGGTCGGCGGGCGGTCCCGATCGAATCGGTGTCCGCAGCTAGACCGTAACCAGGAGCAGGCACGTCTCCAGACGTCAGCCGTTAGATCGCCGAGGGTCCGACGGCTCCGGGCACGCGGCGTCACGTCGCCACAGGGCAGGTTTCGCGTGCAGGACGTCGAATACGCCGGTATCCGGCGGCCGGGTGGATACCACCCGGGTGGACGTCACCACCGCTCTCTGGCCCGAAGAATGACGGGAGAACATACTGCTTTTGCGGCTGCCGCGACGATTTCCAATCTGAATTGAACGTTGAATCACATCCGCACTGCCGGGTCATGCACGGCCCGGTATTGACGGATCGATCACTTGCCACTCAAGAGCGCACCGAACACGTTATGGCCAACAAAGGCTTAAGCAATATCAAGGGTGTCTCGAAGGCGGATCAGCAGATGATCCAGGATATCGAGACGATGATGGGTCCGGAGCCCGAAGACATGGGCTTCATGAAGAACGTCTTCTGGGGTCGCTTTCGCGAAGACCTCGTCTTTCCCTACCCGCGGGAGAGCAAGGATGAGCGCGAGAAGTGCGACGCCCTTCTCGAGGAGTTGGAAGAGTACCTCGAGAACGAGCACCCGGCAGTAGAGATCGACCAGGAGCAGTACATCCCGCAGGAGGCCATCGACCGGCTCTTCGATATGGGGGTGATGGGGATGATTATCCCCGAGGAGTATGGCGGTCTCGGCCTTGGCGTGACCAGCTACAACCGTGTGCTGGAGATGATCGGTAGCTACTGTGCTTCGACGGCCGTGATGGTGTCGGCGCACCAGTCGATCGGTTGCAAAGCGCTTGTTATGTTCGGTAGCGAGCAGCAGAAGGAAGACTACCTTCCGATGGTTGCGCGCGAGAAGCTCAGTGCGTTCTGCCTGTCGGAGCCCAATGTCGGCTCGGACGCTGCCGGGCAGGAGTCGTTTTCGGTCAAGACCGAAGACGGGGACTACGTTCTGAACGGCGAGAAGAAGTGGTCGACCTCCGGTGCGCTGAGCGGTCTGATGACCGTGATGTGCAAGAACATGGTCAAGAACGAAGAGACGGGCGAGCTCGAGCAGCGCGGCGTCAACGCGCTCATCGTCACGCCTGACATGGACGGCGTCGAGATCTTCGAAAACAACCGGGCGAAAACCGGCATCCGCGGGACGTGGCAGGCTCGCTTCCGCTTCAACGACGTCCGCGTGCCGAAGGAGAACCTGCTGCACAACGAGGGAGGTGGCCTGAAGGTCGCGCTCAACTGCCTGAACTACGGTCGTTGTACGCTGAGCGCTGGTGTCACCGGCGCGGCGAAGGCGGCGATGAACCAGGGCATCAAGTGGGCGCAGACGCGCTACCAGTTCAAGCGCCCGATTGCCGACTTTGAGCTCGTCCAGCAGAAGATTGCCCGGATGTCCTCGCTGACGTACGCGATGGACGCGATGCTCTACATGATGACGGGCATGCTGGATCGCGGCGACAAAGACATCATGGTCGAAACCGCCATCACGAAGGTCTTCTGCAGCCACTTCGGCTGGGAGGTCATCGACGACGTCATGACCGTGATGGGCGGCGAAGGCTACATGGAAGAAAACGAACTCGAACGCTCCTGGCGAGATAATCG
>JAAAOT010000119.1 GCA_009908725.1 Bacteroidota bacterium | reverse complement strand
CGGCGAACTGCTCGAAACCAGGTCTTCGTAGCGATAAATGTCGAGCGGTTCGACGCTCTCGCTGGTGAAGGCCTGATCCAGGGCGCTGACCCAGAAGCCGTTGGTTTCCATCGCGGTCTCGCGGCTCCGGCGCTGCTGCTCCTGCACCTTCGCGACGTCATCCGCCGTTACGCCGCCCGTTCGGACGGAGTCGATTTCCGCTTTCGCTGCCGCAAGCAGGTCGGCGGCCCGGTCCGGGTCGCAGACGAAGGTAACCGTGAAGCTGTACCGGTTGTACGGCGGCCCGCTTGTGTTGTCGCGCACCCCGACGTTGTAAGTGCCGCCGCGATTCTCTCGCAGTTCCTCGCGGAGCTTGATCGAGAGCACGTCTTTCAGCGTCTTCAGGGCATGACGGTTCTCACGCGTGTACTCGAGATCGCCGTTGTACGTCAGAATGACGATCGACCGCTGACCCTGGCCGGCACGCACCTCTGCCTCCACCACGTCGTTCGGCGGGGCGGGCGTTACGGCCTGCACCTCATCCGACCGATCGGTGGCCGGAAGCGTGCCCAGATACGTCTGTGCGTACTGAGCAAGGGAATCGACGGACACATTGCCCGCGAACGTAAAGGTGAAGTTGCTCGCATCGGCGAAGCGGGTCCGGTAGAAGTCCAGAAGCGCCTCCCCGTCGAGGGATTCCACCTCTTCGACCGTCGGCGGCAGCACGCGCGGGTGGTTGTCGTAGACCTTCGACACCAGCGTGTCCTGCAGCGCGGCCGTCGGCGTGGCAGAGCGATTCTTCAGCCGCGCCACAACCTGCTGCTGAAACGATTCCAGCGCGTTGGCATCGACCCGCGGCTCCGTGGCGTACAGGTGAATCAACTGGAACATCGTCTCAAGGTCGTCCGGCGACGCCGATCCATTCATCCCCTCCTCGCGGCCGGAGATGTACGGATTGACGCTCACCGTCTTGCCCTGGAGGTATTTGTTCAGGGTCGTGTTGTTGAACGGCCCCACCCCGCTCTGTCGTACCACGTTCGGTGCGAACCGCATCGAGCGGTACGCCTCATCGTCGATCGTCGACGTGCCGCCGGGACTAGTGGCGGTGAAGCGCACCTCGTCGTCCTTGAAGTCGGTCGGCTTGTGAACGACAGTCACGCCATTCTCAAGCGTCCAGACGGTGGTCCCCAGCGTGTCGATCGTTTCGGTTGACTGGACGCCCGCCGGTTCCGGCACGTTCGCCATCAGCGGGACGTCCGACATCTCGTCCTCGTAGGGCTCGACTTCTTTGTTGCGCACGCGGTCGAGTACCGAGGCAAGCGTATCGGTCGACGGCGGCTCAAGGCCTTCCTTCTCCGGCATCTGGACCAGCACTGCACGGTTCCGGTCGGCGACGATGGTCGAGGTGACCGCATTCACGTCCGACACATTGATCGTCGGGAGGATCTCCTGCGCGAGGTCGTACTCGGTCTCGATACCGGGCACCGCCTCGCCCGTCAGGAAAAGCTGCACATACTGCTGGGCAAGCGACTGCGACGGGATATTTTCCCGCTCACGATACGACGTTTCGTACGAGCGGAGAAGATCACGCTTCTGGCGGATCAGCTCGGTGTCCGTGAAGCCGTGCTGGCGAATGCGTGTTGCTTCCGTCAGCAGGGCCTCCATGCCGGCAACAACGCTGTCTTCGGGCACCTGCGCCTGCAGTCCGTAGCCCTTCATCGGCCGCGCGAGGGAGAAATTGAACGCGCCCGCCCCCACGAACGGGACGTCTCCCGTCTGCGCTTTCTCAGACAGCCGGGCGTTCAACATGCTGAAGAACAGCCGCTCTTTCAGCATCCGGCGGAAGTCCTCTCGGGTTTGAACCGGCTCGGCATCGGTCTTGAAAATCGTGGCGACGGTCGAGACCGGATACTCCGGATCGGTGACCACCGCGTACTTCGTGTCCTCGTGGGCCGGAACGTCGAACGTCTTCCGCTCCTTTGGATCCTCCGGTGATTCGAAGTCGGCGAAACGGTCGCGAATCATCGCCTCAAGCGTATCGGGGTCCATGTCGCCCACAGTAACGATCGCCATCAGGTCGGGGCGGTACCACGTCCGGTAGTAATCGCGGACTTCACTGTAGGGGGCATTCTTCACGACCGACGTGTCGCCGATCGGGAGACGATCCGCGTAACGGGAGCCGGAAAAGAGGGTCGACACGATGTCGTCCTGCATGCGCCCCTGTGCCGTCTCCTGGCTCTGGCGCCACTCTTCGATCACGACGCCGCGTTCTTTGTCGATTTCCTCTTCCCCGAGGGTCGCGCGGGAGGCCCAATCGCGGAGAACGGTAAACGACGTCTCCACCAGGTCCATGCTGTCTGTCGGAACCCGCAGCTTGTACACCGTTTCGTCGAAACTGGTGTATGCGTTCACGTCCGGACCGAACTCCATGCCCGTGCGCTCGAGGAAGTCGATCAGCTTCTGCTCCTCAAAGTTTTCCGTACCGTTGAAGAGCATATGCTCGAGAAAGTGCGCGAGTCCGCGCTGGGCATTCGTTTCGAGAACGGATCCCGCGTTCAGTGCGAGGCGAAGCTGCAGCCGATCCTTCGGCTCGTCGTTCTGGCGGATGTAGTACCGCATCCCGTTGTCCAGCGTACCGGTTCGGACGGCGGGATCGGTCGGAAGCGCCTCTTCGGTGTCCGGTGACGGCGCTTGCTGCGCCCGGGCAACTCCGTCTGCCGTTAACAGCAGGAGGAGCGCAGCGCCGAAGACGACGCGTAAGAGAAATCGTGCGGGTTGTCGCATGAGAGGGTCGAGTCGTTGAGAGGCAAAAAAATCGAACGAGGTCGTGATGGAGCATGGGCGTCTTCGACCTGGTAAAACCCCGGACGTAGACAGGCACGTGTTCGCGCATGCATTACATCTTATTTTTACATTCTAATTTTGACTACGCAGCAGGTCTTCGTCGCGTTACATGAAAATCGTACGCACCGTCCGCTCCGCTTCGTAAGGATGTTGTTTTTGCGGATCTCCGGAAGCGCGGAGTCGTCCGTCCTGTGCCTGCCCGTCCGCATATTGCCGTCATCCGCCCGTCCGATTCATGCGTCGCACTGCACTCGTATTCACTCTGGTCGTCGCCGTTCTCGGAGCTGCCGTCTTCTGGCTGACGACCCGAACGGAGGACGACAGCCCGATGGACACCTCCGTCGCCGTCGCCGACGCTATGGGCGATAGTGACACCACCGGATATGCCCGCGCGGACCGGGTGGTCGATTTCACGTTTCCAGAAGACCACGGCCCGCATCCGGGATTCAAGAACGAGTGGTGGTACATCACCGGGAATCTCGATTCGGAGGGGGCGGCACGAACGCCGGGCCGGCAACCGGGTCCCGGGGCGCGCGATGTTGGCTTTGAACTCACCATCTTCCGCATTGCGCTCCGGCCGCCCACAGGGGAGGCGCCGATGCGTCCCGTCACAGCGGACACCGGGCGGTCGGCCTGGTCCACCGATCAAATGTACATGGGGCATTTCGCGGTGAGCGACATCACAAACGAGACGCAGTATGACGTCGAGCGCTTCAGTCGGGGGGCCCTCGGCCTTGCCGGCGCTCAGGCCGACCCGTTCCGCGTCTGGCTCGACGACTGGTTCATCGCCACGGCGGACACCGCCTCGCGTCCCCTCATCGACGGCGCCTTTCCGATTCGCCTCCGCGCGCATGGCAACGGCGCCGCCGCCGACCTGGTGCTGACGCCGACCAAACCGATGGTATTGCAGGGCGATCGGGGCCTGTCGAAGAAGGGTGAGGGGGAAGGCAATGCGTCGTATTACTACACGTACCCGCGGCTCGCCACCGAGGGCACGGTGGTGATCGACGGTGACAGCATCGAGGTGTCCGGTCTGAGCTGGATGGACCGCGAGTGGAGCACGTCGGCCCTCAGCGAGAACCAGGTCGGGTGGGACTGGTTCGCCCTGCAACTCGACGACGGCCGCGATCTGATGTATTATCAACTTCGCAACCGAGACGGATCCGCCAGCATGTACACCGACGGCATCGTGGTCGGCCCCGACGGCACCACCAACCGCATCGAACGAGAAGACGCCTCGCTGCAAGTCCTGGACACGTACCGCACACCCGACGGGTCGCGGGAGTACCCCACCGAGTGGCGCCTGCGCATCCCCGACCAGGACCTCGACCTCCACGTGAACGCAACATTCGACGACCAGGAACTGAACGTCTCCGTTCGCTACTGGGAAGGCGCGGTCACTATCGACGGATCCTCCCAGGGCAGCGCTGTACGCGGACACGGGTTCGTCGAAATGACGGGCTACGGCGAAGGCCCCGCGTCGCCAAACGCCGGCATGGAGTGAAGGTGAACCAGAACATTGAACCCTGAACATTGAACCCTGAACGTTGAACCCTGAGCGTTGAACTGTGAACGTCGAACGTATCCCCTTGGACGCTGAACTCAACTTACCGATCTACGAGGTTCGGACGACGGATCGTGGCGGGAAGCGCATGGTGTACGACGTCTTCCGGGCGAAGTACGTCCGCCTGACCCCGGAGGAGCATGTTCGCCAGCAGTTTGTGCATTATCTGGTCGACGCGCACGGCGTACCGAGCGGACTGGTGTCCATCGAGCAGCGTGTAGATATTCAGGGGCAGCCGCAGCGGGCCGATGTTGTCGTTCATGACCGCCGCGCCCGGCCCCTCCTGCTCGTCGAGTGCAAAGCGCCCGGGCAGTCCATCCGCCAGTCGGTTTTCGATCAGGCGTCACGATACAATCTCGCGCTCGGCGCCCCCTTTCTGGCCGTCACCAACGGCATCGAGCATTACGCCTGCCGGATTGATCGGTCCTCCGCACGGATCGACTTTCTGGACGACCTGCCAGACTTCGACGACATGTGTCGGTCCGCGTAGCGGCCCGCACCCAGGGGGCAGTGTAGGGGTTTCCCCCACAGGTCCGCGTACGGCGCCCGTACAGTTCCTCTCAGGATCTCCCCACCTCCGTGTCGGAACGGCCCTGCTATCGCCTCAACCGCTCAAAGATGATGTTTTGAGTGAGCTTCTCGGGACAGGCCAACGGGCTCCCCGATAAGCCATTCGCATCCAATGAGGTTAGACGGTGGGGACTGTCATGATTGCGACCAAAGATAACACACAGCGCAGCAACGTCACCGAACGCACATCGGCCACGGGACCGCCCAGGCCGAAACGACCATCCGACTCTTCACGCAAGGAGCGCGTACAGAGCGGCGACGGCATGTCCGTCAAGAGCCGCGAAGATGGGATTCCAACCCTGCACGCCAAGGCTCCGAATCGCACGGCCCCTTCCCGGAAGCCCTGGAAGAAGGACGGCGTGAGCGTGAAGTCGCAGTACGGACCGACGCTTCAGCTCGGATTCGTCCTCGCACTTGCGGTCCTGCTGGGCCTCACGGCTCTACGGTTCGAAACGGATGACAGCTTCGACATCACCCTCAGCGAGCAGGACGTCGTGGTGATGGAGGAAGTGGCCCAGACGGAGCAGGAGATTCGTGCGCCGGCACCGCCGCGCCCGGCTGCCCCGATTGAAGTGGCCAACAACGTCGTGCTGGAAGACGAAACCTTCGACTTCGACGCGACCCTCGACTTGAACGAGTCGCTCGAAGTTGCTGGCCCGCCTCCGCCTCCCGCGCCAGAGCCGCAGGAGGAAGAGAAGACGTACGAAGATGAGATCTTCGTCGTCGTCGAAGACCAGCCTGAACTGATCGGTGGCCTGGCCGCGCTGCAGCGCCAGATTGACTACCCCGTCCTTGCGCAGAAGGCCGGAATTGAGGGACGCGTGTTCGTCCAATTCGTCGTCAACGAACAAGGAGACGTCGTTAACCCCACCGTCATCCGCGGGCGTCACCCGCTCCTCGATGCCGAGGCACTTCGCGTCATCCGCCTGGCGAAGTTTGAACCGGGCCGACAGCGAGGGAAAGCTGTGAAGGTTCAGATGGCTATGCCCGTCACCTTCAAGCTGAAGACCAAGTAGTAATGCCCCTCGCTTCCGCGAGTGTTTATCCCGACGCGCATAGGCGGGCCCGGCTTCGGTCGGGTCCGCCTTCATTTTGTTGATTCGCCTGCATACGTAGAGGCGAACGTGCGGCCTACCAGTCGGCCGCCGGACACCCCATGTCACGCGGGAATCGCATTTTCCGCGTTGGCGGAAGCCACCTGCTCCTGGACGTTCGCGGGCATCGCCTCGTAGTGGCTGAACCGCGCATGGTGAATGCCCCGCCCGTGGGTCAGAGAGCGAAGCGCCGTCGAGTACTGAAACAGCTCCGCCTCCGGAACCTGGGCTATGATTTTCTGAAACGGCCCCTCCGTCTCGATGCCCTGAATCCGGCCCCGGCGCGTGTTCAGATCGCCAATAACATCCCCGGTGAAGTCGTCCGGCGTGGTCACCGTGACGTCGTGAAGTGGCTCGAGCATGACGGGTTTTGCCTTCCGGAAAGCCTCCCGAAAGCCCTGAAACGCGGCGGTCTTAAATGCGGCCTCGTTGGAGTCGACCGGGTGCATCCCGCCGTCGTAAATCACGACGCGGACATCCCCGACCGGGAAGCCGGCCACCGGCCCCTCCGCCATCGCATCCAGGACTCCCTTCTGGATGGCGCCGAAAAAGCGGCGCATGTCGATCACTCCGCCGACGATCGCGTCCACGAAGTGCACCTCGGCATCCCATTCCGTCGTCACCGTCTCCTCCCCGCGGACTTTCACATCCGACGGCACATCGAATGCTCCGTCGAGCGGTTCCACCATCAGCGAAATGTCGGCAAACTGCCCGGCGCCGCCCGTCTGCTTCTTGTGACGGTAGGACGCTCTCGCACGCGAGCGCACCGTCTCCCGGTACGACACCCGGGGCCGCGCGAACTCGATCTCCACACCCGATCGGCGCTGCAGGCGACCGCGAGCAATCTGAAGGTGCATCTCCCCCTGCCCGCTCAACGTGAGCTGGTTCAGCAGCGGATCGTGCGAAAACACGAGCGAGGGATCTTCCGCTGCAATCTGGTGCAGGCCCTGCGCCAGTTTATCCTCCACCCCATCCTGATTCGCCTTGACCGCCATTCGGTAGCGCGGCTCCGGGAACTCTATCGGCTTCACCCGTTCGTCGCGGCCGCTTCCACGAAGCGTATCGTTTGTGTGGGTGTCTTTCAGCTTCACGAGCGCCCCGATGTCGCCGGCGACCATCTTCTGGACGCTCTCCCGTGTGCTGCCGTTGATCGAGTAGATCTGCCCGATGCGCTCGGTGTTGCCGGTGCGCGGGTTAACCAGATCCTGCCCGGACGTCAACGCTCCGTCGTAGACGCGAACGAACGAGTATTCCCCCACGTGCTCCTCGCTCATGGTGCGGAAAACGAACGCCAGCGGCTCGTCGGCTTCTTCGTCCGCGAGGATGGTCTCGTCCTCCACCGTTTCGGCGGGTTTTGCCGCAGGAGACGGGCACACGTTATCGATGAAACTCATCAGGCGCGACACGCCGAGGGCCTCGGTCGCGCTGGTAACAAAAATCGGGAAGAGCTGTCGCCGGATCATCGCCGCGCGCAATCCTTCCCGCATTTGATCTTCGTCAAGTTCTCCCTGTTCGAAGTAGAGCTCCATGAGGCTCTCGTCGTTTTCGGCGATATCCTCGACCAGCGTCCGATGAAGTTCTTCGGCCTCGTCGCGGAAGGCATCGCGGATCTCGCGAATCTCCGGCTCTCGCTCGCCCTCCGGATAGTGCAGTTCCTCCATTCGCAACACGTCGATGATCGAGCGCGTCCCCGCCCCGCCCGGAATCTGAACGACCGTCGCCCCGCGCCCGAACCGCTTCTTGATTTGCTCCACCAGAAGGCGAAAATCTGGCTCCGAGTGGTCCAGGTGATTGATGACGAACATGGACGGCGTTTGCGTCATCTCGCCGTACGTCCACGCCAGCTCGGTTCCCACCTGCACACCTGCGCGTGCATCCATGACATAGAGCGCCGTGTCCGCTACCTTCATCGGCGCGATTACCTCGCTGACGAAATCCGGGTACCCCGGCGTGTCGAAGATGTTAATCTTGTGGCCCCGCCACTCGGCATGCAGCATCGACGTGAAAATCGACATCTGGCGCTCCTTCTCGCTCGGGTGATAATCGCTCAGCGTCGTGCCTTCCGACACGGTCCCAAGACGATCCAGCGCACCGCTGGCGTACACCATGGCCTCGGAGAGAGCCGTCTTTCCGCTGCCCTGGTGCCCGGCGAGAACGACGTTGCGAATGTGGTCAGCATCGTATACACGCATGGAGATAGCCGGTCTGATTCGTGAGTCGTGGCCCGTCCCGTCGGCAGCCGACCCCGGACCGTTCGTTGCAGGGCTTGCAAAATAACGCGGTGATGAAGAAACTGTCAAGCAAAACGCGGGGTGCTTTGTACCGATGGCATTGCACACCGACCCGATTGCCCTGGCTGCTGTCGAAGCGTTACAGGCAAGTCAGTGTATCAGGAACCGATTTCGCAGGAAACTTCGTAAGTAAAATTTCCAAACGGATATCCCCGGCTGTACCGTAATTACCCGTTGTTGGCGCGCAGGCGCCGCTTCACCCGGACTGCCGCCGACTGGCACGCCGTTCGCACGGCATCCGTTGGGCCATTCTGCCCGCCCCAACCCGGCCGTTCTCCTCGAATCACGTTCCGGCGCATCTATGACCTCTACCGAGAAGCCGACGATCGCGCTCGATCAGACCGAATTCGAAGTGCTGTCGAGCATCCGTTCGCTGGCTCCGCAGTTCGGTGTCCCCTCGAGGCGCGCGGAGGCCTACGGGGTCTGGGTCGTGTGTTACCGGCGGTACTGCAAGGTGCACGACCGGCCCTGGCTCTGGATGAGTAGCGTATCCGACTTCATGGACTTTCTCGATACGCGCTCGGAGGTGTCCGACCCGGAGCGCAACCGGGCTCTGGACGGCATCATGTTTTACCTCGCCGATGTGCGAAAGGCGGAGGACGAGGAGAACGACAAGGAGAAAATGAAGCGGTCGCGCGTCCCGTCGTCGACGCGGAGCCTGTTCGGCCAGCTGCTGCTCCGGTGCGACATCCAGCTCACGCAGGCCATGCAGCTCCGGGCAACGGACGTGAAGCTCGGCGAATCGACCGTCACGGTACATGATCGCGAGACGGACGAATCGCAGGTCATCGAGGTCCCGGCCAGCCTCCGGAGCGGTCTAAAGAAGCACCTCGACCGGCTCCGCGACCGGACAGACACAGACGACCCGTACCTCTTCGGTCACCGAGGTCCGGAGGATGAGGCGGACGAAGAAATGGACGAGCCGGATCCGGAGCGTACGACCGAGCTGGCCACCCTGATCATGCAGGCATTCGACGAGGACGACGGACCGGACGCGCCAGAGGCGAACTAGCATCCACGCGCTCGCCCGAAAGCCCTCCGTTTCTCATCGCGAATCCGTATGCCGGGTGAACCGTGGGCGCGGCCGTGGACGTATGGTATCGGTGTATGCGTCGCTCTTACCGCCCTGCCTTCCAACGACCCGACTCCCGATGCCTACCACGTACGACCGCGAACGTGAGGTTGCCCTTCAGGCCGTCCGCAAAGCGGCTAGCCTGTGCCAGGCCGTCCAGTCCGAAATCGACCCGGCCGTCATCGAGAAGGATGACCGGACGCCGGTGACCGTGGCTGACTTCGGGAGTCAGGCGCTGATCTGCAACGCTCTTCGGGAGGCATTTCCGGACGACCCGATCATCGCCGAAGAGGATTCGAGCCATCTTCGCGAAAATCAGGGCGTGCTGCTGCAGGTCACGCAACAGGTCCAGCAGGTCCGCTCCGGCGTGACACCGAACACGGTCTGCTCATGGATCGATAAAGGCGACGCGGGCGAGTACAGCGATCGATTCTGGACGCTCGATCCGATCGATGGCACGAAAGGCTTTGTCCGAGGAGACCAGTACGCCATCGCGCTCGCTCTCGTCGTCGACGGCGTCCCGCAGGTCGCGGCGCTCGCCTGCCCCAACCTTCCGGCTGATCTAGACGCGGACGACGCTCCGATCGGACAGGCGTTCATCGCCGTGCGCGGAGACGGAGCCTATCAGGTGTCACTGAACGGCGAGAATGACAGCGGCACACGCATTCACACGTCGGACGCAGAAACGCCTGCCAATGGCCGTTTCACCGACTCGTTCGTGTCCGCTCACTCGTCGCACGACACGGCCAAAGAAACCGGCCACCGGCTCGGTATCGAGGCGGAACCGATCCGGATGGACAGCCAGGCCAAGTATGCCATCGTAGCACGCGGGGACGCCGAGATCTACTTCCGCCTGCCGCGTACCGGAAGCGACTACACGGAAAAAATCTGGGACCACGCCGCCGGCATGCTCGTCGTCGAAACCGCCGGAGGCACCGTCACCGACGTTAACGGCAACGCCCTCGACTTCACCCACGCGCCGCTCCTCTCCGAAAACACCGGCATCGTGGCGACAAACGGACGCTTCCACGACGACGTCCTCCAGGCCCTGGCAGAGAATTAAGGATTGGAATTGGGAATTGGGAATTGTTGGACCTGGATCCGACAGACCACCAACAACCGACCACACACGAATCCCCAATTCATCCGAACGCTTCCCGCAACTGATCGCATGCCTGTTTGAGAACCGGTCGTTCTTTTCCGAAGCAGAACCGGAGCTTGGTTGACCCACGGTCTCGGTCACTGTAGAACGACCGGCCGGTCACGCAGCCGACGCCCGATTCTTGGATGAGCGTATCGGCCGCTTCCTCGTCACTGGAGAACCCGGGACGGTCCTGAATGGGAGAAAAGTCGGCAAACGCATAGTAAGCGCCTTCCGGCCAGGGCACATCGAACCCAATCGCCTCGAGCGTCTCGCACATAAGCGAGCGCCGCTCATGGTAATCGGACCGTAGGGACGTGTAGTACTCCTCGTCCAGGTCTTCGAACACGGCCAGCATACCGTGCTGTAGCGGTCGCGGTGCGCAGATGTAGAGGAGGTCGTTCATCAGCCCCATCTTCTCCAGCAACGGCGCCGGCCCGACGGCATAGCCGAGTCGCCACCCGGTCACGTTGTACGTTTTCGAAAACCCCGACAGGGTGATCGTTCGCTCATACGCCCCGGGAAGTGCACCAAGGGATACGTGCGGCGCATCGTCGTACGTCATGTATTCGTAGATCTCATCGGTGATAGCGATCAGGTCGTGCTTCTGCATCACCGTGAGCAGCGCCTCCAGCTCGTCTCGCCGCCACACCTTTCCGCTCGGGTTCGCCGGCGTATTGACGATCACCGCGCGCGTCCGGTCGGTTATCTCGGCTTCCATCGCCTCCGGGTCGAACGCATCGTCCGGACCGCCGAGCGGTACATACCGAACGGTGGCTCCGGTCAGCTTCAAAATGTTGCGGTGGTACCCGTAGTAGGGTTCGAACAGTATCACTTCGTCACCTTCCTGCAGCAGCGTCATCGCTGCGATCACGAAGGCCCCCGTGGACCCGGCGCTCACGACCACCTCGTCGATCGTGGACGCGGGGAGTTCATTGAACGTCGTGGCCTTCTCCAGAATGGCCTCACGCAGGGCTTCGATGCCGGCATGATGCGAGTAGATCGACCGGTTGGCGTCGATCGCCTCGTGCGTCCGCGCCTTGATGGGAGCCGGGGTGGGAAGATCGCAGATTCCCTGCCCGAGATTAATGCCGTCGACGGCTTTGACCGCCTTCGAAATCGTACGGATATGGCTTTTCTTCAGGGGACGTGCACGGTCGGCAAGTGAAATCATGTCGGGCGAAGACGCCATGGCGAGGGGAAGGAGACAAGGGCGGGACCGGCGATGCCTGAATCCGTCTGTTGCGAAAACAGCACGTGCATAAAAGCCAGCGGCGACGGGATCGGCTTTGTGAAGAAACGACCCGCTTCGGGCGGAGTCAAGCACCGCGCCTGGAACGCAGGGCCGAATTGCCCTTTCCCTATCGCCGCGATGACTACTTTCCCGTCCCTTCTCCGACTCCCTTTTTCCTTATGCCAGCGGACTCTGACCTGCGGTTCATGCGTGCGGCGATTTCTCTTGCCGTCGAAAACGTCGAACGGGGCGGTGGTCCCTTCGGCGCGCTCGTCGTTGCCGACGGGGAGATCATCGCCCGCGGGACCAACCGCGTGACGGCGTCTCACGACCCCACCGCTCATGCAGAGGTCGTCGCGATCCGCTCGGCCTGCGATGCCGTCGGGCATTTTGAGCTTACAGGATGCACGCTGTACACGAGTTGCGAGCCGTGCCCGATGTGTATGGGCGCCATCTACTGGTCGCGCCTGGACCGCGTCGTCTACGCAGCCACCCGGCAGGAAGCAGCCCAGGCCGGCTTCGACGATGATCACATCTACCGTGAGATCGAGAAGCCTCCGGGCAAGCGCACGCTACCGATGCAAAATCTGCTGGCGGACGAGGCCGGGCGGCCGTTCGATGCCTGGGATGCGTACGAGAACCGGACCGAGTACTGATGCCACCGGGGCGGATGGTCGTCCCTGCCCGGTATCGCTCCCCCGTACGACCGGCATCGGAAGCAGATGGGGGGACCGAACCGATCCTTTCGTCAGATGCTCGACCGTAGCGTGAACTGGTGGAGCCCGCCGGTCGTCGACCACGAGTTGTAGGCGTAGTCCACCGACAGGCGCGAGATGTGGAGGCCGAAGCCCAACCCGATGCCCGCCAGGTCGAGTCGTTCGGCAACGGCGAGCTCCGTGGAACGGCGATGGTTGTAGCCAAGGCGTAGGTCGACGACCTCGCCGAGCGAGAGCTCCGTCCCAAGGACCAGGTGCCCGAGCACGTGGTCGACCGTGGAGCCGCCGATCACGCCGGTCCCCCAGCCGGTCAGGTCGTACGCCGTGAGGACGAACCGAAAAGGAGCGTGTGCAAGCTTCTTGGATGCTGACACGCGCACGTCAAACGGCAACTGTTCGCTGCCTCCGGCGAAACCGTCCAGCGTCACGCCGGTGTGGTGGACGGACGCGCCGATCGTCAGGAGCTGTTCCGGACGATGGTAGCGGACGCCGGCGTCCATCGTCAGCGCAGACGCGCGGGCCGTCTCGATAGACGAGTAAATCATGTTCAGGTTGGCCCCGTAGCGCCACCGGGACCGGTAGGCGCGCGAGGCGCCGAGGGTCACTGCGAGATCACCGGCGCCAAAGCTGCCCGTGGGTTCGCCCTGCACGTTTCGACCGTCAAAGTCGTCCCAGGACAGAAATCGGATCCCGGCCCCGATCGTCGTCGACCAGCGATCAACATGATGCCCGTATACGACGGACCCGGCATCGGCACCGGCAAAGTGGCTGATGTAAGACGCCGACACGGTACGGTGCGAGAGTGAATCGAGACCGGCCGGATTGTAGAACAGCACATTTACGTCGCCCCCTCCGACAGCACCGAACGCTCCGCCGAGAGCGGCGGCACGGGCGGAGGCTTCCATGCGCAGGAAGGGGAAGCTGGAGAGCTCACTCGTCGCCTGCCCACGAACGTCGGCGACGCCGACACCGGCCAGCAAGACGACGAGAAGAGCAGTGACGGCAGAACCGAGTCGAACGCGATCGGGGTCCATTGGAAGTTGATGTTTACGGCTCACTGCGGCTCTACGTCGTTCTCGGGATGCGAACATCGACACGACGCGCGCCGTCCCGATGACGTACTGTCCAACCCGGCATCCCCTGCAGCGGTTCAGCGGAGGCCCGGATCATCCCATCCCCTGAATCCCGGAAACGCCTGCTTCAGGGCCGCGACCGGTACGTACGATCCGTCGTCATTGAACTCTGGACGATCCTCCGCCTGCGGCCTT
>JAAAOT010000322.1 GCA_009908725.1 Bacteroidota bacterium | reverse complement strand
CGCTCCATGCGGCAGTCGGCCCCGGGATCAGGGGACGTCACGCTTCAGACGATTCGCGATAACGGCGGGCTGGGAGGGTTCGACTATGCGGTGGATCTGAAGACGGATATTTACACGGCACGCGTGGAGGCCGCGCATGCGGCGCTGGGCCCGATAAGCGGCACCGTCGGCGTCGAGGTGCAACATCAGGACGCCGATACGCGCGGCTCGGTCGAACTCCAACCCTCGGCAGAGACGTGGAACGCCGGCGTATTCATCTTCGAAGACGTTGACCTCGATCCTGTGACGCTGTCGTTCGGAGGACGCGTCGACCTGCGCACTATCGACGCCGTGCCGAACGAGCGTACGACCGACCCTGACGCGCTGGAGAACACGTACACCACGCTCTCCGGCGCCGTAGGTGCGAGCTACGCCTTCGGTGAGGGGCTGGCGGTGGCGACCAATCTCAGCTCCGGGTTTCGCGCGCCGACGGTCTTCGAGCTGTATACCAACGGCGTGCACGGCGGGGTCGCGGCGTTTCAGGTCGGCGATCCGTCGCTCGACCCAGAGCGTTCGTACAGTGCGGACCTCTCGCTGCGCGTGCGGCGCGACCGCGTGACGGCGGAGGTGACCGGCTACGTCAACTCGATTTCCAATTACATCTACCTGGCAAACACGGGCGAAACGCAGAACCCCGATGGGTCGGGGCTCCCGGTGTACCGAGCGACCCAGACCGATGCACTCCTCTCGGGCATTGAGGCACAACTCGAAGTGAGCGTTCTACCCTGGCTGCAAGCCGGAGGCAGCACAGCGATCGTGGAGGGAACGGGAGATGGTCTGGGCGAAGAAGCAGCCGACGATGGCGATCTTCCGCTTCTCCCGGCCAATCGGTTCGGCGGCTTCGTGCGATGGGTACCGGCCGGAACGAACTTCATCAGCAACCCCAGTCTGGAGCTATCGGCGAACCGTGTGTTGGACCAGGATGCTGCGGGACGCTTCGAGCCGTTCTCGCAGTTTGACGCCGGCTTCGGCCCGCCGTTCGGCACCGCCTCCACGCAGGCGTACACAACCGTCGATGTCGATGTGCAGGGCACGTTCAACCAACTGGGCGTTCCCGTCACGGTGTCGGTCCGCGTTCGGAACCTGCTCGACGAAACCTACCGCGACTTCCTCGACACCTACAAGGGCTATGCACTCTCCCCGGGGCGCGACGTGCAGTTCAGCCTCTCGACATCATTTTAACGAAGTGCTTCGCCCGTGATGCGTCGGGCGTCTGGCGTATTTTCACCATCATCATGAACGATAAACCCATCCTCTTCGCGATGCATCGCCGTGCGTGATGTCGGTCGCGGCAGGAGTGGTCGAGGTGCCTGACAGCGTTTACAGCAAGAGGGCTTTCGATCTGCCTACAAGCGGTTTCCTGTTTACAATCCCAGATTCAGAGATTCCCATGAGAAAGTATCTTGTGGTTCTTGTCCTAGCTACGTTCAGCATTTCTTTCGTTGCTTGCAGCGATGCTGATTCCACGGCCCAAGCCGATGACGCCGCCCCCACGACCCAAGCCAGTGAGTCCGCCCCTGCGGCGATCACGCAGCAAGAGGTTGCTTCTGCACAACAGGCATGGGGGGAAGGCATCGTAGAAATTGGCCAGGCCTACACGGCGGACGGTAACTACCGCGAAGTGGCAGCCGACCACGTCCGCGAGTTCTACGCCTACGACAGCGATGCAACCGTCCTCTTTAAGCCCACCCTCGCCGCCGAAGACCAGTTCCGAGGTGATTTCGACGAGGCCCTGAGCTATTTCGTGGGGACAGAAGGCACCGAAGACAGCGGCTTTGCCATTGCCCCTTACACGGACGTGCGCTGGGAAAACGAGGGCACCGTGGTTGACGAAGACGGCGACATGGCAGTGGCCATGGGCAACTACTTCTTCACCGGTACCGACGGCAATGAGACCAAGGTGGAGTACTCGTTTGGCTACATCAAGGATGAGGACGGAAACCTGAAGATCGTTCTCCATCACAGCTCCCTTCCCTTCTCCCCAAATTGATGGGGTGAAGGGTTGTACCTGTTCGGTCTGCCTGCGTCGCCCGTCCGATATGTTGGCAATCAGGAGGGACCGCCCGCCCATAGCTCGTGTCTATCGGACGGGCGCGACGCGCAGATTGGCCTTTGGGCTGCGTTTTGACAGCCTGACCGATGCTTGCGGTGCGGTACTGCCTGCCGTCGAGGAAGAGCTGGCGTCACTCCGCTTCGTCCTCAAATCGACTGACACTATCACCTCCTTCCCTTCACGCTAACCGACTTCTACCCATGCGCATCCTTTCTTTGGTTCCACGCTTTTCCGCACTCGCCCTTGCTGCCTGCGTTGCGCTTACCCTCACCGCTTGCGACTCCTCCGGTCCTCCCGTAGCCGAGGAGGACGAAACACCGCTCGAAGGCATGCAGCGCCGCCTCCTCGTAGCCGATGCCGAGGCCGCCTCGCTTCACGTCCTTGACGCCGACGACGGCCAGAACGTCGGGACGGTCGCGCTCGCCGGTCCCGCCTATCGCTTCATGCCCGTAGAGGAGTCGGGCCGATACGCATTTGTCAACCCTAGGAATGGCCCGCTCCAGACCATCGACGCCGGCATCTATGTAGAGGACGACCGCGTTGTCGAGCAGGGACCCGCGCTTCACCCGTTCGAAGTCCCCGGCGAAAGACTCATCCACGTCACCTATGCCCAGCACACGGTTGCCGCTTGGGACGACGGGACGGGTAAGGCCCATTTCTTCGACGCCCGTGAGCTCGTGGACGGCGGGACCCCGTCCGTGACGACAGTTGCGAGCGGGATAGCCCACCACGGCGTCGCCGTCTCGCTCGGGTCTGACATGGCGCTTCTAACCAAGCCCACCGAGGGCGAGGTCCTTCCCATCGGCGTCTCAGTCCACTCGATGCCGAGCGGCAACGAGATCACCTCGTTCGAGGGGTGCCCCGGCCTCCATGGCAAGGGCCACGCCGCCGGTGATGTTGTTGGCTTTGGGTGCTCGGACGGGATGCTCGTCGTCGAGCGTCAGGGTTCGAATGCGACGTCGATCAAGGTGCCGAACCCGGACGATCTTGCCGAAGGCTCGCGCACGGGCACCGTTTACGGGCACGAGAGCGCGCCATACCTCGTGGCCCACTTCAGCGATCCAGACCGCAACAACATTGGGCCGTACGTCTATGAGCCGCAATCGGATTCCTTCACGCGGATGGAGATTCCCGGCCCGTCGCCGTCGTTCGGGTATGCCTTCAGCCCGGAGGCCCGCGAGTTTCTCGCGCTCAGCGAGGACGGGACGCTCCACGTCTTCGACGGAGAGACACGGGCGCACCTCGGCTCGGTGCCGGGCGTGACGAGCGCCGATGGCGAAGGGCAGATCGCTGCAGGTGCCCACTTCGCCTACGTCTCGGACCCCGCTGAGAAGAAGATCACCGAGGTCCGGCTCGATACACGCGAGATCACGCGTACCTGGACGCTCAACTTCGCGCCCAGCGCGATGAGACTTGCTGGGACGGACGAGCCGCTCGAGTCGGCCGGCCCCGCGTCGTAGTCCTTTGCCACTGGGTCTCCGCGTCGGGTGCGGCGCGGAGGCCATTTCCCCTTTTCCCATGCGCTACCCCATCGTTCTTCTCATCACACTCGCCCTCACCTTGGCTGCCTGCGACGCGGGCGAGGTGACGTCCGAGGCCGAGGATCTCCAAGTTATTGAGATCGTCCTCACGGATGCGGACGGGGAGGTCGTTGCTTACTCCCACGACGACCACTGGCACGGGACGATCCGGGTGACGGCGGGCGGAGAGGTTGCTCTTCAGGCCTACGTCGTCCCGGCAGACGCCCCCGCCTCCGGCCACGACGTGCCGCCGCAGACGGCGTGGATGAACCTGACGGACCACCCCGAGCATCGCCTCCGCATCACCTCCGACGACGAGGCCGTCGCCGCGTGGTCGGGCGACCGCTACGCCCTCACGCTCTCGTCGCAAGAGGCCGGCGCGGCCCTCACGACGGTCGTCGTTCTCCGTGGCACAACGACGCTCTACCAGTCGCCGCCGGCTCCGACCCTTTCGTCCTCCGATACGTCGACCGCTGCTCAGTAGCCATGTCTTTGCACTGGCCTCTTCTTCATATGATGCTGGCCGCTGTTCTCGTGCCGGCTGCTTCGCTCGCGAGCGCTTCCACCGCCTGCGCGCAGAGCGGCGCGGTCGCCGGACGCGTCGTGGACGCGGTTTCGGGCCGGTCGGTGCCCGGCGCAAACGTCTTGGCGGTCGGAACCGGTCGAGGGACGGCAGCGGACACGGCGGGCGCGTTCCGTCTCGGTGGACTGCCTGCGGGCCGCGTCGCGCTCAGGGTCAGCGCAGTGGGGTACGCCGACGCCCGCGTCGAAATCGAGGTGGAGGCAGGAACGATCGTGGATTCGGTTGTGCGGCTCGCGCCGCGTGTGGAGGCGCTGGACGAGATCGTCGTCCAAGCCCGAGTTGCTACGCTGCCTACCTCGCTCACGCTCGAAGGAGAGGCCCTCCGCGAACGGCTCGGGGGGAGCGTGGCGGCGACGCTCGCCGGGGAACCGGGGCTGTGGCAGCGCTATAACGGCCCAGCCGCCGCGCAGCCTGTCGTGCGCGGCCTCACTGGCGACCGCGTGCTCGTGCTCGAAGACGGCGTCCGCACAGGCGACGTGGCGACGACGGCTCCCGACCACGCCGTCACCATCGACCCTATCACGGCCTCGCGCATCGACGTCATACGCGGCCCGGCGGCACTGCTCTACGGGAGCGTCGTGCTGGGCGGCGTCGTGAACGTGGTCCGTGAGAACATACCCGTCACACAACCAGAAGACGTTGTGCTGACGGCGCAGACGCAGGCCGAGAGCGCCGTACGTGGGATCGGCGGCGGCGGCGTGGTGGAGGCCCCGCTCGGCCCGCTCGCGCTGCGCGCCGAGGCGTCCGGCCGTTTCGCCGACGACACCGTCACGCCGGCAGGTGAGTTGCCTTTCACCGATCTCGGTGCCCGGACGCTTGGGGCGGGCGCGTCTTGGGTTGGACGTCGCGGACGGATCGGGGTGGCCGCACGCGACGTCCGCCAGACCTACGGCGTGCCGAGCGTCTTCGGCGGGGTGACGCTGCCCGGCGCTCACGACGGCGGCATCTACGTTGACCTCTACCGCCAGAGCGTGCGCATGGAGGCGGCCGCCGAACGGGTCGGGCCGCTGGACGCGCTGGAGGTGGACGCGGCGGTGAGCCGGTTTTACCAGGCGGAGTACGAACTCGGCGGGTTTGTCGGGACGGAGTTCGGGCAGGTGCTCTACGAAGCGCGCGCGAGTGGCCGCTACGGGCGAGCCGGGTCGAGACGCGGCGCGGTCGGCATCTCGGCGCTGGCACGCGACTGGGCGGCGGCGGGAAGCCAGACCGGCACGCGTCCTGCCGTGGAGCGGGCCGCCGCCGTTTTCACCTACCACGAGCAGCCTCTCGGGAGCACGCCGCTCGGCCGGTTCACGCTCCAGCTCGGCGCTCGCTTTGACGTGCAAGAAATCGTGCCGCGTGACACGACGTCGTCGCGGATCGCCAGCGGGCGGCGGCTGACCGGCATCCGCGCGCGGCAGTTCGCGGAGCCGTCGGCGGCGCTTGCGCTCCTTCTCACTCCGGGCGAAAAATGGGAGATCGGGGTCTCGGCGGCGCGCTCGGTCCGGCTCCCCGCCGTGGAGGAGCTGTTCTCGAACGGGCCGCACCTGGCAAGCTTCGCCTACGAGGTCGGCAACCCGCGCCTTGATGCCGAGACAGGGTTCGGCCTAGAAGCGTTTGCGAAGTGGCAGCGGTCCGGGCTCAATGTAGAGACCACCGTCTACACCAACCGCATTGACGGCTACGTCCGCTACGCCCCGCTCGTGAATGCAATGACGGGCCGCCCCCTGCTCGACTACCGGCTGCGCCGCTATGAAGTTTACCAGGCGACGGCCTCAGACGCGCGATTCTGGGGGGCCGAAGGCCGCCTCGCCGTCACGCCTGCGCCGGGCTGGTCCGCTGAGGCGACGGGGCAGTGGGTGCGTGGGACAAACGCCGACACGGGAGAGCCGCTTCCATTCGTCCCTCCGCTGCATGGGCGGCTGGCCGTGAGTCGTACGGGGCGTTACCTCCGAGGCGGCCTGAACCTGGACGCCGCTGCGTCGCAACGCCGCGTGCCGCCGCCCCCGTCCGGCCTCGTCACCTGCCTCGACGCCGCGCCGGGCGAAGCGGGTTGTCCGCAGGCGCTCCCCGGCGAGTTCGTCCCGACGGCGGGGCGCGTTCTCGTTGGAGGGTGGCTTGGCCTCCGTCTCATGGCGCTCGGCACGGTTCACGCCGTCACGCTCCGCATCGACAATGCGCTCGACACAGCCTGGCGCGACCCGCTCTCGCGCATCAAGAGCGTCGCACCGCAGCCTGGCCGCAATGTCTCGCTCACCTACCGCTTGGACCTGTGACCCGCGCACTCTCCATATTGCTTGCCGTATTTGCACTGACTTTCGCCGCGTGCGACAACCCGGTCGCAGTCACGACCGACCACCTCGAAGCCGTCGAGGTCGTCGTGCGCGACGCGGCGGGGGTAGAACTGGCGCGCACGTCTGAGAATGAGCGGTGGACCGGGCCGGCTGCTACCGGACTGACCATCGACGCAGGCGCGCGGCTCGACCTTCGCATTTCCTTTACCACGCTTGACGGGCGGGAGGTGCGCCTGAGCGAGCAACCGAACCTTACGTTGCGGGTCGAGTCGGAGGCCGACGGATTCATCGTGCATGAGCCGCTGAACGAGCGCGACCGGCTCCATGGGCTGCGGCCCGGCACGACGTCACTCCGCTTCCTGGCCTGGCACGGTGCCCACCCCGATTTCGTTTCGCCCCCGCTCCCCATCACCATCCGCCCCCCTTCGCCATGACTGTCGACGTGCTCATCGTTGGCGCCGGCCCTGCGGGTCTGACCGCAGCCCTTGTTCTCGCCCGCGCCGGGCGCGATGTCCTCGTCCTTGATGGCGGGCCGGGCCGCAACGCGCCCGCCGCCCACAGCCACAACGTGTTCACGCGCGAAGGTGCGTCGCCTACAGAGCTGCGCCGAATCGGTCGCACGCAGGCCGAGAGCTACGGCGCGCGTTTTCTGGAGCAAGAAGCGGTGCGCGCCGAGGCCGATGAAGACGGCGTCCGCGTCCAGCTGGCGGACGGGTCCGAGATGAAGACGCGTCGGCTCCTTCTTGCTACGGGCGTCGAGGACCTGCTGCCCGAGATTCCCGGCGTGGCCGAGGCGTGGGGCGAGACGGTCGTCCACTGCCCGTACTGCCACGGCTTCGAGTTGAGGGAACGCCCGACGGCCGTGCTTGACGCCGGTGAGAAGGGCGTTCATCTCTCGGGTCTCCTTCTTGGCTGGACGGACCACGTCACACTCTGCTGCGGTCCCGATCGCCTCTCCGGCGACGAACGCCAGCGGCTCACGGGTCTCGGTGTGGACATTGACGAGCGGCCCGTTGCCGCACTGGGTGTTGAAGGGCGCGACGTCCGTACCGTCGTGTTCGAGGATGACAGCCAGATCGATGCCACAGCCGTCTACATCCAGCCCGACCAGCGTCCACGCGGTCCGCTCCCCGACGCGCTCGGGCTGGAGCACACGGAGCTGGGCCATGTCCGGGTGGACGAATTCATGCGTACGAGCGCACCCGGCGTGTCGGCCTGCGGCGACGTGACATCGCCCATGCAGGCGGTCCAGATAGCAGCCTCGTCCGGCTTCACCGCTGCTGCTTTTCTCAACAACGACCTCATCGATCAGGGACGCACGTACACGGGATAACGTCGGCACGCCGGAAAACGCTGTGCCCGAGGCGGCTGGTTTCACCAAGACCTATGACCGCAACGTCGCCGTCGGCCATCTAAACCTGCGCATCGAGCCGGGTGACGTCTACGGCCTGCCCGGTTCCAACGGCGACGACAACCCAACGATCATTAACCTCTACTTCGGCTTCGGATTCAGGCAGTACGCCTATGTGCCTCTACTTCGACCAGATCACGTGGTGGCAGTGGCTCCTGGTGGCCGGCGCGATCCTCGTGCTGATCACGTGGAGCCCGGTGCGTGATCACGAGTTGCCACCGGACACGCCGTGGTCCCTCCTGATCAACGCCGAGAGCCTGGACGGCGCGTCGCCGGTGCTGCCTGACACGCTGCGCCAGCTCGACGGCCAGCCGATTCTGCTGACGGGGTTCATGTACCCGCTGGAGCAGCGCCGGGGCCATCGCCGGTTCCTGCTCTCGCCCTTCCCTGCCGGCTGCGCCTTCCACGTCCCCAGCGGCGCGCCCGGCAGTCCAGGGTCTATGGTCGAAGTGCTCGCTGACGAACCCGTTCGATTTACGTACGACCCCGTGGCCATCCGAGGCACCTTTGTGCTCGCGACCGGGGCAGCAGGCGGCGTGCGCTACCAGCTCCGCGAAGCATCCCTTGAGGACGTGCCATGACCCTGCTCACTGTCGCTGTCCTTGCGCTCACTGCGCTGACAGCCCTCACAACATCCGCGCGGCCAGCTCGCCTCGACGAGTATAACAGGGGCGCCGTTGTCCCTTCTGAACGTTCACCGCCAGCTTCACGCCATGATACACTACACGTCGA
Organism: Bacteroidota bacterium; assembly: GCA_009908725.1. Classification (GTDB taxonomy): domain Bacteria; phylum Bacteroidota; class Rhodothermia; order Rhodothermales; family Salinibacteraceae; genus Longibacter. Next base: position 5,331 of record JAAAOT010000322.1, on the reverse strand, counting down.
ACACACCAACCTCGATACTCGTCCTTCTCGCAGTCGCTGCCTGGGCTATGGTTGGAACCCTCAATCCGGCGCTCGCGCAGGACGCAGAGAAGAACATCGTCGTCCACATCGGCCAGTACTCCAACGACCTCCACTCCGCCACGATGGGGGTGAGCCTGGCCGGTAAAATGCAGGAAGCCGGTGCGGAGGTCACCATCTTTGTCGACCGCGAAGCCGTGCGAATGGGCGAACAGGGGCAGCCGCTCTTGAGGTACGGCGACTCCGACCTCGAAATTCTCTTGTCGGACTTCCTTGAAGGTGGCGGCTCGGTGCTCGTGTGTCCACACTGTGCGGAGCTCGGCGGGGTCGAGCCCGGTGAACTGCGCAGTGGCTTCACAATGGGTACGCCCGAATCGATCGCAGCGCTCTTCCTGAACGCTGACACTGTAATCAGCTACTGAGCGCCCCATGGCGTCCGCAGACGGAAGCCCCTGCAGCTCCAACGGCGAGCACCCATGAACGTGCGCAAGGAGCCGCGCAAGACACGGGTCCTCGGCATGGTGCGAAGGGATCTGAGTGCTGGACGCAGAGCAGAGACGGGCTCCACCCCTTTCCAGTGGACGCTCTGAAACGACACTCTGCAGGGGATGTGGCGGTGCAGTGAATGAACGAGGGAGCATGTTCCATTCTTAGAGGATGTTTGGTAAGCGGGTTCGCGTTCGAGACACAGCGGGCGATGCCTTGCCTCGGGTGCGCGACCCGGCGATTCGCAGAAGGCCCGTGTAGCGAGATCCGCGACGTCGCAGCCCGAAAACGTTTTGCTAAACAGGCTTTTAGATCAACGAAAACCACAACCAACGATGAAAACCCCTGCTCTTAAGACTGCATGCCTCCTCGCCGCCTTCGCGGTGTGGGTACCCTCCGCGGCCGCGCAGCATGGCGGAACGTCCGACGCCATGGTCGAGACGTTTCTGGTCGAAGGCCTCCGCGTGGACGCTGCCGACCCGCCGCCAGGGAGCGCGGTCGGGCGGGCGGGGGTGCGAATGCCGGACGGCGGCTACCTTCACGTCGTGTACGGGAAGCCGTACAAACGCGGGCGCCAGATTTTTGGCGGCCTGGTCGGATTTGGGCACGTGTGGGTGACAGGCGCACACCGCGCCACCGAGCTCGTCGTGACCGTGCCGGTAACGGTGGGCGGCCAATCGCTGGAGCCGGGCGTCTACAGTCTCTTCACGACGCCGCAGCCGGAGCAGTGGACGCTCCATCTCAACCAAGCCCTTGGCATGCACCTCGCCGACGAGTACGACCCCGCCCTCGACGTGCTAACCGTAGACCTCACGCCCACGACGCTCGATGCCCCCGTCGAGGCGCTCACCATCGACTTCGCGCCTGCCGAGAACGGGGCGGATCTCCGCATTCGGTGGGATCGCACGGCCGTCACCGTCCCGATTCGTCTTCAGGAATAGCTCTCGCACAAAGCATTGTATGGCCGAATTGCACCCACCGCTTCACCGAATAGCCAGAACGTCTCATGACCGAAGCCCCGTCATCCCCCGTCCCCGTCACCCTTCTTTCTGGCTTTCTGGGAAGTGGCAAAACGACCTTGCTCAACCGGCTGCTAGAGGGACTGTCCAACAAACGGCTCGCCGTCCTTGTGAACGACTTCGGCGATCTCAACGTGGATGCCGACCTGGTCGTCCGCCAGGATGCCGACGTGCTCCGACTGGAGGGCGGCTGCATCTGCTGCACGCTGCAGGGAAGCATCACATCGACCCTGACATACATTCTTGGACGCAAGTCGCCACCGGAGCATATCCTCATCGAGGCCAGCGGCATCTCGGACCCCGTACCCATCGCGGTGCAACTCATGATGCCGGGGCTGCAAAAGCATCTTCGCCTCGACAGCGTACTGACGGTGATCGATGCCGACCGTGCGCCGTACGGCGATCAGGCAGATATCCAGCACCTGGTGGAATCACAGATCAAAACGGCCAACATTGTGCTGCTTAACAAAGCAGATTTGGTGGATGACGACCGCCTTCAGGAATTGCGGGCGTGGATCAAGGACTACACGCCCGGAGCACGCCTCCTGGAAACTGTCCACGCCGATGCCCCGCTCCCTCTTCTTGTCGACCAACAGGTCGATCTAGATCTTTCGGGGCACAGCCACAGGCACGAGCACAATCATGACCAGGGGCACAACCACGAGCGCGACCACGAGCACGACCATGAGGCTACCTTCCGGCGATGGTCTTACCGGTCCGATGTCCCATTTACGACGCTCGATGATGTCCGACGCGGATTGGGCGAGTTGCCCGACTCGATTCTTCGGGTAAAGGGGTTCATCGCCACGGAGGCAACGCTTGAACAGCGCATGCTGCTCCAGATGGCTGGACGACGCGTCTCGTTTACTCATCAGGGAGAATGGACAGAAGCACCTCACACGGCGCTTGCCATCCTCGGACTGCCGGATGGGCCAAGCGATGCGGAGGTGCAGTCCATACTTAACGCTCGTCTCGCCGGAGCGGCTGCGTTTACGCAATGATAACCGAGTGATTCGCACCGAACGCGGCATCGCCTACGTATGCGGGCATGATCACGATGGATCGTCCACTTCTCGCCTCGCCCCCACCTGCTATGCTCGATCGATTGATGCGCGACGGTCTCGCCGGCCTTTTCGTTCTCTGCCTGCTGACCGCTCCGCCGGCCCTTGCACAACCGGCCGGCCAATCCACCCATACGACCACCCAAGCGCCAGAGAACGTCATCCTGCTGATCCCGGACGGCTTCGGACCGGCCAGCGCTACCTTTGCTCGCGATTACCTTCGCGCCACATCGGGGCGGTTCGAACTTGCCTTCGACTCGCTGCACATTGGCAGCACCCGCACGGCCTCCAGCGACAGCCGAATCACCGACTCGGCGGCCGCGGGAACGGCCCTGGCGACCGGGCACAAAACCTACAATGGTGCAATCTCCGTTGACTCAACGGGCCGACCCGTTGCCCACCTCGTGGAGGCCGCGGAGGCGCGAGGGATGACCACCGGGCTCGTCGTAACCAGTCGCATCACGCACGCTACCCCGGCGGTCTTTTCCGCGCATGTCCGCGATCGTGGGGAAGAAGATCGCATCGCGGTCCAGCAGTTGGATGCAGGCATTGAGATCCTCATGGGCGGAGGCCTGCGCCATTTCCTACCCGATGCGAGCGGAGGGCAGCGCACCGACGGGCGAAACCTGGTAGACGAAGCGACGGAGGCGGGCTATCACGTGGTCCGGTCGGCCTCCGCACTGAAACAAGCACCTCGAGAAGGTGCATTGCTCGGCCTTTTTGCCGACAGTCACATGGCCTACGAGATCGACCGTGCGCAGACGCAGCAACCCAGGCTGGCGACCATGACCAGGCATGCACTCGACCGTCTATCCGGAAGTGAAAACGGCTTTTTCCTGATGGTGGAGGGCAGCCGCATCGACCACGCGGGACACAGCAACGATGCCGCTGCGCATCTGCAAGACATCCTCGCGTTCGAAGAGGCTGTCACGGCAGCACTGGACTACGCCCGGTCAGACGGCGAGACGCTCGTCCTCGTCCTTTCAGACCACGAAACCGGGGGACTATCGGTCGGGCGCAACCGAGATGGAGAAGGCATCTACGAGTGGCATCCCGCGCCGCTGGCGAAGGTGACGGCGTCACAGGGGGCCATGGTCCGCAGCATCATGGATGGTAGTGAGCCCGAGCGCGTGCTCGCCACGTCGGCAGGGATCGACAGCCTCAGAGCGGAGGAAACCGAGCGGCTTCGTGCAGCCACCGGGAATCCACGGGCGCTGCATGCGGCCCTCAGCGAAATCATCGGGCGACGCAGCCTCGTGGGTTGGACGAGTCTTGCCCATACCGCGGTCGATGTCAGTACGTACGCCTATGGCCCCGGGTGGGAGGCGTTTATCGGGTCGCACGAGAACACGTACATCGCCCATGCCCTTGCCCGGCTGCTGGACGCCGACCTGGAGGCATTGACACCGCGTTCAGAGACAACGGAGATCAGATCGCGGTGATGAAAGCTCTGTGATAGATGTGTATATCTGAATCCGATAAGGAGGTATACGCTCGGTCTTCTCTGTCCAGCAAAAGCTTCCCGTGCACGCCTAGCCTTGTTCGGCAAGGCTGGCGTGCATGCTTATTTGACCTCGGCTTCCTACCGCAATGATCGCACTGTGACCTGAAGAATATCGTCGTGTGGTTTCTGCCTAACAAAGACGTGGTAGCGTCATGATCCTTCTCGAACGTGTGGTGCATCGGTACAGCCAGGCGACCGTCCTCGACATCCCCGACTTCCAGGCTGACCAGGCCGAACACCACCTCGTGCTCGGTCGCTCAGGAAGCGGTAAGACGACACTCCTTCACATCCTGGCGGGCCTTCTTCGTCCGACGGCCGGGCGGGTGGTGGTCGCCGGCGAGGATCTCGGTGCTCTCGAGGGGGACGATCTCGACCGCTTCCGGGGCCAGCATATCGGCATTGTGTTTCAAGAGATGCACCTCTTGCGAACACTGACGGTGGAAGAAAACTTGCTCCTTGCTCCCTACATGGCCGGACTGCCGCAAGACGTGGACCGCGCTCGCACGGTGCTTCACAGCCTTGAGGTAGAAGAGAAGGCGCATGCGTACCCGCATCAGCTCTCGGTCGGGCAGCGGCAACGGGTTGCGATCGCTCGGGCGGTGATGAATCGGCCCCGCCTCCTCTTGGCCGACGAGCCCACCTCCAGCCTTGACGACGTTCGAGCGGAGCAGGTGCTCGACCTTCTGGTTCAGCAGGCCGAAGCCCACGAAGCCACCCTCCTGGTTGCCACGCACGACCGTCGCATCATCGGGCATTTCTCCCATCGCCTCGTCCTCGACGAAGCGGACAGGATCAACCCGTCTCCTGTGAACGCAAACCCGGAGAGGACATGAACCTTCTCAAGTTGAGTGCCTCGTACCTCCGCCAGCGCCCCTTCAGCACGCTGTTGAACGTGCTCATTCTCGCGCTCGGCATCGCCACGATCGTCGTGCTTTTGCTTGTCAGCGATCGGGTTGAGCAAAACCTCACGCGCAACGCCGACGGCATCGACCTCGTCGTAGGCGCGAAGGGGAGCCCGCTTCAACTCATCCTCTCCTCGGTGTACCATATCGACGCGCCGACGGGAAATATCTCGGTGGCCGAGGCCGAGGGGCTGATGGAGAACCGGGCCGTTGCTGAAGCCATGCCCCTCGCACTCGGTGACTCGTACCGGGGCTTCCGCATCGTCGGAGCCACGCACGCGTACGCCGAGCACTATGGCGGTGAGGTGGCGAGAGGGCGGTTCTGGTCTGGTACGATGGAA
>JAAAOT010000154.1 GCA_009908725.1 Bacteroidota bacterium | reverse complement strand
GCCATCAGAGAAAGGCGAGGCCTCGTCGAATTGTGGCGAGATGGCCATCGCCCCGGTCGAATCGATGTAGCCCCACGCCCCGTCCTGGTAGACAGGGAAGCGGTTGGGCGCGTCTTGCGCGAGGGCCGGCCGCCCGGCAAAGACGAGGATGAGTAGTGCCGGCAACAGTGCAGCACATCGAAACGAAGAGGGGGAGGGGAAATCTGACATCGGACGTAGGGTGCGGAATGGAAGAGGAGTCGAAGCGCGTTCACGGGACGGGTGAAGAATAACCACCACGCTACCGGGTCGGGTTAAGGGCCAGTCCCATCGTCGTAAGCCTCACCTTGCCGTCCAGCGCATCGCCCGCCGGGACGAGTGCCACGACGAGGCCACGCTGCCCTTTTTTCAAGTTGCCGAGCAGGCCCTTGGCTGTTCCGCGCCGGCCGAGTTGCTGGGCGTCCCGGGGTGTGAACGAATGGGTAGGGGAAAGCGCATCGCCCGGGAAGAGCGTATCGCCGGGAAAGAGCGTATCGCCCGGAAAGAGTGTATCGCCGGGAAAGAACGTGCCGGTTGCGTGCGCACCGGGTTTCAGCTTGAACGGGTCGCTCTGGAAGCGCTCGCGTACGTCGCCGTTGCTGTCGGTAAGGAGCATCACCAGCCGGGCTTCGACGGGACGCGATCCTTTATAGACGAAGCGCGTGTGCTCGGCCAGCAGACGGTGGATCCACAGGTTGGGGTTTTCGTCACCGCCTTTCGTTCGCCGGGTGTCGCGGTTTAGCCGCTCGTAGGCATCGCTGTCTGCTCCGGCTTTTTGGAGGACCTTCAGGGTTTGGTGGCCCTTGTCGGTGAGCTGAACGGCGAAGGTGTTCTGGGCATGCGCGACGGGGGCGGCGAGGAGCCCTCCGATCACCAGGAGGCCCGTCGCCAACAGACCTGCCAGGGTCTTGATGCTTGACAGAGCGTCGAAGCGCCGCCACGCGACGACACCACCGGCTAGCAGCAACAGCGCGAGCAGGCCGCCGAGAGGGGCCGACGCGCCCCATCCGGCGTACGCGGTCTCGTCCGGCTCTCCCTGTTCCAGCCTGGCCAGCCGCTTCTTGATGGCCTCGTTCTCTTTACGCAGCGACGCGATGTCGGTCTGCTTCGCCTTCAGCCGCTCGATCTCCGCCTGTTGCTCCTGCAGTCCCTTCAACAAGACGGCCGTGAACTTCGAGTAGGAAACGGAGAGATGCCCGCTCGAGCCCTCGCTGACGAGCGCAGGAAACTGTGCCTGCACCTCCTGCGCGATGAGACCGACCTGGTTGCCCGACGGGTGAGTGCGCTCGTCTTTGAAGTGAAAGCGCACTGGTTCAATCTTGCCGAGGGGGCCCAGAACGCTCGTACCGAGCGGCTGAATCTGTTCCTTGAGGCGGCGGTCGGAGTTCTCGGTGAGCGTGCCGCTGATTTCGAGATTGCCGTTTTGGTCGAGCACCAGTGCGTCAGAGGGATTGCCAAACGTTCCGTTTCCCGCGACCAGGAGCGTGCCGTCCGCCGACGTGTTGGCTTCGTTTAGTTTCCCGACCGAGAGTGAATAGTCGGTTGCAGCCGTCGTCCGACCGCCCATCGCCGTGGATACGGTGCCGCTTGCAGTCGTGCGGTCTCCCATCGCCGTGGCGATCAAGCCGCTGGCAGTTGTCTCATTGCCCATCGCCGTCGCGTTAGAACCACTGGCAGTCGTGCCGTCCCCCATCGCCGTGGATATGAAGCCGTTCGCGGTCGTATTTCGGCCCATCGCGGTAGCTCGTTCGCCGCTGGCGGTCGTATTGTCGCCCATCGCCACGGCGGCAAATTCACTAGCCTTCGTGTCCACCCCGAACGCCGTCGAGTATAAGTCGATGTTGGTGTCGTCCCACTCGTTGCTGCTCACCGATCCAGCTCGCAAAGCAGCCTTTGTGGGATACCACATCAGCCGCGCGCCGGCCCCTTCAACAGGGATCACGCCAGTGTTTTCTTCCCCGTAGACTGCAAATCCGCCATTCTCGAAGACCGTCAGCACGGAGTCGTCGGCGGCATTCTCGATCTTCGTGACCGGCACCGGCTGGGCGTGACCGTCATCGGGCATACAGACGAGGGCCAATGTCAGAAGCGCAAAGGTGAGAAGGAACGGAGTGGATCGTGAATAGCCTGGACTCATGACGAGGCGGTGTCATTTCAGAGAGAAGGAGGCGCGTCTCCGGTCACCGAGCGGTCGCACGGTGCACGGGGCGACGCGAATGGAGGTGCGCGAGAAGCGAGGTGTGATGGAGAGGTGGATGCTGGCTGGCAGCGAATGTCTCTTGCCGCCATGAACCTCCTGCACGTCTGGAGACAGACACAGAAGAACCGATACCTCCCTCACTATTGCATGCAAGAAATCACCGTCGAATGGGTCAGGCACATCGGCGGAGTATCGCTCTTTCAGCGCCAGTTACGTTATCGTGACACTTGACGGCTTCAATGTTTCCCTTGCGGCCGCCGGAGTCCGGTGCAGGTAAACGGGGCCGTGCCGGTACCGGTGACGATGCGGGCCTCGACATTGCCGGGAAGCCACACTCACGTGAACACGAGATGAAGCAGCGCGTGTGCACAGCTACATCACGCATCCCGTCCTTTCCACGCTGATCACGGCCCGTACACCGCGATGGCGTACCCCGACCCATCAGGATCAGTGGAATGAGGTCCTTGCCATGCCTGCGATCGAAAGACGCTACATATTGTTGAATTCAACCGCTCATACGCGGTCGGCCTTGCTGCACTGAACAGCCTGAGATATGTCGACGGCCACGGCAAGGGCTAACAGTGTGTGCTCTCCTCTCTTCTCCGTCCGTTCTCCTCTCTCTGCCCTCGACCCTCTCTCATGTCCGATGAATTGCCGTCCGACGAATCGACACCTGATGAACCCAGGCAGGAGAAGGCGTCGCCCGACGAGTCGCTTGCCGAGTCGCTCCTCGCTCTTTTTGACGGCGCCATCGACCGCCGCACCTTTCTGAAACGCAGTACCGGTCTTGCAGGAAGCGCCGCGCTGGCGGCCACGCTGCCGGGATGCGTTCCCGGCTGTGAAGGGAAGCCCCCGAAAATCGACGGCCCGCTGCCGTACGCCGTATGGGAGCAGATGCAAGAGGCCCTCCGCACTTCGCCCGATCACCTGCCCGCCCGTGCCGATCGGCTCGTTGAAGCAGGCGACCCCGAAGCGATCTTCCGATTCGTTCGTGACCGTATCGCCACCTACCCGCCTCCGACGTCGTACTGGGGCACGAACGACCTTGTAAACGGCGTGCGCTGGGGGACACGGGCGACGCTACGTGGAGGAGCTGGCACGCCTCGCGAAAAGGCTGAACTATTGGCCGAATTGTACCAGCGCGCAGGCCTGGACGCCGACGTCGTGACGTCGCAGGATGTGCGCGCAGAGAGCGAGCGGGAGGCCGCCTTCTACCAACCCACCCAGAACCCCTTCGCGCCCGAGGTCGATCCGGAAACGGTGACGAACTGGCGGAAGAAGCTGGGTCTTTCCGAGAGCGCTGCAAACGATGCCATCCCACGCATCGACGACGAGGGCCAGGAAAGCGCCGCTCTGGCAGAACGCCTTCTCAAAGTGCTTCCCGAGGACGCCAGGGAAGCCGATAGCTTCGAGGCGCAGTGGCAACAGGCCGTGGGCGTGCGGTTAACTGACGAAAACGGCTCGCAGCGCTATGCCAATCCCTCGCACCCGAACGCCTCCCTCGGTGCTCCGCCGGTGGAGAAAGACAAGCTCACGCCCGCCGACGACGCCACCGACCCGCTTGCAGTAGAGGTCACCCTGGAAGCTGCCGTCTCGTCTGCCCCGGAGGAGCGCTTCGAACTCGTTAGCGGGCAGTGGACGGCGGATGAGGTGGCCGGACGACAACTCCTCGTTCGCATGGCGCCGACAATGGAGCTGGGCGAGTTGCTCGAGGCACGCCTCAACGACGTGCGCATTTTTGCTCCACTTCTGGCCCTTCAGGCGCCGGACCTCTCGAAGGAAGAAGCCGCCAAACTGTCCGAGCGCGGCGACGCCATCACCATCGCGGGCGACCGTCTCGAAGCCGATGACGACGGCACACTCAGGTACAACGGTCGCCCACTGCAACACCCCGGCGACGCACCCGACCCCGCGAGCGTCGAATCCATCGAGATGCAAGCCACGGCGGAGCATTTTCCAGAGGTGACGCTTGAGGTGCGTCCTCTCAATGCCGACGGCGAGGTCGTCAGCGGACTGCCGGCCTCTGCTTTTTCGGTAAAGGACGAGGGCGAAGCGGCCGGCTTCACGCTCAGCTCCAACCGCGACGCGCCCATCGTGCGCATCCTTGCCGACCAGTCCACCAGCATGCCGGACCCATTCCGCGGCGAGAGCATGGAGCAGCTCGTGGACAGCGTTCGCGAACAGGTGCTGGCGCACTATCCCGACGCGGATGTGCGGTTCAGAGAGACCGACTCCGATCAATGGACCGCGCTCAGGGACGCTGCCCGTGGCGATGCCAACATCATTGTCTACGCCCACGACGGCGAATCCACCGATGGTCTCAACGACGACATTCGCCGCGTTCTGAAAAGCGGTCCGCCGGCCGTCATCCTGGATGTAACGGACCGTTTGGCCACGAACCGTGCCGAGGGAACGACAACTCCCTTTGACGAAATGGCCGAGGCTACCGGCGGAGCGGCGTTCCCCGTCAGCGGCAGTGAGCGCGAGGCCGCGCGCGACGTCATCCTCGATTACCTGGACGACTTCGAGGTGACGGACCCGTACCGGCTAACGTACCGAGCCCCTACCGAGTCGACGGGCGAGCGGACCGTGCGGCTTCGCCTCAAGGATGGTGGGGACGCCGAAAGCACGGCCTCCTACACCGCGGAGGGCGTCGAACCCCCCGTCCAGCTCAGCAGCCTCCACCTCATCGTGAAGGTTGGAGACACCGAGGTAAACCGCACCCTCGCCGGGTGGGACGAACAGGGCGAGGCTGGGCCCACCGACGCAGACCTACGTGCTGTGCGCGGGGCGCTCTTCGGTACGCACCTTCTTTCATTCGAGGCCGCCGCGCCCTCTACCTCTATCGTCGTCGACGACTTCCTGTCTGCCAAGCTCACGCACAAGTCCGTCGACCTGGCGGCCCGCGAGGGAGCCGGCCTTCAACGAATCAAAAAGCAGCTGCGCCAGGGGACGCGCTTTCTTCCCAGCGAACCGCTGCTCTTGCACGCCCCACTGCCCGCTCCCGCCGACGGCAGCGCGCGCACCTACGAGACGGGTCTGCGCGCCGTCCTCTTTAGCTCGCACTTCACCTTCGGCGAGGATTACGTGAGCACCCGCGCCGACGTTTTACCCACCGCCGGCTTTGCCACCGCCGCGCCGGACCGCGGCATCGCGTTCCGCCGCACGCTACGGCAGACTGCTCGCCTGGCCGTCGCCGAACAGGCGCTCTTTTCTGAAACCACCCGCTCGCGCCTGGCCGGTCGGTCGCTCCGTACGCTCAACACGTACACCCCCTACTACTACGATGCGCCCGATATGCCGGACGAGCAGAAGGTACCGTGGCGGCGTGCCGCGCGCAACGCCTGGACGCAACGGGATCAGTATTTCCTCGGCCCAGAAGACGGCGAAGGCCCTCCTGCCTTATGGAGCGTAACGCAACGTACCGGGGCGCTCCTCGGCCTGCTCGCCGACGGAAGTGGCGGAGGGAGTCGGCGTGAGCGTATCGAAGCATCCATCGACGCCCTGTCGCAAACGTTCGCGGTCCTTAACCTCTATGTTGGCGGCGCAGTATCCGCCGGCGCAATCAATCCTATCGGCGGGGTCGCGCTCGGTGCCGTGGCCCTGCACGGGCAGGTGCTCGCGCGGATGTACGGCGGTGCGGCCATGGCTGTTGCCCTGATGGACGCCTCCGAGTTGGACCGCTATGCACGCCGCGCCGTGCTGTTCGCCGCCTGCGAAGCCAGCAAGATGCTGATCCTGGGCAGCTTCAGCGGCGGATTCAGGGTTGCCGAGCGTGCGGCGGAGGCTGTTGGAAACGTCGATGACATGCTTGGAGCCACCGGTGCGCCCAATCCGTTCTCCTGCCCGGGCTGAGCGGCGCGGCGCGGTCGTTCACCGCGCGTCGCACGTTCAACCGTCGATGTATTGTTCTTCTGACTCCCTTTCCCATCGCATGCCGCGTACACAGAACGGAACGCTTCTTCTTGCGCTCATCGGCGCGGGACTGTGGCTTGTCGGAATCGCACCAAACGGGCACACCATATCAATCCATGTCGAGCGCTGCGTAGTAAACGATCGATCTTTCTGCACTGAGGGGATCACGCGACCGGGCGTGTAACATCACGGTTTCGCAGGGCGTGCCCCCCTCCCGAGGCGCTCGATTACTTCTTCTCATGTGCGAACCGACCGATCAATGATCGATTCGCCCGTCCCACCCGTCCGTCACCTCACGCAGCACCGAACCGTCGGAACGGCGATGCTGGTTGCTTTGCTGATGGCGGCACTGACCGCCGGTCCTGCACTTGCGCAGGACTACGGGCTCCGGCCGACCCCCGATACGCTGACGCAGTCGATTCTCATTCATCCGCCGATCGATGCGACGGAGGACGGCTTTTCCCTGTCGACCCGAGAGCATACCTACAAGTCCCACCTCCGCCTCGGCGATCAGCTCGCGCGCGACTTCGGGGTAAACAAGCTCCACGACGACGGCATCGCGCGGCCGTACGAACCGATGTCCCGCGGTAAAGAAAATGAGGACTGGTACGCATGGCAGCGCGACGTCCTCGCCCCGTTCGAGGCAACCGTCGTCCGTGTCACGGAGCCGGATACGACGAACGTGCCGGGAACGATGAACCGAAACGCGCAGCCGGGCTTCATCCTTTTTCACGACGGAACGACGACCGTCGTGTATGCCCATGTTCGCGACATCACCGTCGAAGAGGGCGAGACCGTACAGCCGGGACAGGTGGTTGCCCGGGTGGGAAACAACGGAAACTCGCGTGCTCCTCACGTGCACATCGGCGCATGGGTCGGCACCCCGTCGCTCGCGGGATCGAAGCCGGGCGGGACGCCGCTTCAAATTCAGGTCGATCTTTATGCGTCGGAGCGACACTGGTAGATTGAGGACCCTATGGAAACGCCATGCCTGCACGTTTAGCGCTCGACAGCGGTCCAGCCCGGTCGCCGCCCGTGGACGCGACATGAGCGCAGGCTGAATCCGGGACGACCGGCCGCTGGACATTCCGGCGGACTGCCGTGTATGATAGGATCCTTTTCGTTCCCCTGTCGGTCGGTTATCCGTCAGATCCGTCAGATCCGTCGAACCGGCCAACAGCGCTGCAGCCTTCCACGCTGCGGACAGCCCGGGCATGCAGTTTCCCTTCCCGTCTCCATGAAAACCCTCAGCACGCAGCTCTCCTATTTTCTCCAGAACAAGGAGATCCGGCAGAACCTCCCGATTCTGCTGAAATACGTTGGCGTCCTCGTGGCCGTTATTGTCGTGTTCACGGTCCTCTTCCACTTCATCATGCTGTACGCGGAAGGGGAGCAGCACTCGTGGATCACCGGCCTGTACTGGACGCTCACGGTGATGAGCACGCTCGGTTTTGGCGACATCACCTTCCAGAGCGACATCGGGCGGCTCTTCAGCGTGATCGTGCTCATCACGGGCATTGTCATGCTGTTGATCGTGCTGCCGTTCGCTTTCATTCGCTTCTTCTACGCGCCGTGGCTGGAGGCGCAGATTCGATCGCGTGCGCCGCGGGAGCTTCCCGAGGCGACGTCAGGCCACGTCCTCATTACCGACCGGGATGCCATCGCGCCCGGTCTGATCGCGCGACTGGAGCGGAGCAAGATTCCCTACGCGTTGATCGAGCCGGATCCATCCGTTGCCTCCGAGTGGTTCACCGAGGGGTTGTCGGTGGTCGTGGGGGAAATCGACGACCAGGAGACGTACCGTCTTCTGCGGGCCGATCAGGCCCGGCTCGTGCTGGCCAACCGCGACGACATCGTCAACACCAACATCGCGCTGACCGTGCGTGAGGCCGCTCCCGACGTGCCGGTTGCCGCTGTGGCCGATAACGAGGATGCGATTGATATCCTGGAGCTGAGCGGCGCAACCCACGTGCTGCCGCTCAAACGGTGGCTGGGCGAGCAACTGGCCAATCGGATCAACACCCAGCGCGCGGGTCTCCACATCATCGGTGAGTACGAAGACCTGAAGATCGCAGAGCTCCCCGTGCACCGCACGCCGCTGGCCGGACACACCATCCGGGAAACGCAGCTCCGTGAAAAGACCGGCGTCAGCATCATCGGGGTGTGGAAGCGAGGGCTCATGGAGCCCGCTCGGCCCGACACGATGCTCACGGACCAGTGTGTGCCGGTCGTCATGGGCATGCCGGAGCAGCTCGAGGAGCTGGACATGATGCTGTCGATTTACGACGTGAACCCGAACCCGGTGCTGCTCATCGGCGGAGGAATGGTGGGGTCGGCGGCCGCGCGAGCGCTCACAGATAAGGGCGTTCCCGTGCACCTCGTCGAACGCGACCGGCGGCGCTGCCGGATGTTGCGCGACGTGTGTACGGAGGTCTTTCACGGGGATGCGTCGGATTACCACCTGCTTCACGAGGCCGGGATCGACAAGGCACCGTCGGTGCTTCTCACCACCAATGACGACGCCGTCAACGTGTACCTCACGTCGTATTGCCGGCGCCTGAACCCGGAGTTACGCATCGTGAGCCGGATCACGCACGAGCGCAACCTCGACGCCATCCACCGGGCGGGGGCAGACTTCGTGCTGAGCTACTCGACACTCGGCATTGATGCGGTGATTTCGATCGTCAACGGACGGGAGCTGGTCGTGCTGGGCGAAGGCGTCGACCTTTTCTCCCGGGACCTCCCGAAATCATTGCACGGCACGACGCTCGGGGAAAGTGGCATCGGCGCGAAAACCGCGCTCAATGTGGTGGCCGTCAAGCACAACGGGCAGGTGACCACCCGCCTGCAGCCCGATCTGCGGCTGAACGATGGCGATACGCTCGTGATGGTCGGGTCGGACGAACAGATGGACGCCTTTGTCGAGATCTACCAGTAAGGGGGTAAGCAGACATCTGGGCGGTAGCATCGTGGCGGATCAACCGATCCCGCGGTCCGTCAAGCGTAACGCCGTAGCAAAAGCCGGCCAAATGCGCGGCCAGAGCCCAACAGCGAGAGGCGATGCCTGTTGGGCTTTTTTCCGCTGGAAGCCCGTGAGGAGTGCAAACCTGTGGACGCGTTGCACGCGCCGGCGGGCCCTATCGCCATGATTCTCCCTGATGCACGCCTACCCCTGACATGGAGTGGCAGTCCTTCCTCCAATCCGCGTATCGTTGGCTCATCACGACGGGTGCAGAGGTGCTCGTCATCCTGTTGGTCACGACCATCGCGTTGCGCCTTCTGCGCGCGCTCGTCGACCGGTTCAAGCGGTCCTTCGAAAGCGGGTCGCGGGACGGAGAGGCAAAGAAGCGGGCCGATACGCTGAGTTCGGTGATCCGATACGCGGCCGAAATCATCATCTGGGTGATCGCAGCGATGATGGTGCTGGGAGCGCTCGGGATCGACATCGGGCCGGTGCTGGCCGCGGCCGGCGTGCTCGGCCTTGCGGTCGGCTTCGGCGCGCAGAGCCTTGTCCAGGACGTGATCAGCGGCTTCTTTATCCTGCTGGAAGACCAGATCCGCGTCGGAGATGTCGTTGACATCGCGGGGAAAGGGGGCGTCGTCGAAAGACTCAACCTGCGAATGGTCGTGCTGCGCGATCTCTCCGGCAACGTCCACTACGTCCGCAACAACCAGATCGACGTGGTGACGAATATGACGAAGGAGTTCTCCTACTATGTCTTCGATATCGGGATCGCATACCGGGAGAACGTCGACGATGCGATCGACATCATGCGCCGCGTCGGCGCAGAACTGCGGGAGGACCCGGACTATCAAGAAGACATTCTCGATGACCTGGAGGTGCTCGGGGTCGACCAGCTGGGTGACTCGGCGGTCGTGATCAAAGCGCGGTTTAAGACGCAACCGATCAAGCAGTGGCGCGTCGGTCGGGAGTACAACCGTCGGATCAAGGCGGCCTTCGATGCCGAAGACATCGAGATTCCGTTCCCCCACATGACGGTGTACATGGGCGAAGACAAGGACGGCGGAGCACCGCCGATGCGCGTCCAGCTCGACGGCGAATTCGGCGTCGACGCCGCTTCCGGCACGCCAGCGGGTGCCTGACGCGTCGACAGGGTGCGGCAGGACGCGGTACTAGCGGGGAACGAGCGTGAAGAAACCAGCCCCCGCCGTTCGAATCCGAAACGATGGCGTGAAGGGGCGGGGGTGCGTCACACGATGCTTGCATTCAGGGGCAGATTGCAGAATCACCTCCTGCCACGGCGCATACCGCAGCCATCGCTGGAGCCCGGACGCATCTTCGCGGCGACCGGCGACTTCATATCGGCTGCCTGTTTCAACCGCCATGTCACGTGAGTACCCACCCTTCGCGTCGGATCCCCGCTGTTCTCATCGTCCCCATCATCGTTCTGGGCCTCCTTTCGGGATGCCACGACGCGGCGCCGCCATCGATTGAAAAGGCGCTGGACGTCGAGATTCGAGCATATGATGGCGAGCGCGACAGTCTGATTCATCGTGCCTACCGCGCACAGGGCGGTCAGCCCATCTGGCTCACGAAGGAGGGACCGACGAACGAGGCCCGGGCGCTACTCCGCCAGTTGTGCGAGGCCCCGAAAGAGGGGTTGCCGCGGGAACGCTACAACGCGCAGGCCCTGATCGACACGCTGCGCGCGGCGTTCGTCGACGCCCACCGTGAGAGCGGGGCCCGAGCCGACTCACTGCGCCGGGCGAGTATTGCGGGTGCGGACGTGGCATTGACCCGAGCGTTTCTGACGTACGCCCGCGACCTGACGGAGGGGCGCTTAGAACCGAGTGCCGTGCAGGGGTCGTGGAACGTGGAGCAGGACCGGGTGTCACTGGTCGATCTCCTCGACCGATCCCTGCAGGAAGGCGTTCACGGTACCCTGGACAACGCCTCGGCCCAGCATCTCGACTATGCACCGCTTCGCGATGCCCTGAACCGTTATCGTCGTATTGCAGACCGCGGCGGATGGGCCACGCTTCCCGACGGGATGACGCTCGCGCCCGGCGATACGACAGGGGCCGTCGCCCGTCTGCGGGACCGTCTCGCAGCAACCGGTGATCTCCAGCAGCGCGACTCGACACACAGCCGCTTCAAGCCGTACGGGGCCGAACTGGAGCGGGCCGTTGAACAGTTTCAGCGCCGGCACGGGCTCACGGTGAGCGGTGCCGTCGACGACGAGACCCGGCAGGCGATGAATGTAAGCGCGCATGAGCGGGTCAGGCAGCTTGCCCTCAACCTGGAGCGCCACCGCTGGCTCCCTGAAAACCTCGGGCAGGACTTTATCTTCGTGAACATCATGGACTTCCGCCTGAATGCGTACAGCGAGGGCGCCGAAACCATGGAAATGCCCGTCATCGTGGGCGAGCGCGATAAGCAGACGACGGCCTTCGCCGATACGATGCAGTACGTCGTGTTCGGTCCCTACTGGAATATCCCGCGTGAGATCGCGATTGAGGAGATCCTGCCGAAGGCAGAGTCAAACCCGAGCTACCTGAAGGACAACAACTACGAGGTAGTGAACGCCGCGGGAGACGTCGTGGACGCCTCGCTGATGGACGAGGAGTCGCTCCAACGGTACGATGTGCGTCTTCGCGAAAAGCCCGGGCCGACCAATTCGCTCGGCCTGGTCAAGTTCATGTTTCCGAACGACCACGACATCTACCTCCACGACACGCCGGCGGACCACCTCTTCCAGCGAACGACCCGGACGTTCAGTCACGGCTGCGTGCGTGTTGAGCGGCCGGCCGAGTTTGCCCGGCACGTCCTGCCCGACGACTGGTCGCAACGCCGTGTCCGCGAGGCCATGGACGCGGACGAGCGGAAGCGCGTCTCCCTCGACCACAGACTGCCGGTGTACCTCATTTACCTGACCGCCTGGGCCGAGCCGGGCGGTGCCGTGCACTTCCGCCGCGACCTGTACGGGCATGACCCGAAGCTGCAGACGGCCCTGGACGAACCCGAACGGCGGCCGGCCTCCTGCACTCAGATCGACACCTTCTTTGAGGATCTGGACCGCGCAGCCGAACAGGACCGGGGCGGATGGCTCGCGCAACTCGTTTCCCGGTAACCGGGCCTGAATTCCTTCCCGTACATTCCTTTTCGCTCCTGCCTGTTTTGATGCCATGACGAACCTGACGACCTGCGTGCTGTCCGTCGCAGTCCTGTTGCTCACCTTCGCGGGGACGGCAGACGCGCAACCGTTCGTGCTGGACGACGAGTATGCCGCCGACACCGAAGAGGTAGAGTCCGGCTTCATGCTCCGGGTGGGAGAGGATGTCGTCCCGTACTCCGTGATGGCGGCGTTCGTGATGCCGGGAGAAACGCTCCCGCTGGATGTGCTTCTGCCTACGGGCGAAAACCACCGAAGCAGCCGGGACTCAACCCCGTCGTGGTGGAGGATACCGTGACGGGCGACGTGATCCGGGTCAACGCCTTCGTGCTGACGCCCTTCGACCACGAGGATGATCGCATCGGGCCCTATCGCATCGGGGCGTATGAGTCGAAGCCTTTGCGGGACGATCCGGTATATCGCCGTCCGGAGGGGTTTATTCGGGTGACCCGGGAAAACCGGACCGCGCGGCTGAGCCCGCACTTCCGCCTTCAGCAGTTCCTGAGCAAGCAGGTCAATCGCCAGCGGACCTTCCCGCAGTACACCCTCGTCCGCGTCCCGCTTTTGCTGAAGCTGGAGATGATCGTCGACCAGGTCCAGGACGCCGGGTACGACCTGGAAACGCTCCACGTGATGAGCGGCTTCCGCACCCCCTACTACAACCGGTTGATCGGCAATACCACGTCCTACAGCCGCCACCTGTACGGCGGAGCAGCGGACGTTTTTGTGGATGTGGACGGCAACGGCGTCATGGACGACCTGACGGGCGACGGGCGCGTGACGAAGGCCGACGCGCGGCGCCTGGCGAACATGGTGGAGTCGATGCGCGATGAAACGTGGTACGAACCGCTCGTCGGCGGTCTCGGCATCTACGGCCCGGCCCCCCACCGCGGCCCCTTCGTCCACGTCGACACCCGCGGCCGCCCCGCGCGATGGTGAGGGGAATGGCGAATGTTGAATGGGGAATGTTGAATGGGGGGATTGGGAACGGCGAATTGGGAATGTCGAAATGGGAATGGCGAAGGAGTAATCTAGTAGGTCGTGGGTCGTGAGTGGTGGGTCGGATGGATTCCGGTCGGATCCGAGCGAGACTGCAACAGATTTTGTGTATGAGGGTAGGGAGACTGCAACAGATTTTGTGTATGAGGGTAGGGGCGATCTCCTCATCCCGACGTTAGGAACCATGACGACACCAAAGAAGACGTCTCACACGCCCCCTCCATCGTCCACTCCGCTGGAGGAGCACCTGCGCCGCATCGCCAAAGACGCCGCGGGGCGACCGCTCTCGGAGAGCCTCGCTGAGGGGGCGCCGCTGGCGGACCTGATCGGCCGCTTCGTCGAGATCGCCCTCGAAGAAGAACTCACCGACCACCTGGGCTACCCGCCGAACGCGCGAGGCGGAGCCGGCTCGCGGGGCCGCCCGGCGAACGCGCGCAATGGCCGCTCGGCCAAGACGCTCAAGACCTCCCACGGCCCGGCCGAGATTGCCGTTCCCCGCGACCGCCAGGGCACGTTCGACCCGCAGATCGTGCCCAAGCACCGCTCGATCACCGCGGATGTGGAGGCGCGCGTGGTCGCGATGTACGCCCAGGGCATGACCACCCGCGAGATTCAGCGCCACGTCACCGAGCTCTACCATTTCGAGGCGTCCGAGATGTTCGTCTCGCGTCTGGTGGAACGCCTGGAGCCGGAGCTTGCCGCGTGGCGCAGCCGCGAGTTGGAGTCGGTCTACCCCATCGTCTTCATCGACGCGGTGCACAGCAAGGTCCGCCACAACACCGGC
>JAAAOT010000364.1 GCA_009908725.1 Bacteroidota bacterium | reverse complement strand
GCCGCAGCGGTCGCGGTGTTGCGCGTATGCTCATATACGGCTCGTACGGACCAAGAGACTCCGAACCGGGCCGTCATTCGTGGTGAAACGGTCAAGTCTGTTTCCGCGAGCCGCACCGGTGGAACCGAAGTGCCGCCGTGTCAATTATGCAATCTGTCGTGTATGAATCAAGCTCAAGCACGTGGCTGTCCTTGCGAAAGTGGCGGAATTGGCAGACGCGCTAGATTTAGGATCTAGTGGGGTTAAACCCGTGGGGGTTCGAGTCCCCCCTTTCGCACCATACCTGCTATGACGGTCAAAAACGACTATCATGCAGCCGCCGTCTCGCCGGGATCCCCCGGTGAGACGGTTTTCTTTTTCCGGGACGCGAGTCGCGTTCTGCAATCTTCGGAAGGCAACGAAGCTGTAGCACGTCTGAGGATGCCACATAAAAAAGGAAACCCCCGGAGACCGGAGGTTTCCTTTTGCAATTTGATTGTACACGCTGAATGCAGAAGCATCAGCGGTCTGTCGTAGTTACGCGGTAACCTCATTGCCAAGGGACGCAAGATCGACACGGTCTTTCACCTTTTTATAGACTTCCCAGTCCATGAGAACAGCATACGGCTCGTTGTTCTTCTGAATAAGGATACCGTTTTTGGTCTTGCGAACATGATCGATCAGTTCGGAGGTCTCCGCACGGAGTTCCGTGATCGTGGCAATCGCGTCGACGCCTTCAGTCTGGTACATGCGTATTCAGTTTCGTTCGAATAAGATCAGCGATCGGTTGAGCCCCTGCATCGGCCGACAACCCTGTGGGATGGAAGAACGGCGTGTGCTCGGGATCAAGCAGAATGTGCGATGCGGGATATCACCGATACCGTGAGAATGTAGACGCCGACCGAGAGCGCATGTTACGCCGGAAATGCCTGCGTTGAAATATTTTCATATGATTTGATGCGATTTCATTAATCAATGGTCTGTACGCATCTGCTGTATTTTGATCCTGCCGTTGTTTACAGCAAGATCTTCGGGTGCGATGAGGAGCCACCATCTATTCACCGCCCTATTTGCAAGCCGTGTCACGCCGCCTGACATCACGGCCTGGATTATCGGCCTGTTTCCTCGCTGGGTTACGCGTTAGCGCGACGTGCCGGTCATCGGTGTCCCCCGGTTCAGCCTACTCAGTTTACGAGGGCATTGTAGGTCGAGGAGTGCGACGGATCGATTGTCGTCAAAATGGTGTACGCCTCGCTTCCAAGTCGAGAGTCTCGGAAGACCGCAGCAAACTCTTCGTACTTTGTCCCGAAGAATATGTCCAGTGCGTAGGATCGCGATACATCCTGCGTAAGCGCATCCAGGACCTCAAGCTGAGCCAAAATCGTTGCCCGGGCCTTTTCCGTGCTCGCGACGAAGCGGTCCAGTCCCTCCAGATGGTACCGGTACGTTGCCTCGCGTAGCCGCTGCATACGCGGACGCAAGATCTCGGTGATTAGCGCCGTCCGCGTCTGGTCGTTACCCAGGGACTCCCATCCGGATGCATTCGCGGTGGCCGCCAGGTCGGCAATCCTCCGCGCCTCCTGAAAGTACGGCGTTCCACCCAGCGGCGAGAACGTATCGTAGTCGTAGCCGAGGATGACGTACGCGTAGAAATCCAGGACGGATGTAAGCGGATCGAATGTATTCGGCTCGAAGAGGAGCGACGAGCCGCGCGAAAACTCGAACGTCCACTGATCCTTGACCCGAAACGTGGGCGTCGTCTGGGCTGTGTCGTAAATCGGCCGCCGCGCTGCCACGACCAGCTGCGCGGTAAACTCTTGGATTCCGACCGTCCGCTCGACAAAAATCTGAAAGGTGCAATCGATCCGCTCTTCTGGACGGTATCGGTGCTCCGTCCATTGCCGCTGATTTAGATACTCCCGGATACGACGTTCGAGGTCCTGTAGATAATCGAAGTCGGACCCCGAAAGCTGCGAGATGTCCAGGTTCACCGAGCAATTCAACTCCTGACCGACAACCGGTCGCGGCCCGACTGCGACGAGCATACACGTCAACATCACGGCACACGCCCATCGGCATCCAATCGATGTAAATCGGTGCATAAGAGTCATGCGGATCCGTTGTTACGGCTGGAGCGCGCAGCCGCGACCTGATAGGAATAGACAGCGAAGTGCCTTCACATGGCACCGGAAGGTGTCTTGGTAATCGTCCAACCCGACCTCTGTCAACGGGTTTCGACCGCCTGCCCGACCATGAACAGACGATTCCGATAACCCCAGAACCAGCTATTGACTTTATAGTTTATATATTTATAATTATACGTAGGTGTATATATGATTTAATACACAGGACATCTTCGGAGTCTTATGATACGCGTGCTTATCCTCTTTCTGGCTGTACTCCCAACGGCGGCCGCTGCTCAAACCGGAATGGATCGCATGGGTAGCGCGCGCTCGGTCGCACTGGCCCTTGCAACGACGGGCGATACGTTCGATTCCGGCATACACGTAAACCCGGCGATCCCCGGGTACACACCTAAACGCGACGTCACGGTCTTCGGGCGTCAACCGTTCGGACTCGCAGAACTGCGTCATGCCGCTGTCGCCATTCGACTCCCCGTGCCCGGTGCGGTTGTTCAGACGGGGGCGGGCACGTTCGGATACGAGGCGTATCGCGAAACCTTCGTGACCATCGCCGTCGCCCGACGTCTGTCCCTCGGGACGTCCCGCGCACTTTCCATGGGCGTAGGTGCCCGGTACCAGCATGTCGGCATCGACGGCTTCCCCTCTGTCCAGGCGTTTTCGTTTCGAGCCGGCTTGCTCGTCCCCGTCCTGGCGTCCCTGACGGCAGGCGTTCGCGCAGACAACCTGACGGGGAGCAGCATCGCGGGCGAGCCGCTACCGCGGTCGCTATCCGTCGGACTGCACTACCGGGCGACGCCCACCGTCAATCTCTATACGGACGTGTATAAAGACGTAGCCTTCCCCTGGTCGCTACGTGGAGGCATTGAGGTATGGCCGGTCGCAGCACTCGCGGTACGTGCCGGTGCCGCACGGTTTCCGGCGCGCTTCACTCTCGGCACCGGGGTCCGCCTCGGCGCTCTCTCGATCGACATCTCGGCGGAAAGCCATCCCGATCTAGGCTGGTCGCATGGCGGCGGCCTGTCCCTTACGTGGTAAACGATCCGCAAGCCAGCCTGACCGTTCTCCCGACGTCTATTTTAGACATGCTCCGAGTCGGCTTACTATTCCTTCTACTCAGCACGACGTCCCTGACCGTCCGGGCCCAGCACATTGATTCGACGGAGACGCCGGTCGACGCGTTCGTGGACGACGTGGACACGGCGACGGCTACCGGAGAAGCAATTGCAGAACGCCTGATCGAACTGCAGGCTCGCCCGGTGGATGTGAATGCAGCCACCGCGTCGGAGCTGACAGCCATCCCGGGCCTCTCCCTCCTTCTCGCCCGCCGGATCGTTCGACACCGATCACGACGCGGACGATTTTCTTCGCCGTCCGACCTCTTGACTGTAGAAGGCATCGATCCGCAGCAATATCGGCGCCTCCGGCCGTTTATTACGACTTCTCATGTGGTACCCAAACGTCCGGACGCACCCACCCGTCCTGAGCCATGGTCGGCAGCCGTCCGCGACGCCGAGATCCGCACGGCCTACCGATGGACGCGGCGGCTCGACCTGGGTCGCGGCTACCGGCCCGACTCGGCCCGCACGGGGTACCAGGGTGGGCCGGCGAGACACACGTCGCGGGCCGAAATCACCCTGGGGGAACGCCTCCTGGCCGCCGCCGCACTGGATAAGGATCCGGGAGAGGCCTGGCGTTGGGACATGACCGACCGCGCGCCGGGTTTTGACCATGTCGCCGGCACGTTAGCTATTACCGATGTGGGACCGATCTCGTCCATCATCATCGGCGATTACACAGTGTCTGCAGGGCACGGGGTTGCCCTGTGGCGCGGCCCGGCCTTCGGAAAGGGTCGGAATGCGGTCGACGGCATTTTACGGGACGGTCGCGGAATCGCCCCATTCGCATCCACCGAGGAGAACCGGTTCTTTCGCGGGCTGGCGCTTCGAATCGGGACCGAGCGCTGGCTGCAGGACCGAACCTGGATGCCTGTGGCCTCAATATCGTCGTTCATATCCCGACGCCGCCTGGACGCAAGCATCGACGATCGCACCGACCCGCTCGAACCTCCATGGACAAACCTCTCGAACACCGGGCTCCATCGAACCCCCACGGAACGCGCCAATCGCGATGCCGTCACGGAATCCGTTGCAGGCACCCTAATCAAGCTCGAGGGAAAACGGTGGTCGGTCGGAGGTGCTGCCCTGGCGTCTACGGTCGATCGGCGCAGAGTGCCGAGAAATCGTCCATCCGACGCCTTCGACCACGCCGGCCGCCACCTACGCATTGCGTCGCTTCACGCGATCGTGGATGCCGGACCGTCCATCCTCTCCGGAGAGATCGCACGCGGTCCCGGCGGGAGCCTCGCGGCGGTCGGGGGATTCGCCTATCAAGGCGCAAACCGGGTCGACCTGGCACTTCACGCCCGTCACTACGCGCCGGAATACGACAATCGGTTCGGATTTGGCTTTTCCGAAACGGCACCGCAGAATGAAACCGGACTTTATCTGGCCGCGCGAGTCCGTGTTCATGACCACTGGAGCGTGATTGGGTACGTCGATCAGTACCGATTTCCGTGGCTCCGCTACAACATGCCGCGCCCCACAACCGGACGGGACGTGCGGCTCATTGTAGAACACGCGCCCCGTCCCTGGCTGAAGCACTACGTGCAGCTACGAACGGAAACGAAGGACCAGAGGATCGACGGCCACACCGGTCCGTCACCGCTGGCGACAGATGGGGTTGCACCGGAAACGCGAAGCAGCGTGCGATGGGATGTTGACTACGCCTGGTCGGACCGGTTACGGCTCGGTACACGTCTGGAGTCCGTCATCGCCATTCCGCCGGGCGGTTCCGATACCGACCGCGACAAGGCTCACGGTACGCTCCTGGTTCAGGATGTAGAGTGGGATGTGTTCGAACGGGTACGACTGATCGGACGGGTTGCGCTCTTCGAAACCGACGGCTACGAAGCACGCCTCTTCGCCTACGAGCGTGGTCCGCGTTACGCCTTTCGCGTGCCGGCATTGTTTGGGCGCGGCGAACGATCCTACCTGGTGCTGCGCGCTGAACTCACCGAGCATCTTCTTCTGGAAGCAAAGTACGCCGTCACCCGCTACGACGACCGTGTTCGCATCGGATCCGGCCGGGATGAGTATGTCGGCAATCGTGTTCGCGAGGTAGATCTACAGCTGCATTGGCGATTCCCATGAACCTCCTCAATCTTACCACCGGTACCGCTGAGGAGGAACTCTTTGGGGAAAGGGTCGTGGATCCGAACAGCGCTGAGGGCAAGAAAAATCTACCGAAATGCGAACCGATATGGATGTGAGTGTCCGTCCGGCAAGAAATTGTCTGGCCTGACACGTACGTTCATATGCACACCGGTTTCAGGACCGGCCTATTCCTATCCGCAGACCCGACTTTGGCCACGGATGTCATCCGTCACGACTGACCACGAGAGCGCTCCGACCCGTCCCATGAGTTCGACCCGAGCCCACATTCTTGCGGTGGAGGACAATTCCGAAACCCAACTCCTCCTGAAGCACCTGCTCAAGAGCTCGTTCGACGTCGTTGTCGTATCCGGCGTTGATGACGCGTTGGATGCCGCCGATGAAAACGACTTCGATATTTTTCTGCTGGACATCAACCTCAGCGGGCAACGGACCGGGACAGACTTGCTTCATCTGCTCCGGCAACGAGAAGAACTGGCCGACGTGCCGGCCATTGCACTCACGGCATACGCGATGCCCGGTGACCGCGAAGATTTCCTGGAGGCAGGCTTCGACCAGTACGTCAGTAAGCCATTCACGCGGGCGGACCTGACCTCGGCCATCGAGACCAGCCTGGAGCAAACGCAGGGAACGCAGTCGGCCTGAGGTCATGATGGCAGCGTCTGCGCCGGTGTTCAACAAAAGGTAAAGCCGCCCCGTCGATCCACTCGACAGGGCGGCTTCCGTTTGGCGTTCGCAATTAACGGCTTTCACACCGTCGCACGGCGACCCGGCATCCGGTGGATGTATCTTCTCAGTTCACGCAGGACGCTTTGAGCGTGTCGCGTCGACTTGACAGGAGATCACGCCACTCCTCCTCCTCAACCGGCTCTTCTCCCTTGAAGTACTCCCACTCGTCCACGTTATCGTCGTCGACGATGATCTGGTTCGACATGTGGGCGACACGTTTGAGCACGGGAGACGTCCCCATCTGGTGGACGTAGGTGATCGTGCACTTCCCGTCCGGGGTTGTTTCCTTAACAGAAAGCCAGTTGTCCCCGCATACCTGACAACTGTAGAACCGCGAGTCCTGATCGTCACCGATGAGTTCCGGTGCCTCTTCCTCATCGAACACTACCTGCATCGGGCGCAGGCTCTCGCAGCCGCAGGTCTTGCACTTCAGCTTATCCATATTTGAGCACCGCTGTGTGCGCGTCTATCGGATAAGTGTGTTACCGGCGGATGGCAGCGAAAGTTCGACGCCGGTCGGTGAGAGGCGAGAGGCGCCGCCGTTGGCGACGGGTTCATCTTGAAAGTTCACATCTCCTTTGCGTTCGAGGCCACCGGTCGGCCCTGCGACGTGGTTCAGCGCGTTGAGTCACCGGTAGACCACGGTCACGCCCCGCTCCTCCACGTCGTAGGCCAGACCGAGGCGAAGGTCGAGGTCGGCAACGGAGAACAGCCGGATGCGGGCCCCGAGTCCGGCGCCGATGGCGCTTACGCGCGGACCGCGGCCAAAAACATTCGAGGCGCGCGTGACCGTGGACCCGAAACCGTAGGCGTAGACGGCTTTCAGATACACCGGCACGGTGACGAGCCCATCATCTACGAATGCAAGAGGCTGAAGAATCTCTCCTTTCCACCGCACGAACGTCCCGGACGGCAGGGAAAAGTCTTCATTTCCCCTCGGGAGGAATGTGCCGAGACCGAACTCTGTACCCCGTCGCTGGCTTACGATGCCCGCCCCGAGCCGGATGCCGGTATTCCAGCGTGAAAGCAGCGGAACGAATGCACTTACGAGCCCGAGTACTCCCTGCTGATCCGCCCCGTCGGTCCATACGTCGTGCGTACTGACGCCGGAAAAAAGAAGGCCGCTGTTCGGGATCAAGTCCCTGGGGTTTTGCTGCAGCCGATACCCGATGGTCGCCGACGGCTCCAGCGTCGCGCGCTGTACGCGGCTCTCCGCCTGATCATCGCGCACGAGCCGGGTGCGCCGCCATTCGATGTCAAGACCGAACCGCCCCACCGACTGATATACGTTTGACGCGAAGGTGACCGGTGCGTCGAGGCCGAGGCCGGCCCCCTCCTCCTCCAGTCGAGCGCATGGTCCGAGAAGGGTTGGACGACGAAAAAGGTTGAGGGACGGCCTGGGGATGATACCGGCATACTGGATGGACGCCTCCGACCAGAGCGACGCATCCTGCACCCATGCCTCGGCACCGTACGACCACGTCTGGAGCGGGTCGGTCCCCTGAATGCCCAGCCCCCAGCCCACCGGCGATGCATCCCCGGCGCTCAGATCGTCTATGTCCGATGCGTCGTCGATGTCGCGCACGACCGGGTAAAGCACGCGAGGGGCCAGGTGGCGCCTCGGGCGGTAGGGCCGGGCCTCCGACCAGGGGATGTCCGGAACCTCGGACTCGGTTCTGAGCAGCGCGGGTCCGGTCCACATCTCCGTTCCATGTTCAACTGAATCGGCCGAGACAGTCGGAATGGTCGGGTCAAAATCTGAAACGACCAGGTCGTAGCGCTCGTGCCGATACCGGATGTAGGCGAGGGTCGAACGGTCGGGCGACAGGGCTGCCTCAAAGGCGCCGTACCGCGCATCGGTCTGCCGCGTAACTACCCCCTTCTCGGTGTCCAGAACGTAAACGTTCGGCGTTTCCGCCGCGGTCGGAGGCTGCCCTGGAAACGTCGGGGAAGACGACGGCGCTGCCGCGGAGACCAGCATATACCGGCCGTCCGGGCCCCAGCTTACATCGTACAGCCGGAGGCCGGGCAAGGCGAACCAGGGCTCCAGCACGAAGGATGAGGGATCGTCGTCCGTCCCCGGCTCGAAGCGGTAAATCCTGTGGTCGCCGCCAACATTTGCGAGCACGGCGATCACATTCGCCGAGGGAGACGCCGACATATGGAGCACGCGAACGTTGGTGTACGCCGTGCGCTGCACGAACCGACCGCCCGCTGTTCGTTCCACGATGTGCGTTGTCGGACCGTCATTTCGAACAGCGAAAAGGCGACCGTCCGGCATCTCAACAGGTGTACGGACGCGTTTTCGCTCCGTACGCGCTCCCCGTTGCCCATCATCGAGCGACACGGGTTGAACTTCCACACGCTCCTGGATTGAGGAAAACGTATCCGGGACGAAACGGGTCGTCCAGACGCGGCTGCTGTCAGGAGCGAGCGTGTACTCGGTGTCATTTGCCACGGCCTGAGCAGCGATACGCTCCCGCTCGCCGGTGCGCACGTCGATGCGGTAGAGTCCGCGGCGGAGGTTGTAGCCACGGGCGGTCGCGATCACGTAATTCGAGTCCAGCCAGTACGGCCGCCGATGAGAAAGGCCCGCGGCCGATCCCACAGTAGTGGGCGCCGAACGATCGGCTGCGCGGACCCGTCGGGTCTCGTGCGCCTGGCGACGAAGGCGGTCCCGAATGGTGCCGGGTCGCTCACCCGTACCGTGCCATAGCGCCACGCCGAATCCGAGAAACGGGAATCGATTGAAAAAGCCGGCCGTGCGCGGAAAGACATCTTCCGACGCCGGTGTGTCCTCCAGCGCGAGCATCGTAAAGGCATGAGCCCCTCCAACGTAAAATCGGTCAAACGGCTGCGTGAAGGCCGGTCGTTCGAGCATCTGGGCGAGGGACCACGGGTCCTCCGACTCCATCGCCGCCCGGTATCGCATCGTGAAGCGAGGCGCATTCAGCCGACCACCGCCCGGGACAATGCGGCTTTCGCGATACACCGCCACTCCCTCCACCCACCCGGATGGAACCGACAAATTTAGCGTGCGCTCCAGGTCGTTCCCCATCCACCCGAGCACGCGCCCCACGCCGAACGGCGCCTGCAGGTCCCCGTGCATCGCATGAACCAGTTCATGGGGCCCGACAATGCCGGTCCACGTCTCGAAACCGCCGATCAGATCCGGCGACTGCAGGGTGGGCAGCTCGATCTCTGTCCGGAATGGAAAGGGCCGGACGTACCCGTTGGATCGATCGTTGAACGCGTTCAGTACGACGGGAAGACGGAGATCGCGCCCCTGCACGGGACTGGAGATGAGCGAATCGGTCGCCAGCCGTTCGGCGTGTAGCTCGGACGCAGCCTGCCTGGCTGCCTGGTCGTATCCGCGCTGGTATATCACCGTGAATGGGCCGGAGGTTCGCAACACATACTCGACCTCCGCGGGACGATGCTGGGTCGAGTACTCCCTCGTCTGCGCACGGGCATCCGAAAGTGACGCACTGAGGACCTGGGCAGCGACAAGTAGAGCGATGCACATACACAGCCGGCGTGTCGCGCGTTGCAGCCTGTCGGCACACTGCGGGCGTTGTAAAACGTGCATGTTGTGCTCGTTAAAGGTCCGGTGGTCACTGCCCGTGGGCGAACATGGAAACCGACGCGTTCAGTGCGGTTCCACATACCGTACGCTCGGGACACGAAGCGCCAGATTCCGGTCGAGCCATCCCGTGACCCGGCGACATCGCATCTACCCCCTCGATTCATCGACTGCTTCCTAATTGCAGGTCCGGGATGAGCCCATCGAATGAGCATCGCGACGGACATCTTCACGACCACGCCCCCTCCGATGCATCTGGGACGACGCGTCTGGTCCTGGCGATCGTGTTTAACGCGTTGATCACGGCGGTAGAATTCATCGCTGGATTCCTCGCCGGAAGCCTCGCCCTGATCGCCGATGCCACGCACAACCTTAGCGACACCGCCTCCATGGGGACGTCCCTTATCGCGCGTCGGCTTTCTGCCCGAGCTGCCGATGATCGTCGAACCTTTGGGTACGATCGCGCCGAGTTGATCGGCGCCTTCATCAATCTCATCACGCTCGTCCTGATTGCTCTCTACCTTATTTTCGAGGCAGTGCAGCGCATGCTGGAACCTGCCTCCGTGGACGGTACGCTCATGATCTGGGTCGGCGCAGGCACCCTCGTCGGAAATGTGGCCACGGCCGTTGTGCTGTACGCTCCCTCCCGGGACAGCCTGAACCTCCGAAGCGCGTTCGTGCACATCGTTGCAGACGCTCTTGGGTCGATTGCAGTCATTGCCGGCGGCGTCGTGATTCTTCGGTTTGACTGGACGATCATCGACCCGATTCTGACGGCGTCAATCGCCGCGTACATCCTTATCCAGAGTTACGGAATGCTCCGGGAGACGATTTCCATCCTAATGGAAAGCGCTCCGCGCGGATTCGACATTGATGCCATGGCCGACCGAGTTGCTTCGCTCGAAAACGTTGCGGGAATGCATCACATCCACGTCTGGCGCCTGGACGAATCGCGGGTGGCTCTAGAGGCCCACGTTGCCACAAGGGATATCGAGAGCCTGTCCGATCTCGACCGGGTCAAACAATCGATCAAGCGCGTACTCGACGACGAGTACGGCATCGACCACGCCACGCTTGAGCTTGAATACGAGCACTGCACGGACCGACCGCCCGATGGTGACGTCACACCGTCCGGCACCGAACCGACAGCCCGCGCACCGGCGGACGCGGGGTCCTGACCCACGCCGGACATGACGATCGGCCGGACATCGTCCACACGCCGAACGATGTCCGGTCCGACCCTGACGCAGCCGACGCGGATGGAACCGGGATTGCCGGTCCTGTTTTGACGTCCTCCACCGACTCTCCTCCTTACGTTCTCGGTTTCCGTGGCCACTCCTTCCCCCTCGTACTCCGATGACGCTGACGGGCATCCTTCCGAGCCCGGAGAGGCATCAGCCGCGTCATCCACGTCCGGCGGCCCGCATCGCCCGGATGACGTTGAAGCCGTTTCTCCCACGCCCCGGGATGATGAAGCACCCGGCTGCTCGTCTCAGGGCAAGCATGGACCCGGCTCGAACGGCGATGCCGGCACAGCGCCTGCATCCGACGCTGCGATTCAGACGCGTGGACACATGTTCACGGATGCGGATGATCCGTCCGGGGAGACCTTTCCTCCGTCCACTGTCGTGCGGGACGTAGACGCCGGCGCACCGCTGGACGATCCGCGCCTCTACCTGAATCGCGAGCTGTCGACGCTGGACTTCAACTGGCGCGTCCTGTGTCAGGCCCTCGACGATCGCACGCCGCTGATGGAACGAGTCTTCTTCACGGCCATCACGGACAGCAACCTGGACGAGTTTTTCCGGAAACGGGTGGGCGGCCTGAAGCGCCAGCAGGCCGCAGGCGTATCCGCCACGTCTCCCGATGGCCGATCCCCGGAGGAGCAGATTGAGGCCGTCCGTGGGCCGGCGGACCGGCTCTACCGACGCATCACGGGGTTCTGGAAGAATGAACTGGTTCCGCTTCTCGCCCGCCGTGCGGATGTCCACATTCTCGATTATGAAGACCTCACCTCGGCCCAGCGTCAACGCGCGGACGACCACTTTCAGAATAATATCTTTCCCATCCTCACCCCGCTCGCCGTCGGGCCCGGGCACCCCTTCCCGTTTCTCTCCAACCTGAGCCTGTCGCTGGCCGTTACTCTTCGCAACCCGGCTCGAAATAGCGACCACTTCGCGCGGGTGAAAGTCCCCTCGAACCGCGACCGGTGGGTCGACCTTGGCGACGACCACTACGTTCCGCTCGAGCAGGTCATCGCCAACAATCTCGGCGATCTTTTCCGGGGAATGCAGATCAAGACCGTCCACGCGTTCCGCGTAACCCGAAACGCAGACATCCGGCGTGACGAAGAAGAAGCCGACGACCTCCTCGAGATGATCTCCGAGGAACTCCGCGAACGGCGATTTGCACGCGTCGTGCGACTGGAACTGGACGGCAATATGCCCGACGACGTGCGTGACCTGTTGGTCGATGAGCTCTCCATCGACGAGGGCGACGTCTACGTCAGCGAAAGCCTCCTCGGACTCGGAGATGCGATGCAGCTGATGGGCATCGACCGGCCCGATCTGAAGTTCGAGCCGTGGGAGCCGGTTACGCCGCCTCGGCTGCTCCGGGAAGGCAACCCGACGGATCTCGTGCGCCAGGGCAAAACCGCTGACTATCCGGACATTTTTGCTGCCATCCGGGAAGACGATCTGCTCGTCCACCATCCCTACGAATCCTTCCAACACAGCGCCCAGCGCTTCGTCGAGGAGGCGGCAAACGATCCACAGGTCCTGGCGATCAAGCAGACCCTGTACCGGACGTCGGACAACAGCCCGATCGTAGCCGCGCTTGTCGATGCCGCGGAGAAAGGCAAACAGGTTGCCGTTCTTGTCGAGGTGAAAGCCCGGTTCGACGAGGCCAACAACATCGAATGGGGGCGCATGCTCGAAGAGTCCGGAGTTCACGTAGCATATGGACTCGTGGGACTGAAAACGCACGCGAAAACGACACTCGTCATCCGGCAGGAGGACGACGGACCGCGGACCTACTGCCACATCGGTACGGGTAATTACAACTCCACGACGGCCCGGCTCTACACGGATCTCGGGCTGCTCACGTGCGATCGAAATATCGGCTACGACGTGACGCACCTCTTTCACTACCTGACGGGCTACGCGCCCCACCAGGAGTACCGGGAGCTGCTGGTAGCGCCGACGAACATGCGGCGGAAGTTCGAGGCGTTGATCCAGCGAGAAATCGACATCGAGCAGTCGGGCGGCTCCGGGCGCATCGTGGCGAAAATGAATGCGTTGAACGATACTGGCCTCATACAAGAGCTCTATCGTGCATCTCAGGCCGGTGTAGACATCGACCTGATCGTTCGCGGTCACTGTCGCATGCGTCCGGGTCTGGACGGATTCAGCGAAAACGTCCGCGTGATCAGCATTCTGGGGCGCTTCCTCGAGCACACCCGCATCTACTACTTCGAAAACGGCGGTGAGCCCGAGGTATTCATGGGCAGCGCAGACTGGATGAGCCGCAACCTCAACAGTCGCGTCGAAGCGATCGTCCCGGTCCGTCATCCGCGCCTGAAAGGACGCATTGTGGAGATCCTGGATCTTGCTCTGGCGGATCACCGCTCTGCCTGGGAACTGCATCCGGACGGACGATACGTTCAGCGGACGCCGTCGAACACTGAGGAGGAAGCCTCGGGCCTGCAGGATCAACTGATCCGCCGCGCAGAGGAACGGGTTGAAGCAGCGTATCAACCCGCCTGACCGCAGCCCGCCCAGCCCGTGTGGACGTGCGTATTCCAGCCGTTCGTTCGCTGCTGTCTACCCCTCGAGCACATCCCCCCGACCGGAGCACGCACCCGTGACAACTGAACACACCCTCGAGATTCGCTGGTTTGGTGAGGGAGAACCGCCTCCTTCGGCCGGCTCCTGGATCGATCGACTTGGCGCCTCATCGGGATCCAGCCGGCAGGATCGGTATCTGGTATCCGGAGACCCGGCGATGAACCTCAAGATTCGCGGAAACAGGATTGAGGTAAAGCGTCGCGTCGGCGAGCCGACCGACGTCGATCGCATGCACGGGATCAGCGGGTGCATCGAGCGATGGATCAAATGGAGTTTTCCTCTTGACGGCCCGGCGTCCCCATCGATCAGAGAAAGTGGCTTTGACCTGTGGGTGCCGGTCACAAAGTGCCGTCGCCAGGCCGTTCTACCACGGGATCGTCAGATCGACCTGTTGAAACGCTTCGGTCAGCGGATCAGCGAGCCGGAGCCTGTGGACATTCTCGCAGAGTGTACGGTCGTAACATGCCGGGAGACTTGCGCATGGACGGTGAACATCGAATCGAAAGGGGCGCCGGACGGCCTAGAATCGACCCTTCTTCAGATTTTGCCCGTTGTGCTGGAAGATACCTTGGCTGAACACCTCGCTTCGGCTGATTCGTTTGGCTATGCCCACTGGCTTCGCGAAACGGTCGAAAACGCGCCCGCCTCACTGTCCTAGTACCGGTTCGTGGTCGACCATCCGCGTCGGTGTCGCTGTGATAAAAACACGAAGATGGCGCCCCCTCGGAACGCAGAATGAGACGCTGTGTAACCGCTAATCGACATATTGACGGCAGTCGCCGGAGATGCATGCTGTGGCTGCACAGAATTCGGTGGGGTGGCGGAGCCTGGCTGAACGCACCGGTCTCGAAAACCGGAGTGCCCTTTTGGGTACCGGGGGTTCGAATCCCTCCCCCACCGCCGAAATATCGTCCAAACGCCTCTTCCAGCACGCGCCGGGAGAGGCGTTTTTTGGTTTCAGCCGTATGCCCGCGAAGGAGATTTGAACAGACGCCGCCCGTAGAATACGGAACCGCGTGGACATATAGCGAGCGGTCCCCGCCCGTCGGAGGCAGGGACCGCTTAATATTTTCGCCTGTTCGGCTGCCGCATTTACGACAGATTCTCGCGGACGAGATCGGGCGCCTCCGCCAGAACAGCGTCCAGCTTTTCAATCTCGCGCCCGCCGGCGGAGGCGAGCTGCGGGCGTCCGCCGCCTCCGCCTCCCAGCTTCCGACCGAGAACGCCCACGATGTCGCCGGCTTTGACGCCGCGACCCACGAGATCATCGCTTACCGATACGACGACGTAGACCTTGCCGTCCTCGGAGTCGATGCTTCCGAGCACGCCGACGCTTTCCTCTCCCATCCGATCGCGCAGTTGCTGCGCAAGGGCCTGTAGGTCGTCCATGCTTGCCTCCCCGATGCGGCCGGTGGCGCACCGGACGCCGTCCACGTCGGAGGCAGATGCGATTACGTCGTCCAGTTTTCCTGCCATCGCCTCACGGCGCGTTGACTCGAGCTCATCGGCGAGCTCGTCACGCTGCTCCTGCAACCGGGCAATCTCCTCGTGCAACGGTCCCTGAAGCGACTGAAACTGCCTGCGAGCAGCGTTCAGTTCATCGAGCTTCTCGTCTACGTAGTCCACAGCGGGACCACCTGCCACCGCCTCAACGCGGCGCACACCGGCGGCAACGGAGCCTTCGGAAAGAAAACGGAACAGACCGATCTCGCCCGTGGCCCCGACGTGCGTTCCCCCGCACAGTTCCACGCTGTAGTCCGGGTCGAAGGTGATAACGCGCACGCGGTCGCCGTATTTTTCCCCGAACAGGGCCATTGCACCCCGATCCAGCGCCTCATCGATCGGGACGTTGCGGTCCTCCCCGGTCGAAATGTTCTGCTGGATGCGCTCGTTCACGATCCGCTCGATCGTTTTGAGCTCGTCATCCGTCACACCCTGCATGTGGCTGAAGTCGAATCGCAGCCGGTCGGGCCCCACCCGCGACCCCTTCTGCTGCACGTGATCGCCCAGGACACCACGAAGCGCGGCATGCAGAAGGTGCGTGGCCGAGTGGTGCGCCTCGATCTGGCGTCTCCGCTCCGCGTCGACGGTAGCCCTTACGCTTCCGGAGGGATCGGTAGGAAGCCGGTCCGTGGTATGAACGATTCGCTCGCCCTGGCGCTGGGTGTCGAGGACCGATATCGTTTCGCCGCCGACCTGCAGGGTTCCCGTGTCGCCTACTTGGCCCCCACTTTCAGCGTAGAATGGCGTGCGGTCGAGTTCGATCTCGAAGCGTGGATCGTCCTCCGTTTCAACCTCACGCACGGCCCGGATCTCGGCATCGTCTACCGACAGGGCCTCATAGCCAACGAACACGGACGATTGGCCACTTGAAATCTCCTGCCAGGCGTGGATTTCGCTCTGGTCCACGTCGAACTGGGCTGCCGACCGCGCCCGTTCTTTCTGGCGCTGCATCAGGTCGTCGTAGGCCGGCATGTCCACCCCGAGTCCGCGCTCCCGCGCCATCAACTGGGTGAGATCAATCGGAAACCCGTATGTGTCGTGGAGCAAGAAGGCGATCTGACCCGGCACATCGCCGTCGCGGGCGGCATCGACGAAATCACGAAGCATGACCTCTCGATCGTCTGCGTCCACAAACGCTTTCTGAAGCAGGTCCATCATGCGACCGTCGGATCGGATCTCGGCCACCACGTCCTCCACACTCTGATCGTCACCGGCCTCGTCGGACACCCTACCGACGTACGGCGTGACCCGGTCGAAGATGTCGATGCCGGTGCCGAGCGTCTTCAGGAAGCTTTCCTCCTCGGAGCGAATCATCCGTTCGATGTATTCCTGCTGACCGGCGAGCTCGTCAAACTGCCCTCCCATCTTCTCGACGAGCGGGTCGACGAGGCGGTGCAGAAAGGGCTCACGCAGGCCGAGCGTCTGGTATCCGTACCGGACCGCGCGACGCAGAATCCGACGAATGACGTATCCGCGGCCGGCATTGCCCGGCATGACACCATCCGAAATGGCGAAAGCGATGGTGCGGATGTGGTCGGCGATCACGCGGAGTGCAATCCGAACGCGCTCGCGTTCCTCGTCGTCCTCCGTTTCGACATGGTCGTAGCCGCGAACCATCTCATGCGGGCACAGATCGGCCGTGGCCTGAAGGAGCGGAGCAAAGAGATCCGTATCGTACGTCGAAGATTTGCCCTGCAGGACGGCGCAGATGCGCTCGAAGCCCATCCCCGTATCGACGTGCTGATCCGCCAGGCGCTCCAGGGAGCCGTCCGGCTGGGCATTGTACTGGATGAAGACCAGGTTCCAGATCTCCATCACACGGGGATGGTCTTTGTTGACCAGATCCCGGCCTGGCGTTTCGTCCCGCTCTTCGTCCGTACGCAGGTCAACGTGGATCTCCGAGCACGGACCGCAGGGCCCGGTATTGCCCATCATCCAGAAGTTTTCCTCCGACGGCTCGTACAGAATGTGGTCCGGGTTGATCGGCGTTTCTGACGCCCACAGATCCGCAGCTTCGCTATCTGCATCCAGGCCGAGATCCTCATCGCCGGCGTGAACGGTCGCAAACAGGCGGTCCGGGTCCAGGCCCCACTGATCGACGAGCAGCTCCCACGCCCACCGAATCGCTTCCTGCTTGAAGTAGTCTCCGAAGCTCCAGTTACCGAGCATCTCGAAGAAGGTGTGGTGGTACGTGTCGTGCCCCACCTCCTCCAGATCGTTGTGCTTGCCGGACACGCGGAGACACTTCTGCGTGTCGACGGCGCGCGTGTAGGGACGCTGCCCGCTGCCCAGGAAGACATCTTTGAACTGGTTCATGCCGGCGTTCGTGAACAGCAGCGTGGCGTCTCCTTCCGGAACAAGCGATGCACTCGGCACCACTTCGTGTCCCTTGTCCTCGAAGAACCGGAGGAACTCATCGCGAATCTCCTCGGAGGTTCGCTGAACGTCGGCAGAAGCTTGTAGATGTCGATCCATGTTCGGGGAAGCCGTGGACAATCGATACGAACGTCGGGTGCGCCCCGGGGTGGGAGGCGCGGATGTATTTGGGCTGTTATGCTACGCGCTACACGTCAAAGGATTCCTGCGAGCAGCGGACAGTCAGGCTCCGCCTGCCAATTTGGCCGTTAATTCCGCGGCGGCGGCAACCTGGCTCCCTGAGGCCTCGTGCCTTGCCGCGTCACCCGGGCCCTTCAGGCATTGTGATCGGACGGCGTGCCGGGAGAGACGAAGCGATTGCCGCGAATCAGGAACCGCCATGACCGGTCCACGCCTTTGGAGATTCCGATCCGTGACGTTGTGTCGACCTGTTCGTCGGGCACGGGATGGCCTCGCGTGAAGAATATCGGCGGGTCCGTCAGATCACGAGTATGATCATCCCCGTCGATTCCGAAGGCCTGCGTGAGCTTCCCGGGCCCGTTCGTCAAGTCGCGGTCCTGCTCAACGGAACGCGACGTCCGCATGCGGTCGATGCCTTCAATGGGCTCGACCGCGCGCACCAGCACCGCTCCGCCGACGCCTTCCCGTTCGGTCACAACGTTCAGCAACCAGTGCATTCCGTAAATCAGGTAGACGTAGGCCGTCCCGGGCGGCTTGAAGAGATCGGCCGCGCGTCCTTCATGACGAAGAGTGCCCGTTTCCGGATCGAGAAGTCCCCAGCCGTGAAAGGCCGGATCATCCTGCGTATACGCCTCGGTTTCCACGACCCGCCCGATACGCGCTGAGCCGTCCGGATTACGACGAACAAGATGGGTACCCAGCATATCCCGCGCGACGAGAAGGGTGTCTCGTGCGAAGAATGTTGTGGGAAGGGGATTCATCTTCTATTCTGCTTGTAGTGAGTAGACGCCGCGCTTATATTGCCCGTGCCGGACAAACCCGGTGCGCACCTCGTTGCTCAACGCCCGATTCCCTCACGCCATGCAGGAGCGAACCGTTCCTTCCGATGCCGTCCTGGTGATGAATCAGGAATTCCGCGTAAACCGTCGTTGCCGTCTCGATGTGATCGTCCCCGGTGCCTCCCTCCGCCTACGCCACGGCGACACCGAGGATCGCGTCGTCGTGAGCGTGTCGGTGGCCGGATGCCGCAAAGAGGACGCCAACGATGTCCTGGAGCGTCTCCGACTCTCGACCCGGCAGGTCCAGGACCGCGTCTATGTACAGGCGGACGAACCCTCGCGCGACGCGGATTACTGGCGCTGGTTGCGTAGCGACGACACCGAGCTGTTCCTCGATCTTGCCCTCCCTCCGAACACCGATGCCGAGATTTCGGCCCCGTCCGGCGAGATACACGCTTCTGGCCTTCGTGGCGACATCGATATCATCGCCGCCGCCTGCCCCGTCGACGTTGTCGACATTGGCGGCAGTCTCCGTATCACGGCCAACGGGGAACCGGTCTCGGTGAAAGAGTTCTCCGGGCAGGAGTTGCAGGTCCACAGCACGGCCGCCCACGTCTTTGTCGGGGACGTCCGATCGGACGCCGTCGGTCTGCGGGCTTCCGGCGGACGCCTGAACGTGCGCAATGTGGAAGGATCGGTCGACATTGAGGCAAACGGATCGACCGTCACGCTGATCGACGTCACCGGTCCCGTTCGAGGCGATCTGCACGCAAGCCCGATCTCCCTGCATGGAACGCTCGCAGCAGACATCGACCTGGTGGCACTCGGCTCCCCGATTACGATGAACGTGGGGGTTGACCGGGGCGCGGAGGTAAGGCTTGAAGGCCGACCGGTCGAGCTCGATCGGTCTCTCCCCTTTCAGGGCGACCTGGAGACCCGCCGGGCGGAAGGAACGATCAACGGCGGTGGACCGATGGTTTCGCTCCGCGCCGTTCCCGGCACGGTTCGCTGTCGAAGCGCCTCATAGAATGGCGGTGTCCGGCTGCGCCAGTAAATAGGCAAGCGCAGGCCGCCATATTCGGCAGCCTGCGCTCGTTTCCGTTTTATCCGTACCGGCCCGCGATCGCGGTGGATGTCACACGCGATCCACGCCAAGGGCAACGCCGCCGCCGGTGCCGTGGCAGATCGCGGCAATGCCGGTCTCCTCATCGCGCTGCTGGAGCGCGTGAAGCAGCGTAATAACGATCCGCGTTCCGGAGGCGCCGATCGGGTGCCCGAGCGCGATGGCCCCGCCGTTCACGTTCAGCTTCTCGTACGGTACGTCGAGGGCGCGGTGGAACAGGATGTTGTTGATGGCAAACGCCTCGTTGTTTTCGTAGAGGTCGACGTCTGCCGCCGTCGAGCCGGTTTTCTCCAGAACGGATTCCACGGCAGGGATCGGAGCTTCGGGGAAGCGCCACGACTCCCCGGCGGACCACGAGCTCTGCGTCACCCGGGCGAGAGGCGTCAATCCGTGCGCATCGATCGCGTCCTGGCTGGCCAGGACCACCGCGGCGGCTCCGTCCGAGATCTGGCTCGAGTTTCCGGCTGTCAGCACGCCGTCCGAGCGGAACGCCGGCCGGAGGTTGCCGAGTGATTCGGCCGTCGTGCCGGGGCGGACGCCTTCGTCGGTGTCAAAGGTGTCCGTCCCTTTACGCGTCTCAATCTCCATGGGAGCAATCTCCGCGTCGAATCGTCCCGCTTCAGCCGCCGCGTGGGCGCGCTGCTGCGACGTAGCGGCGATCTCATCCAGTTCCTCGCGTGTGATGCCGTGCTCCTCGGCAAGGCGCTCCGTCTGATCTCCCATGGCGTCGCCGCTGACCGGATCAGACAGCCCGTCCCGGAACATCAGGTCCTCCAGCGTTCCCCCCTGCGGCGCATATGTGTAGCCCCAGCGTGCCTTTGCATCCAGGTAGAAGCCGGCCTGCGACATCGACTCCGTGCCGCCGGCCAGGACGAGATTCGCCTCCCCGGCCTTAATCATGGTCGCGCCGTTGAGAATCGACATCATACTCGATGCACAGACCATGTCGACCGCGTATCCATCGATCGACTTGGGGATACCGGCCTTGAAAGAAGCCTGACGCGGCACCAGCTGTCCGTGACCGCCGCGAAGTACATTTCCGAAGACAAAAATGTCCAGGGCGCCCCCGTCCACGTCGGCCCGCTCGAGAGCGGCCTTCATCGCGTGGGCACCAAGGTCAACGGGCGAATGCTTCTTGAGCGTTCCTCCGAGGCGACCAATCGGGGTTCGTACGGCAGAACAGAGAAAGACGTCACGCATGGCAACAGGAGGACAAAAGTCGGAAGGGATGAAGCTGCAGGACAGACGCGGATTCGCCCGCATCATGAGTTGACAGGTTGCGGAACCGCTTTCAAGATGGCAAACGAATTTTTGCCAAGAGCGGTCGGGGCCGGCCGTACTCCTCCTCACTCAGACGACGCCCCTGTCCCGGCGACGCCGCATTTACCCGGACAATTGCTTGTCCAGTTCCGCCGCCGACTGCACCGGTTCCTGGCACGCGAAGTCGTGGCACACGTAGGCCGTCGGGCGCTTCTCGATCACTGTTTGCATCTCCGTGAACGGAGCGACGTCGGCGATGGCCGGGTGCTCACCCGGCGGCCGGTGTAGCAGCACGGTGCCGGGCATGTAGCGCTGACGAACGACCTCGATCATTGCCTGCGTGCCCGGTTCGTCCAGATCGCCGGCGATAACGACCTCGCGGGACGGGGCCAGGGCTTCATAGAGACCGACGAGGAATCCCGTGAACCCTGCAGGCTGGGAACGGACCTGCTCACCGGCCGCGGCCCGTAGCCGCTCGGCCGCCTCGGCGTAGCGCGTCACTCCCGTCATTCGAGACAGCCGGACAAGCAGGATAAGCGCGGCGGAATTGCCGCTCGGCATTGCGCCATCGTAGAACTCTTTCGGCCTAACGATGAGACGCTCTGCGTCATCTGCTGTGAAAAAGAAGCCGCCGTTCGCGTCATCCTCGAATCGATCCAGCATGGCGTCGGCCAGTTCCTTGGCAAGCGCGAGCCATCCGGCGTCAAACGTGGTTTCGTACAATTCAATGAGTCCCCACCCGAAGAACACGTAGTCATCGAGGTGCCCATGGATCGCGGTTTCGCCGTTTCGATAGCGATGCCGTAGCCGCACGGAACCGTCGTCCCCTCGCTGCACCATGTGTTGCTGCAGAAACGACGCTGCATCCGTGGCCGAACCGCGAAACGGCGCTCCCTCCGGAAGCACTCGCGCAGCCCGTGCCAGAGCGGCGATCAGGAGGCCGTTCCAGTCCGTCAGGATCTTGTCGTCGAGGCCCGGTCTCGGTCGCTCGTCGCGGACCTCGAGCAGGCGCCGCCGGATGCGAGTCCACCGGCGCCGCAAATCTCCCACGTCCTCGCCCTCCTCCTCTGCGACCTCCTCCAGCGACCGCGTCAGGTGGAGAATGTTGCCGCCCGTCTTCTTGCCGGTCGACTCATCGGCATAGTTTCCACCGTCCCGGGCCTGAAAGACCTCGATGACCCAATCGGCGTCGTCTTCATCCAGAACCTCCCGCAGTTCGTCGGTCGTCCAAACGTAGAAGGCTCCTTCCTCGCGCTCGCCCTCAGGCGTCAGGCTATCGGCATCCTCTGCGGAGAAAAAACCGCCCTCCCCCGACTGCATGTCGCGTACCAGGTACCGATGGATGTCGGTCGCCGTCTCCGCGTATCGATCATTGCCTGTGACCTGGTAGGCCTCCGTGTAGGCCAGCATCAGCATGGCCTGGTCGTAAAGCATTTTCTCGAAATGCGGTAGCAGCCAGTGCCGATCAGTCGAATACCGGTGAAAGCCAAAACCGACGTGGTCGAAAATGCCACCCAGACGCATGGAGTCAAGCGTCTTCGTGACCATGTCGAGCGCGCGCTCGTCGCCGGTCCGGTCGTACTCGCGCAGCAAAAACAGAAGGTTGTGAGGGGAGGGAAATTTCGGCTGCGACCCGAATCCTCCCTTCACTTCATCGAACCGGTTGGACAGGGTATCGAAGGCGCGGGTGAGGACCTCGGTGCCGGGCATCGACCCATCCGGCGCACGCTCACTGGCATCTTTCAGTGCACCGGTAATCTTGTCGGCGTCAGCGAGAAGGGACTCTCGGTCGTCCGCCCACAGTTCCCCGACCCGTTCCGCCAGTTCCATAACGCCCATCCGCTTCATGCGTCCTCGCTTCGGCAGATACGTCGTCGCATAGAACGGACGACGGTCCGGGGTTAGCAGGACGTTTAGCGGCCACCCTCCCCGTCCGCTCATCATCTGGCAGACGCTCATGTAGATGTTGTCCACATCGGGCCGCTCCTCGCGATCGACCTTGATCGGGACGAAGGTATGGTTCAGGATCGCAGCGACTTCTTCATCTTCAAACGACTCTTCTTCCATCACGTGGCACCAGTGGCACGTGGAGTAGCCGATTGAGAGAAAGATCGGCTTGTCTTCTTTCTTTGCCTTCTCAAACGCCTCCTCCCCCCACGGATACCAGTCCACCGGATTGTCCTTATGCTGAAGGAGATACGGGCTCTGCTCGTCCGCCAGTCGGTTTGCCATGCGATTGCTCTTGAGATGCGTTTCGAGATGCCGAAAGCGTCAGGGTTCGGGAAACCCATGCCCCTTGTCTACGGCACGGTACCCATACAAAGTTTACCCGTTGTCGATTCGCTCGTTCGATCCGACGCGGCACCGCCCGGCTACCGGTGTCTCCCGGAGCACGACCCGTTAGAATCGAGCCGTCAGGGTTACCTTGGGCACGATGGTATCCGATAGTCGAATCCGGCGTCCGTCCGGCCCTGTCAGGGACTCGGTCGTTGGTGTGACGCGAACATCGAGGTCGACCGACGCCTGATTACGCCGGGCCTGACGTTTCGCATCACCCGCGAAGACGCCGTACGTAAGAGCCGTTCCGGCGAGGGAACCGACGGCCTGAAGAAGCACGGCTGCGTCGGTACTGGCATCCGACGCCACGGCAAGCCCGCCCCCGAAGAGCGACCCGGCAAAGCTCCCGAGAACGACGATATTCCCCTGCGACTTCGTGAAGTCACGCTTTCGCACGAGGAGATGCCCGAGGGCAAGGCCTCCGGTCCCAGCAAGCGTGACGGTCAGAGCCGGTCCACTGCTGCCATCTACGCCGCTCGCGGCAAGGACCGACCCGACGGCATTCGCCGTCTGCGCCCCGGAGAGCAGGTAGACGCGGGCGTCCCCCTGCGTGTATCGACCGGTCCGACCGAGCCGGTGTCCGATGATTCCACCGGCAATGGATCCGGCAAACGACAGCCCGGCGAGGACCCGAGTGCTTCCGTCTTCTCCAGCGAGCCCCTGCGCGAGACCGAGGCCGATCAGGTTTCCGGACAGACCGGTGAAAGACATCATCTCCGCGTGACCGCCGCTCCAGCCGTTCCGGCGCGCAAGGGAATACGCCAGAATGCTCTCGCCAGCAAGAAACGCCGCGGTGATGCCGGCTGCCGCCTGCTCGTCGTCGA
This sequence comes from Bacteroidota bacterium, assembly GCA_009908725.1. Taxonomy (GTDB): domain Bacteria; phylum Bacteroidota; class Rhodothermia; order Rhodothermales; family Salinibacteraceae; genus Longibacter. Next base: position 21,484 of record JAAAOT010000364.1, on the reverse strand, counting down.
AGTCATCGTCGTCGTTGATGAGCAGGTACAACTGGGCACCGTGCACCGCCCCCTGAGCACCACCGTAAAACGTCATGTCGGCCTCTCCCTCGGTCACATTCGCTTTGCGCGTCAGCAGGAGCGGTGCGAAAAACCCGGTGGCTCCACCAAGGAGCGTCATCGACGCCGCAGCCTCATCCTCGACCCCGAGGGCTTCGCTCAACAGGGCGCCTTCGATGGCACTCAGATACGTGGTAGAGGCGAGAAGCCCATACCGGCCCTCCTGATTGAGGTCCGGCGTGGCTCCGACCTCTTTCATGCGCCGGGTCACACGCTCTCGCAATGCGGCCACGTCTGCTTCGGTGAGGGACCGGCGTTCTCGGAGAGTGCGCGATCGCTTGCGGTACTCGATGACGAGCTCGAACGCCCCGTCTCCCAGCCGGTAGAGCGTGGCCTCCTGAAAGCCGGCGACATCGGGGAACAAGCCGAGATCATCGCGAAGGTCCGCATCGATGCGGTAGAGCGTGCTATCCTGGTCGATCGGTACCTGCTGTTCCTGCGCGTGGGCAGGTGGAGCGCAGGCCGCGAAAATGCCCGCTAGGACGAGAACCATGATCGAACGAGTAGATGCCGACGCGCAAGACGTGGTCACAGAACTCATGGGCGGAACCAAATCGAGGACGAATACCGACGGCATGCCCGGTCTTTGAGCCGATCGCTGAGCGAAGCGGATGTCGCAGATGCGCCCATCCTGTCAGCGTCTCGACTCCCGAACCTTGACGATCACAGCACCGCCAGTTTAGCTGGCAATTAAGATCGCTATAAGCCTCAATGTTCCGCCCCACCGGGTACATATTCCCGGGGGCGGCTGATGTCGTCGGTCCGCTCTCTTAAAAGAATTCGCTGAAGACGATGGCGTTCAGGAATAAACCGTTCGAGCCATACCAGAATGCCCGGAAGTTCGGGTTATCCATGAACATGACGACATTTCCACGACCGACGTTGTGCGCTTCGATGGACGCAGCGCCGTCTGCGGCCTCGGCCTGTTCCTCGCTGATATAGCCGCTAATTCGGGCCGGTGTGGCGTAGGTGCCGACGCTCACGCCGGGCTCTTTCGACGGCTCATAAAATCCAGTCCCGACCCGGAAGATGGCCTCCGAAGAGCTGTAGCCGTAGGCGACGGGGTGCGTCGAGTCAAGTTCGACTTCGAAGATGGATCCACCGATTCCCTGTGCGCCGTATGCATTCTGCAAATCAGCGTAGCTCGTCCCACGAACGAGGGAGTCGACGTCGACCTCACGCTCTTCCATCGTGACCAGCTCCGCATCAACAGGCCAGGACGCTGCGTCCTGAAGCGTGATCAGCGTGCCGCCGTCGCGGACCCAGGTCGATATGGTTTCGGCCGGAAGGTCCTCGAAGTCGCCACCGGCAAGAATGACCGTTGTGTACTCATCCATGTCGACATCATCCACGGTCGTCACATCGACGAGTGAGACGGGCATGTGCATCCGTTCGTTCAGCAGGTGCCACACCTCTCCCGCGTCGTACGGATTGGTCCCGCTGTACCGAGATGCGCCCCCCGTCCCCGTGATCAGAGCGATTTCCGGTTTTGGGAGAATCTCCGAGCCACGGCTCCCCAGGTCCGGACCGGATGGCGTCATGCCGCCGGCGACCGCCACAACATCGACGTGATCTTCCGCTGCAATGCGTCGCACCACCGCGTGCACCGAATCCGCAGCTACGCCCCGCTGCTGTACCTGAATGACAATCGCGCCACGGTCGAATGAGCGCGTTCCGCCGCCCGGAATTCGGGCGGTGAACGGATCGGTCATAGCACGTGGACGGACGCCGGCCTCCTGCAACCGGTACACGGCACGGGGGGCAAAGTATCGGCCCCACGGCATCACGTAGGCGTAGTCGGACTGGCCACCGACGACCTGTCCGCCGTCGTAGGAGACGTCGCCGAGCTCGCTACCGAGATCTGGCGTGCGCTCCAGCGAGGTGTACTCCACGCCATATGCGAGCGGCAGTGTCCACGTAGAGACGTCGTAGAACAGGGAATCGGGATACTCGGACGTCCGCTCCATGGCGGCCTTCACAAACCGTCCCTGCTCCTGATCCAACGGCACGACGAACGCGTCTCCCGGCCGGTACGTTCTCCCGTCGGCAGAGACCGACTCCCCCAGGTCGTAGAGCTTCACCCGGTGGCGTTGAAGCGTCTGAGCAAGTGCCTGTGCACGGGTCCGTCGGTCCGTCATGTCGATCACATAGGCACGTTCGTCCGCGTCGGACACCGCCTCCTCGCGGTCGGCGTAAAAGTCACGCTGATGTGCCAGGAGGTCCGTGCGCATTTCCGTGACCGCGGACATGGTCGATAGCGAAGCGAGAAACTGATTGCGGACCGTAAACGCGTAGGTCATTACGCCCTTCGACGTTTCGGCCTTAAGAGACCGGGAGGACGCCTGTTCGAAGAGAATGCCGATCGACCCGTTGATGTCGGGGTAGGTAGAGCCTTTTCCGTAATAGAAATCGTCGAACGACTCTCGCGTGTAGAAAAGGGACCCGATGCGCTCGAGGTAGTCGGCGTGGTAGGTCGCAATCTCGCCGGTAAGTTCTTGATTTCGCTCCGGCGTATTCGGATTCGTCCGGCTCGGAATGCCCGGCTGGAAGAAGTAGGTAGCCTCCGGACCCATTTCGTGGTAGTCCGTCAGCACCTGCGGACGCCAGTCGTGGAAGACCTCGAGACGCCCCTGCGACGAAGGGTGCTGCCCGGGGAGCCAGTCGCGGTTGAGATCAAACCAGTAGTGATTCGTACGCCCCCCGGGCCACGGCTGGTTGTGCTCGCGATCCTGCGGATCGGTGGTCGCCACCTCCCCGCGATTGCCGTTCACCCAGTCGACGAAGCGGTCGCGGCCATCCGGATTGAACATAGGATCGACGATCGTCACCGCATTCTCCAGGGCGTCATCGACCTCCGGTCCGTTTCCGGCTGCCAGGTGGTACAGAAGCAGGATCGCCGCCTCGGTGCCGCTGGCTTCGTCGCCGTGAATCGAGTACCCCATCAGAACGACCGCCGGCATCGTGGCCAGGTCTTCGTCGGAGACGTCATCCGGTTGCGATGTAAGCCGCCGATTCGCCGCTTTGATCTCGTCCAGGCGCCCGTGATTCTCCGGGGAGGTTACGATCGCGTGGATGAGTTTCCGACCCTGGTACGTCCGACCGTGACCGGCGAGGGTGACCCGGTCGCTGGCGGCAGCTACCGCCTCAAAATAATCGACCACCTGTGCCGGACGTGTGTGACGCTCGCCTATGCGATGCCCAATGATGTCCTCGGGCACCGGGATGTCGTCATCGTAGGATGTGACGCCGGGAACGGGCGTATCGATTGACAGGGGCACCTGCGGCTGCGCGTCCGCAGAGGTGGGAGCCAGGACGCCAACGATCAGAAGAATGGAAAGAAGGGCGAGGACGGGCCGCCGGTCACACGAAAGGCGAATGGGCATACGGCTTTGGGCAGAATCGCTGTGGAAAACGATGTCGACGAGCGTGCCGAAGGGAGTAACGGATCACGCCTCTACTTCCAGGCACGGAAACAAGTATACAAGAGGGCGACCATCTTTTCAGCACCGCTCAGACACACCGGACGACCGTTTACGAAATCGGCACCTTGCGCCTCGCCCGCGCGGCCAGCGGATTAGCCGCCTTACCCCGGCGCCCCATACTACCTGCTAAGTCCAATGACAATGTCCATCACGTTCGTGTGCGTCGGCCCGGTCTGCAGGTACGTCTCGGAGGCCCGGTGCGCCGTGTGACTGTCGTTCGCGTCGAGCGCTGCCGTCGGGTCGACGCCGCGGGTGCGTATCGCAGCGGCGGTTTGCCGGGTCGCCCACGCGCCGGCAGCGTCCGTCGGCCCGTCAATGCCGTCCGTCCCGGCGCTCAGAATAATGATGTCATCCTCTCCCGTTCTCCCGGTCGTCCCGTCCATCTCGATCGCGGCGGCTAGCGCGAGTTCCTGATTCCGCCCCCCTGCTCCGTCGCCGGTGACGGTGACTGTGGTTTCACCGCCCCAGAGCCATGCTGACGGCGCATCCACCCGGTGTTGCATCATTTCTCGAACGCATCGCCGCCCGGTCTCCGACGCTTCCCCTTCGAGGGCTTCCTCTGCGACCACTCGGTAGCCGCGTGACACCGCCTCGCGCCGGGCGGCTGCCCGTGCATCCGCGTTCGAGGCGACGATTTGCGTCTCGACCCGCCCGAGCTCATCCGCCGACGTCGGCGTCTCCGCCCGCTGCCCTCGGGCCCCGGCCGTCAGGTGCTTCCGAACGGACGGGGGCAGGTCGTGCCAGATGTTCGATTGATACGCTACCCGGAGCGCCTCGGTGAACGTGGACGGATCGGGCACGGTCGGGCCGCTCGCGATCACCGACAGGTCATCTCCCGGCACATCCGACACGACAAGTCCGGCGACATCGGCCGACGAAGCGGCGGCAAGTTGCCCTCCGCCGATCCGGCTGAGGTGCTTGCGAACCGTATTCACATCGTGGATCGGCGCTCCGCTACGCACCAGCAGCCGGTACGTGGCTCTCAAATCCCATACGTCGACGCCCTCGACCGGGGTGGAAATCAGGGCCGTGCCCCCGCCCGATATTAGTGTCAGAAGCAGTTCCCGATCACCGGCGCGGTCGACCTCGGCGAGGACGCGCCGTCCGGCTTCATCGCTATCCTGCCCGGCAATGGGGTGATTCCCGACGATAACATCGACCACCTCAGGCTCGTGCTCGTCGTCAGGCACCGTACCCGGATACCCCGGCGGCACGACAGCCACGCCCCCTCGCACCGGCATATCATTCTCGCGACACAACCGCTCGGCGGCACCGCTCATGGGTAGGGCGGCCTTCCCAAAGGCGACGATACGTACACCGGTGTATGAATCCAGCGGTCGCGGAGCTACATCGGTCAGGTCGATCGATGGAAAGATCCGGGACGCCTTCACCTCCCGTATGGCCGCATCAAACATCGCCCGAGCATCGCCGAGCAATGCGGAGGCATCTTCCGATGAAGCGTTCTCGTCAGCGTGCGTCATGCTTGAATCGAATATGGGCAGTCAAAGGCGGTGAGGGGTACGACGGTGCGCCGGCGGCGGAGGCGGAAACCGCACCGTTGGCAGGTCATAGAGGAACCGAGCGGACGTCCGTCCGGAAAAGACGCTTTCTTCCCCCACCTTCAGTCCCGGTCATGGTTTCACCGAGCGACGGCGAGCAGTCCTCTACGAATGACGAATCAGCCGATGAATCCAACGTCGAAGGGGACGATCGCTCCAGGCATCACGCCGCCCAGAAGGACGGACGAGTCGGTCGTTTACACGTCATCACGGACTTTAAACTGCAGCAGCAACGCTCCCACGCTGAACTGGCCCGTTTGGCGCTCCGTGGTGGAGCCGACACCATCCAGTTTCGCCAGAAGCACGGCGGCATTCGCAATGTGCTGTCGCAGGCGCGGGCTACACAGGCCGTTTGCCGGGATGCCTCGATGCCCATGATCGTGGACGACCGGCTGGACCTCGCGCAGGCGGTCGGTGCAGCAGGCGTTCATCTCGGACAGGAAGACTTTCCGATCCGCGAGGCGCGCAACCTGCTGGGCCCGGACGCAATCATCGGCGCAACAGCGAACACGGTGTCGCAGGTGCAGGAGGCACTGGAGGAAGGGGCCACGTACGTCGGGCTCGGACCCGTATTCAAGACGGGCAGCAAGCGCAACCCGAAATCTGTCGTCGGTCTGGAAACTCTCGCGGAGGCGTGCGACGCCGTCCCGATTCCGGTCATCGCGATCGGTGGCATCACGCACGACCGGGTTCGACCCACGCTGGAAGCCGGTGCGTACGGGGTCGCCGTGCTGTCCGCCATTGCTACGTCAAAAAATCCGGAACGCGCAGCCGCCCGGTTCCGCGCAGCAATAGACGGCGCACTACGAACGGCGTAGGCGTGCGCGTTTCATCCCGTTACCCCGGATCCGCAGCCGACGTTACGGCTCACCTTCCCTGTCCCGGATCGCCGTCACAACCGCTGCAACCAGCGCCTCCGGCGTCGGCGCCTCCGCCACCGCGTCAGGCGTGACTCCGGCGTCACGGAGCGCAGCTGCCGTGGTCGGCCCGATCGCCGCGGTCCGGTAATCCCCCGGATGAATCTCGGCCTTCCGCACAGCCTCAACACCGGATGGGCTGAAGAACACCAGCCAGCGAGCGGACTGTGGAATCTGAATCGAGGATCGCGTCGCCGTTTGATACACGACCTGTTCAGAAAACGGGATTCCGGCCGCTTTCAGGCCCTCCGGAAGGGTGTCTTTCCTTCGATTCCCGCTTAAAAACAGGAGCGGCGCCTGAATTGTCTCGTTGTTCCATGCATCGCGAATCCGGTCGACCAGATTCGCCGCCCGTCCGGCCTCTTCCCCGACTGGGCGCAGACCGAGCGCGCGGACCGAAGCCGCCGTTTTGGGTCCAACCACGAAAACCGGCCGATCGGCCCATGTCGACGCCAGGTCCGGGGAAATGCGAAAAATACGCTCGATGGCAGCGGCGGCGCGCGGACTCGTCACGACGAGCGCACCCACGGTGCCCGGCGCCTGAAGTTGCTCGGTCAGGGCGTCTTGATACGGAAACTCGAACGCCAGAACCGGACGACAGACCGCGTTGAGACCCGCTTCGTCGAAGGCCTGAATGTACCGGTCCGGCTCATCTGAACTTCGAAGAAGAACGACGTCAACAGACATGGACCTCGGGATAGGTTCAGCGGCACGGTCGATCGGGTCGGATCCGCCGGGACGTCACGGATGAAAGGACGTTCGCGGGCCGCGCTCCCCGAGAATTTCGTCGAGCACCTCCCGACCTCCCACATCCAGCAGTGTCTGGGCAAGATCCCGCGCTTCGCTTTCCGCATCCTCCGGGTCGCAGACCCTGTGCTCCCGAAACGAATCCGTACCATCGAGATCGGCAATGCAGCCGTCCATCTCGATGGCCCCCTCCCCGTTGAACCGGGCGAAGGCCCCGGTCGGCACCTGGCATCCGCCCCCGACGGTCTGCATAAAGGCACGCTCGGCCATAACGGCCGTGCCGGTGGCGTCGTGGTGAAGCATGTCGTGGAGAGCCTCCGCGATGTCGGGTTCGTCGCTCGCGCAGGCGATGCCGAGTGCCCCCTGCCCGACGGCCGGCACCATGATGTCTACGGGGAACGCTTCTCGGATGCGGGCGCTGAGACCCATGCGGAGCAGGCCTGCCATAGCCAGCACCATCCCGTGCCAGGAGCTGTCGTCCAGCTTCTCAAGTCGCGTGTCGACGTTACCGCGCACGGGAACGACCGTCAGATCGGGGCGCCAGGATTTGATCTGGGCACGGCGGCGAAGAGAGGCTGTCGCCAGGGTGGCCCCTTCCGGCAGGTCGCGAAGCCCTGCTCCGACGCTCGGGTGCGGCACGAAAGCGTCGCCCGGATCTTCGCGTTCTCCGATCGCGGCCAAAGTAATGCCCTCCGGCAAGTGGGACGGCAAATCCTTGAGGGAGTGAACGGCGACATGCACATCTCCCGCCAGCAGAGCGCGGTCGAGTTCTTTGGTGAAAACGGACTCGTCCCCGATTTCGGAAATGGGCACGTCCTGAACCTGGTCGCCCCGCGTGAGGATCGTCTCGATCTCCACCCGATGCCCGTGTGCCTCCAGCCGTGAGCGCACAAAATTGGCCTGCCAGAGCGCGAGTTCACTGCCGCGGGTGCCGATAACGAGGGGATCCGGAACGGGCATACGGAGATCGGTCGGAGATAAAGGGAACAGAGACGCCGGATTGCAGCGACCGCTGCGGTTGCCGGACGAAACGGAAAACCCGCGAGGTCAACGGAATGTTCGGGCCTCGAAGGCTGTCACCGGGCTCCACGCGTCCGGCACGTCGGCTTAACATAAAAATCGCCGCACGTCGTCGCGAAAGGAGTCGCGGGACGTGCGGCAGAAGAGCAAATGAGGACGGGTGCCTACGCTGCAGATGAACGGGCTTCATCCGAGAGGGCGACGGCGCGCCGTAGAAGCTCGTCGACATCGTCGGAGCCGCTGGTTCGATGCGTATCGAAGGGGCATCCGGACGGTGCGTCTGAAAGCGACGGCGTCTCGTAGTCCGACTCGTTACGCGCCTTCTCCGCCGACTCGTCCTCACAGGACGGGCGTGAGAACAGCGCGTGCAGCAGTTTGATGCCGCGGACGAAGTCGATGCTGTCTGGATCGACGTTTTTGAGCTTCACAATCGGAACTGCCAGAAGCTTCTGCATGATCGACTTCGTGAGGCGATCGACCTCCTGCCGATTCATGTCGGTGCGGTGGGCGTGCCGGTCCACTTCCTGCTCGCGGATCGCGTCAAACGTCCCGCGGATGGCCTGGATGGCGGGCTGGAGAGCCTGCTGGTGAAAGACCCACGTGACGAAATCCGACATCAATTCGTTGCAGACCTCTCGGGCACGCGGAATCTCCGCGGTACGCCGGGCCTCCGTGTCCTTCACGAACGCCTGCAGATCGTCCAGATCGAAGACGGTGAAACCGGTCAACGCATCCACCGCCGGGTCGATGTTGCGCGGCATAGCGATGTCGACCAGCAGCGTCGCATCGCCGGGATCGCGCGGCGGGAGGTTCTCCGCGATAACGACTGGCTCCGGGGCGCCGGTTGCGACAATAACGAAGTCGGCAGCGGCGACGGCGGAATGGCGTTCCGTCCACGGGATCGTCGCTGCGTCGTGTTCCGTCGCGACGGCCTCGGCACGCTCCGCCGAACGGTTGGTCACGGAAATAGAGGCGGGACGCGCCTTATCGAGAGCGCCAAGAGCAAGGCGTCCCATTTTTCCGGCACCAATGAGCAGGATGTTGAGACCGGCGAAATCATCCACCGTCTCGCCGAAGTATCTACGCGCCATCGCCACAGAGGCAGTTGACACGGACGCGGCACCGCTGGAGAGGTCGGTTTCTGTCGCGACGCGTTTCGCCGCGCGGAAGGCCGTGTGCATGAGACGGTGCAGCAGCGAGTCAACGGCATCACCGTCTACAGCGAGGCGATACGCGTCTTTCACCTGCGAGAGAATTTGCCCGTCGCCGGGTACCATGGACCGGATACCGCTGGCGACCTCAAGCACGTGGAGAATGGCCTCCTCATCCTCGAACCAGAAGGCCTGATCCTTCGGGAAGGTCCGGCCGGCCATGGACGACAAAGCCTCTTGAATCGCCGTCACGTCGGCGGCATCCCCGTAGAGATACACTTCCGTGCGGTTGCACGTCGACAGAAAGATAACCTCGGCGTCATCCGACAGGTCGAGCGTCGCGTAAAGCTGACGCTGATCCACTTCGTCGAGCGCAAACGCCTCCGTGACGTTCACCGGGACCTGTTCGTAATTGAGGCCGAAAGCGTAAAAGGTCATGCAGCGGTGTCCATTTTCCAAGACAAATGCAACGATTCGTACAACCGACGGACTACCGGGTTCAGGGGGTGTGGTGAAAACCAAATGAACCGATCTTCACTCAATGGCCCGTTCAGCAGCCTGTACGGACGGTCCGTCTGCCCGCGGCGAAACCACCGCGGATATAGAATGCAAGGTGCAGACTCCGGATAATTCCGTATGTGGGGGAATGCCCCACCGACCGTGCGGGGGCAATTCTGTGCTTCGAGGAAAACGTACCCTGCAGGTCAAGCGCCAGCATATCGGATACATGTAGAAAACATGTTTAGCTGCCCAGTAGGTCCCGTCTTCGCACGTATTGAAACGGCCTCCACGAAGGCCGCACGATCTCCACACGCCCACCGGGCAACGGCACCGGAAGGCGTCCCTGTACGGTCCAGGCGCCGTGCGGGTTGGACGGCTTGCGATGTTGCACGTGTCTGCTCCCGCCGCCATTTTGACGCGGGTGCTCCATGCCCTCGCCTGCCTGTCTCACCGAATGACTGACTGTGATTCCTATCCTTGCCAGTCCCGCCCCCCTCTTCACCGAGCCGTTAACCGTCATTGCCGTCCTGGCATCGGTTCTCGCCGGCGTCTTCGCTCTGTCTTCGGTCGAAAAGCTCGAGCCGCTCTTCAAATTTGCCCCACCGGTCATCTGGGCATATTTCATCCCGATGATGTTGACCACCTTCGGGGTTACGCCGTCCTCATCTCCGGTGTACGAGTGGATGTCCGCCTATCTACTCCCGTTTTCCCTTTTTCTACTTATGATCACGGTCGACATTCGAGCGATTCTCCGACTCGGACCACGCGCTCTGTTAATGATGCTCATCGGGACCCTGGGCATCGTGATTGGCGCACCCATCGCCTTCTTCCTGTTCGGCGGCTTCTTCAGCGACCCCGTCGCCTGGAAGGGATTCGCCGCCCTCTCCGGAAGTTGGATCGGGGGAACGGCCAACATGGTCTTTATCAAGGAATACGTGAGCACACCGGACTCCACCCTGGCCCCTCTCCTGGTTGTTGACGTCGTGGCCGGCTACGGGTGGATGGGCATCCTGATTTTCCTCAGCGCCTATCAGCAGCAATTCGACCGGTGGGTCGGCGCCAGCCGCGGTGTGATCGACAAACTCCAGCAGCAGCTCGAGGAAATCGCCACCGACCGCGTTCCGATCACTCTGGGCAAGTTCGTCATCATTCTTGGCCTTGGCCTCGGTGCCACCCTTGCTGCCGAAGCACTGGGCGCCCGACTTCCGGAACTGGGCGAGCCGACCGTCATCAGTGCCGGCACGTGGACGATCCTCGTCGTCGTCACCGCCGGCCTCCTCCTTTCGTTCACACCCGCTCGAGAACTCGAAAAGGACGGCGCCTCCCGCATCGGATACGCCGCGCTCTACCTTCTTCTCACCTCGATCGGCGCAAGCGCAGATCTGGCTGCTGTGCTTGACGCACCCCTGTATCTTGTAGCTGGAATCGTCTGGCTGGCCGTTCACGTAACGCTTCTCTTTGGAGCAGCCATTGTGTCCAAGTCGCCGCTCTTTTTCGTCGCCACCGGTAGCATGGCCAACGTAGGGGGCGCCGCCAGTGCCCCGATCGTCGCAGGCGTATACGTGCCCAGCCTCGCCCCCGTCGGACTCCTGATGGGCGTGGCGGGCTACATTCTGGGGGTCTACGTCACGATGTTCTGTGCGGAAGCCCTGAGATATGTACACACGGTCTTAATGTGACCGTTAGACGGCGGGCAGACCGATCGGGCTTCCCCGGCTGCGGACGCAGGCAAAAAGCCTTCATACATAGTGGTTCAGATACATTGCATCCACAGACGGGCAAACGGACCGGCGGTGAAACCGGCAGTACCATCGTTCGAATCGGCGGACCCGTGCCATAAACGAGCGGGTTAGCGAGGCTTAATAGAAACTTCTTTCATCGATCGTTCGACGACGCGATGAGGATTTCGTAGTTTTAAATTTGCATGCTCTGGAAACACAAAATTCCGCTGCATGCTCCGACGACCTTTGCTGGATAATGACGCCGCGCCCGGTGCGTCACCCACCCGCCATGCACGTACGCGACCTCCTCAAATCGGACGCACAGAACACGGCGGGCAGTCCCCCTCCGGAGGAACTCCGCGAGGCGCTTGAGCGGGTCCTCAGATTGGCTACATCCGCGACGGGACTGGAATGGGCTGGGATCCTCCTCCCGTCAACGCCCTCCCCCCGGGCCGGAGATGCCCTTCCGGTCGACTGGCAGCTCTCCGTCGTTCACGCCAACAGCGAATCGCCAGAAGACGGGCCGGACAAGACAGCCCTGTCGACGCTCGCCGCTCGCGTCTGCGCCCACGGCGATGGCGCGGTGTTGATCGACGACCTCTTCGGCCGACCGGACGGATCGTCTCAAGCAAATGGCGAGGCCCCCGCACGGAAGGAGCCCGCTCGAGAGGGACAGCCCGGTACCGGCCGGGCGGGCCAGCCGTCGGCGCCGGCCCTCGCTGCGATTCCGCTTCGAGGAGACGTCGGCCCGGAACCGGTTCACGCCCGAAGAAACGGAGGAACGGCGCGGTCCGGGGGAAAGCGATTCGACGCCATGCCCGGTCCGTGGGGTGTGCTGATCTTGATGTCGGCCGAGAGTCGCAGGCCCTTGCGTGAAACACTGACCGATCTCGACGGCCTGGCCTCTTCCCCGTCCACGACTCCCAACCGCGACGAAATCCGTCGAACGCTCCGGGATGCTGCCCGCCTGGCGGCGACGGCCGTCCGCGGCCATGCCGACGCCATCGCCAACGTGCGCTATCGCCGCTTCGTCGCGGAGAGTGAGCAGGGCATTTATCGAATGGAGATGCACCCGCCGGTGTCGATCGACATGCCCATTGAGGACCAGGTCGACCTCTTCCTGGATGCCTCTCGCGTGGAAGAATGCAACGACGCGTTAGCCCGGATGTACGGGACCGACGACCGGAGTCAGATCATTGGTAAGACCCTCGGCGACCTGCACGCGGACGAGGCAGAAGCCAACCGGTCGGCTCAGCGAGCGTTTATCGAAGAAGGGTACCGCATCAATAATGTCGTTACGCAGGAGCCGGACCGAGACGGGAACCTCTGCTACTTCTCCAACACGGCGTTCAGCATCATCATCGACGGGGCGGTCCACCGCGTGTGGGGGATCCAGCAGGACATCACTGCCATCAAAGAAACCGAGGCGGCCCTCCACCACAGCGAGCGGCTTTTGGCCTCCACGCTGGACACCTATCCGTATGCGACGGCGATCTTCGACCCGGACCTGCGGTACCTTTACGCAAATGAGCTTGCCGCGGAATCGTCGCACGAGGATGTCGACGGCATGATCGGCAAGCGACCGGAAACGCTGTATCCGTCCGGTATCTGGGAGCCGCTTCTTCCGTTTCTGAAGCGCTGCCGTGACCAGGCCCGCTTCGTGCAGAAAATGGTGACTGTCGAGCGCGACGGGACCGAGCGCATCATCATTGCCTCGTTCGTTCCGCTCCTCAACGAGCAGGACCGCCTCGAATCCATTATCGCGAGCACGCGGGACGTAACCGAGGAGCGACGAGCCAAGGAAAACCTGCGCCAGTCAGAGCAACGGCTTTCCCTTCACGTCGAGCATTCCCCCCTCGCCTTTGTCGAATGGGACCTGGACGGCCGCATCGTGAAGTGGAATCCGGCGGCCGAGCAGATCTTCGGATATTCTGCCCGGGAGGCGCGAGGCCTCCACGTCGCCGACCTCTCCCCGGTCGCAGATCGCGATGAGACCCTTTCGATCTGGCAGGAGGTCACGTCCGACCGAAAAACCGTAAGCCAGCTCCGACGCCGAAATCTGACGAAAGCCGGTCGGCTGATCTTGTGCGAGTGGTCAATGACGCCGCTGGTGGACCATACCGGCGATGCGATCGGGGTGGCAGCCACGGCGCAGGACGTGACGCAGGAAGTCCAGGCGCGTGAAGCGCTACAGCAGGAGCGTGACCTGCTGCGGGGGGTGGCCGACACCAGTGCGGCCGGCATCATCGTCGCAGACCCGAACGGCAACGTGTCGTTTGCGAATACGCGCGCTGAGACCCTGCTGCAATCCCGGCGATCGGTGCTGTCCGAAAATTTTCTGGAAGCCCGCTTCTGGGCCGCTCGCGACGCGAACGGCACCATGTTTTCCGCCGAGGACCTTCCCTTTCAGCGGGTACTGCGCACGGGCGACCCCGTGTTCGATGTGGAAATGGTTCTGGACCGTCCGGGCCAGGACGTCATCCTCTCCATTAATGCAGCCCCCATTCACGATGACGAGGGCAACGTCGTCCAGATCGTGATCGTGATGGAAGACATCACGGACCGGATGGCGCGGCAACTGCGGATTCGCGAGCACAACGAGATCCTAGCCCGCCTCGCGAAGATGCAGGTAGATATGCGAGACGATGTCGACGGCATCCTCCGGTTTACGGCGGAAGCCGCCCAGGATGCGTTCGGGACGGACCGGGTGAGCATCTGGAGGCGGGACGAAAAGACGGATGACTTCGTTTGCGTGGAGGTTGCCGGGCCCGGCCAATCGGACGATATCGGAATGCGCATCGGAAAACCGGCCTACAAGAAGTATCTGCGGGCCATACAGGATCGACGGGCGGTCTGCAGCGAAGACGTGCACCGCGACGAGCGGCTCCGCAAGTTGACGGCGTACAATCAGGAGCGGGATATTGGCTCCACGCTGGACGCTCCGGTTCGCATCGGCGGCGAGCTCGTCGGGCTGGTGTCCGCGGAGCACATCGGCGAGCGTCGATCATGGTCGGCGGATCTGAAGAACTTCGCCGGGTCCGTCGCCGACGTCGTTGCGCAAACCTTTATCGTGTTGGAACAGGATCGGTCGCGCGCCGCCCTCCAACGAAGTGAGCAGCGGTGGAAGGCGTTGGTGGAGCACCACCCGGGCGGGGTCCTGATTTCGATCGACGGTCGCGCGGTCTACGCAAACGCTGCCGCACTCAACATCCTCGGTGCCGATTCCGTCGACGATCTTCCCTCCAAGCAACTCCTCACCATTGTCGACGAGGAGTACCGTGAACAGTATAAAGAACGCCTCCGAACGGTCGCCGATGATCGTCAGACCACCTCCCCCTGGGAGCACGACATCATCGGCCTGGACGGCGTGCATCGAACGATCGTGACCCAGTCGGTCCCGATCACCTATCGCGAGCAAGCCGCCGCGCAGACCGTTGTGCGAGACGTGACGGAGCGGCGTCGACGAGAAGAACAACTGCGGAAGGCCAAGGAGGATGCGCAGCAGATGAACCGCCTCAAGACGACGTTCCTTGCGAACATGAGTCATGAAATCCGGACACCGCTGACGTCCATCATCGGCTTTGCGGAAATTCTGGAAACCGAAGCGCCCGAGCCTACGGACGACATTGCCACGATCATCGGAGAGAGCAGTCAGCGTCTTCTTCGAACGCTAAATTCCGTGCTGGACCTGTCAAAACTCGAGGCGGGTGCCGTCCAACTCACACCGGAGCATATCGACGTCGCAGAACGCACGAACGCATCCACGCGCATTTTCAACTCCCGCGCTAACGAGTCCAGTATCGACCTATCGACCCGTTTTCCGGAGGAGCCGGCTTATGCCAAACTGGATGAATCCGCCCTCGATCGAGTCCTGGACAACCTGATCGGAAACGCCCTTAAGTTCACTCCCGAGGGGGGCGAGGTACACGTGGCAGTAGACGTCAACGAAAATACGGTCACGATTACCGTCGACGACACGGGGATCGGCATCCCTGATGCGTTCCGTGAATCGATTTTCGAGCCCTTTCTACAGGCGTCGGATGACCGTGATGATAAGCACGCGGGCACGGGGCTGGGCCTTGCGATCACGCACCGACTCGTCGACATGATGGACGGCCAGATCACGGTTGCGAGCACGGTAGGCGAAGGGACAACGTTTTCGGTAACGTTTCCACGAGCGCGTCCACCCGAATGCTCGGAAGGGCAGCAATGAAGAGGCAGCAGCGCGGCGCACGTCTACCCCGTCCTTCCAGCCGGCAATACCGCGCATCTGCCATATTCCGGGACCACCCGACCCGCCCGACGCTTCTGAACGCACACCACATTGTAACAAATGTGTGACGAGAAAAACATTTTTCGTCGCAGAAACCGGGAATCTGGGCCGGTCTCGAACGAGCGCATGACCATTTCGAGCGGACTCAATCTCGCCCAGAGTAACCCCCAATCCTGACGTTATCTCGTACGCGGACGCCGGGCGCGGCGGACCGTAAATCCGTAGAAATCCCGCCTGAGTCGCCTTCAGCGCATATTCACACCGGATCCAGGCGTACAGGATGACTTACGCATCCGTTATCCTATTCCTGAGACCCACTGTTGCCAGAGCCAGTGGCTTTCGAAGTATCTTCCTTGTACACTTTCCGTAGCTGTGACCGCGCCCGGGGCAGTACTTTCTACCTAACCGGGTCAAACGTACCGGAACATGTGTTATGAGGGGCCATTTCAGGGCGTGTTGTCGTGAAGATATCCTTCACAATGACATATTTACGTTCCGGGTGACGATTGAGATGGACCCTCGGGTCTCATCCGTCAGCACCCGACCCCGAAGCTCCCCCTTTCGGTTGAGAGCACCTGCCCCAGCAGCGTTGCCTACGGGAAGCCTCCAACCGACGCGCAAACGGCTACCCTTATTCCGACCCCTTCGACCATGAAGCGGATACTGACGACCCTCGCCTCGGCACTTGGACTTTGGATTCTCGCGAGCTTTACCGGCGTCATTGCCGATGGAGCCCGTCCTGAATTCTGGACGACGAGCCTCATGTGGAGCCTCCTCGCAGGCCTCGTGGTTGCACCGGTTTATGCCTTCGTCTCCTCGCAGATGTTTGCGGATGAGCCTACCACTATGGTGGTCGAGACGGAAGAAACGGAAGAAGCTGCAGAGGTCCCGGCCTTCCACAGCGGCGGCTCTGAAGAAGCACCGCCGACACGTGCGCTCGATGTTGACGAAATCAGCGAGATGGAAAGCGCCCGTAAGCTCTGGCCGCAGCAGAAAGAGGAGGCTGTGAGCGCGTAGAACGCCTCACGGCTTCGCGTTGTGGAGGACGATGTGGTCAGACCGGTTGCTTCCGCTGCGTGCGGGAGCGTGCGTCAGATGGCGGGATAGGGAGTGTTCGCTGCCCTTTTCCACGATTTCGTCGCCTGCCATGAAACGACTCCTGTACGGCGTAGCGGCCCTGATCTTTGCCGGCATCTTCGTCAGCATCATCGGCATCGTTGCCGACGAAGCCAACCTGACGCTCTGGACGCAGGCGCTGATGTGGTGCCTGCTTGGGACGGTGCTGATCGTCCCGGCGGTCGTCTACGCCGCATCGTCCTCATCGGGCGCCGATACGCAGGTCCCGGACTCGCCGCTCGACGAGACAGCCGGTACGACGTCGGCAGCCTCCGGGCAGGAGATGCGATCCGGCGTTCGTGAGAGGTTCGATCGCCCGAAACGGTCCGTCGGGCGCATCCTGGCCTACGTGGTCTCGGTCGGCCTCGTTGTCTGGACCGCCGTCAGCATGGTGAGTCTGTTTGTCGACCAGAGCCGTCTCTCGTTCTGGACACAAAGCGTCATGTGGTCCCTCCTTGCGCTCGTCGTATGGGCGCCCGTGATGGCGTTTTGGGTCAATCCATTCCAGGATCCGAGCCTGCAGTCGTCGCCCCAGCAGGTACCGGTCACCGGTGAGCCGGAAGACTTCGTACCTGCCTCCTCCCCCGCCCACGCCGTGAGTACGCCTCAGCACGCGGGCGATACAGTGACGCCATCGGGAATTCCTGCCGACGAGCAGCCGACTGTTTCTGAGTCCCAGTCGGAAGAGGATGACGACGCGACGCGGTCCGGTGAACACGTCGTGTAGGACCGGTCCTTAGGAGCATCGCCTAGAAATGAAAGATCACCCCGGCAGGTCCGGCGGAGCGAGAACGGACCCACTTTGAGCAGATCCGTTGCACAGGTAAACAAGAAGGCCTCCGACACGATCAGGTGCCGGAGGCCTTTCTTTGGTCCACCATTGTTTCGGTGGCGCCATATGCAAAACGAATCGCGGGCTACGCTTCCGTCTTTTCTTTTTCTTCCGTCAGCATCGTGAGAACCGGGCACTGGGCGACGCGAACGATACGCTCCGTGTTCGACCCGAGAAGGAACCGTTCCACACCGCTCAGCCCGCGCGTGGCCATGACGATGAGCTGCGCACCCTCCCGCTCGGCGTAATCAATCACGCTTTCAGCGACTCGCCCGTGCTTCACGGCCGTGGTGATCTTCACATCCGGTCCACCGACATTGGCTGCGAGCTGTCGGAGCGCCTCTTCTGCATTCGAAACGATCTCCTCGTTCATCTCAACGACGCCTACGCCCGGTAGGCCGGTGTCGCTGAACGTCGGCACGACCCGTTTCTCGGCGACAAAGAGCAGGTGCAGGCGAGCTCCGTAGGCGGCAGCGAAGTCTTTCGCCGTTCGAACCGCCTGCTTCGAGTGTTCGGAGAAATCCACCGGCGCCAGTACGTCCTCGACCAGTCTTCCTTTCTCCCCTTCCATCCACGGCACCTCTTCGTTGACCGTGATCACCGGGCAGCGGGCGTGGCGCACGAGCTTGTCGGCCACGTTGCCAAGCATCAGCCGCTCGATGTTGCGATGCCCGTGGGTCCCCATCACGACGAGGTCGATGCCGTACTCGTCGATGTAGTCGTGAATCGTTGCCGCCACATCAAAGCTGAGGTGAACCGAGACGGCGGTATTGATTTCGATCGACTGACCGTCGGGCACGAGGTCGTCCAGGCGGGCTTGTGCCTCCTCGCGGATGCGAGTGCGAATCTGCACGGCCTTTTCCTGCGCATCGTCCACCGCGTAAAACTCGGGGTCGAGCTCATCCACCACGTGCAGGACGTGCAGCGTGGCGTCGAAGCGCTCGGCGAGGTCGACCGCCTTTGTGAGCGCATGCTCAGCGCAGGACGAGAAGTCGGTGGGTACGAGAATCGTCTGGATGTCCATAAACGGGTAGATAGGAACAGAAAAGGAAACGTCGGGGGGTCAGGCGTGCGCCGGTTTCGACGCAGGCGGGGTCTCAACGAGCGATTTTGCATTCGGCTTCACAACGAACACGGGCTGCTCAGCACGTCGAACGATATTCTCCGTGACGCTGCCCATCAGCAAACGGTCGAGGCCGGACCGGCCGTGGGTTGCGATCACGATCAGATCGATTTCGTGCTCGGCCGCGTAGTCGCGGATTGTCGCCGGTGCATACCCGATGCGGGCCTCGACGACCACGTGTTCGATGCCAATTTCTTCACGCGCCAGTTCTGCGAGCGCATTTTCGACATTCTCAACGACCTCTCCCGTCGGCAGTTCGACGGGTTCAATTCCATACGTCGAAGGATAAATAACTTCTTCGACCACATGCAAGAGATCCATGCGGGCCCCGTACGTGAGGGCAAGCTCCCGTGCATGCGCAACCGCAAGCGTTGAGCCTTCGGAAAAGTCGACGGGGACCAGAATGCGTGACATCCGAGACGGCGCTGTTTCCGTCTTCGTGCCGCGGACGGTTAGAACGGGGCAATTTGCGGACCGAACAACATCTTCCGCCACACTGCCCATCAGCATGCGGTTGACGCCGGTTCGGCCGTGCGTGCCCATCACGATAAGATCCGTGTCGCGCTCTTCGGCGAACTCGGTAATTCGTTCATGAATGATCGCCCCCTCCAGCTGGACCTGTTCAATCGAGAGGTCATCGGAGGTAAACGGAAGCGATTCGATCATCTCATCGATCGTTTCCGTCGACATGGGATGGGCGTCGACCATGTCGCGGTACCCGTAGAGGTGACGTCCTGCGATGCTCAGAATGCAAAGTTCGGCTTCGTGTACATGCGCGAGAAAGGCTGCCTGCGGAAACGCCCGCCTGGCACCTTCTGAAAAGTCGGTCGGAAAGAGAATCCGTTTGATCGAAAGCATGGCCGTTCGGGATATTGGTGGAAAAGAATCGAACGATCGTTCGGAAGGAACCGATGCGGGTCAGTCTTTCCGAATGGGAATGGGGCGACGGCCGCTCTTGGGCTCCTGAGTCGTTGCCACTCCCATACGAAGCACGATCTGCGGCCAGGCATCGTCGCGGCAGAGGGACCGAACCTCCTGTCGCAGGCGGGGCACTTTGACGGGTTGGTTCAGGAAGCTTGCGCCGAGCCCGTAGCTGGTGGCCCGCAGCAGAACGTGGTCGAGCGCCTGTCCGGCCCGGAGCCAGGCGGCGACATCATCTTCAGTGGTCGTCAGGACGGCCAGGACCGGGGCGTTGCGAATGGCGGCGGTCTCCCGCTGCCACGGATCCGGACCGAGCCCCGGCAGCGCCTGCAGCCATCCAGCCGAGAGCGTCTGCCACCGGCTCCAGCCCCGTGTGGACCCGGCCACGCCGGCATCATCGGACGCCGAGGCCGTCCATTCCGCCAGTTCGCGCCGCACGTCGGCATCGGCAAGCATGTCCTCATTCGCTCGAACAACGAGATCGAGCAAACGGCTGCACTGTTCTGCGTCGGACAGAATCTCCAGGGTCGCCCCTTCCGTCGCCGCAGCATCCTGAAGCCGATTCAGATCCGACGTTGGTACGGTCTCGTCCTCGAAGGCTTCTCGGTGGGTGCGCCGACGCTGAATCGCGGAGAAAAGCGTTTCGTCCGTCAACGTCGGCTCCATGCGCTCGCCCATGGAGATCCGGGCGAGGGCCTTTCGTCCCTGCTCCACGTCGTGCATGTGCGCGACGGCGTCTTCCGTCTCACGATCCGGAAACCAGTGCACCTCGGGCGTGACGCCGACGTGACGCATGGCAATGCGGAAATGGAAGAGGGCGGCCCCGCAACTCATGATGCGCTCTCTCCCTCCCGGATCGAGGGCGGGAAGCGTGCGAGCCGGGTCGACGTAGAGCCACACCGACGAATCATGAACCGAAAATTGCCATGGCTGCGTGTTGTGTCCCGACGGCGCCATCACGGCGTACCCGAGCAGAAACGTCAACTGCTCGTCCACCGGTGCCTGCCGGGGAAACGACGGGTGCGGCGCAGACGGTGTGGGGGAACGATGCGTCATGTCTCGATTCGAGCGCGTGAGATCTACGCAGGGCCTACGGGCCGTTTCCAGACCGATTGCGGTCGGCGCAATCACGGTCGGCGACTGGCCCGTACCGGCGTTGATGCTTGTATCGGGCTTCGCACCTAACAATGTAGCGCTTCCGCGGACCGCAAACTTAGCGGCCCATCCCCGCGCGGATGCAGGACGAACTGGCGATACGGTGTGGGGGTTTATCCCACACCGACGGTCGTCCGCTGCCCGTCCGATGTCATGCGACCGGCGAGCCGATCAGATCCCAGTACCACAGAAACGGAATGTAGGCGAGCATGCCCGCCGTCACGATGGAGAAGTGAATACGCGTAAGGGGCGACCACGCCTTCGTAACCCAGGCCCGAATGACGAATCCGAGCAGTCCGAGAGAAAGAACGGACGCCATGATCGGAAAGGCGAGAAGCGGACGGATGGACGCCGGGTCCGTGTGCGTGGGGCCCAGCGGTCCGCCGGTGAAGGCACGGAACGCGAGAGCGAACAGGAATCCGACGTGCAGGACCGCGGCAAACGTGGCCAGCGGCCGTGCGTACTGCATTCCCTCCGGCGCGTCGTCATCCGTGGTATTGGGTCGAATGAACTCGCGGATCGGGATGATGAAGATCGAGGCGATCGCAAGAAGGCAGATGCCGAACCAGGGAAGGCTCACGGCGGCTTCTGACAGCACGGGAATGCGTTCGAAGGTGGCGTTGCCGACGCGGAGTCGTGGCACCGGTCCCGAGCCCGACGTGATCGCTGCCGCCTGAGCCACCGATCTGTCCGGGGACTCGAACCGTTTCTGTCCGACGTGGCGGAGATGCAGCGGCCCCTCGGGAAGACCGACGATGAGCGCGGTGTCTCCCTCAGCAACCACCTGTACGTCCGGGTACGGAATGCCGAAGAGTGAAAAGAAAGACTCGAAGGAGGTGTGAGGTCGCCGTGCGATCCGCGCGAGGT
>JAAAOT010000165.1 GCA_009908725.1 Bacteroidota bacterium | reverse complement strand
ATCCTTGAGCCGTTTGGTTTCCGGCCGGTAAAACGCCATCCAGAGATTATCGTGACAACCACCGGCACCGAAGTCATTCTTCAGCAACCGGCTGAACACGTGCCTCTCCGTCTCGAAATCGATCCGGTTGGGAAGCACCCAGTGCACAACGAGATCGTCGCGATACCGACGAAAGGGGTCTTTGAGATCGTCCGTGACACCGGGTTTCTCCTTTTTATACTGATCGATGTGCGGGGTGTCGCGGAGCCGGTCCAGGATCCCAAATGCCGCTTCGGAGAACCCTTCAAACTTTACGTCCCACGCGTCCGGTGTCTGCATGTCATCCACCGGAATCGAAGCGGGCGGTCGAAGCGACGGCTGTGCATCGAGAAAGGCGTCCGAAGGCATTCAGATGTGGCGATGGGGCGAGAGACTCTGTTCGAATCTCCTACACGGACAGGGACAACGGCAGGTCCCGGTCCAAGCCTTCCCCGCACGCACGGGACGGAATCGTGACGATCATCGACCGGACCGCTCACGCCGTAACCGACTCGGCAAGGTGACGCTCCAACTCGCGAACGAGGGTTTCATTGCCGATAAAGACGGGCACGCGCTGGTGGAGATCGTTCGGCTGGATCTCGAGGATACGGTTTCGGCCATTCGATGCGGCGCCACCGGCCTGTTCGGCGATGAATGCGAGAGGATTGGCCTCGTACATGAGACGGAGCTTGCCGTCCGGGCTACCTGCTGACGACGGATACATATAAATGCCGCCCGTGATCAGATTTCGGTGGAAATCCGACACGAACGCCCCGATGTACCGGAGTCGCACGGTGCGTTGCCCCGATTCGTCCGGCGCCTTCAACCAGCGAAGGTACCGTCGGAATCCCTCGGAAAAATCCTCGACGTCCGCCTCGTTGACGGAGTACATCTTTCCGTGGTTTGGGATTTTCAGGTCCGGGTGGGACAACACGAATTCGCCGATCTCCGGATCGAGCGTGAAGCCATTCACCCCTTCGCCGGTTGTGTAGACGAACATCGTCGATGAGCCGTACGCTACGTAGCCGGCTGCGACCTGCTCCGTACCGGGCTGCAGCACCTCCGACAGCATGGCCGATCGATCGGCGTCCTCATCCAACCGGTATACGCTGAAAATCGTACCCACCGACGCGTTGACGTCCGTGTTAGACGAGCCGTCCAAGGGGTCGAAGTAAACGGCGTATCGTCCCACGCCGTCCCCGGCCTCCCCGATGGAGATCGTGTCCGGCTGCTCCTCGGAGCCGATCAAGCAGCACTCGCCGCCCCGCCGGAGCGCGCGCACGATCTCTTCATCCGCGATCACGTCCAGCTTTTTCTGGACTTCTCCCTGAACGTTGATGTCACCGCTGGCGCCGAAGACGTCCAGCAGTCCGGCCCGCCGAATATTCCGGTTGATGACTTTGGCCGCAATGCTGATATCGCGGATGAGCCGGGAAAAGGCGCCCGTCGAATGAGCCTGCTCCTCCTGATGGTCAATGATGAACTGCTCCAGCGTCATGAACGAGCGGAGCGTACCGGACGCGGCGGGAATTTCGTTCCGGGATGCATGCATGAAGTCGAGGGGGTACGGGTGACCCGTTCAGTGACGATGTCGGGACCGGAGGGTCGAGTGTCGCATCATCTCGGAACGCCGGCACGTGCGCCTCCCGGACGAAGCTTCCTTCAACATTTCTACACAGAATGTACGGTTCATACCGATCAAAGCGCAAGACGATGATCCCCGCAACGGGACTGTTTCCACCGTGGGCCTTGTGACAACGGAGTTTTTTCCATCCCATCGGGCGGAAATGACTTGACCTTCTCCCCACAAATATGAACATTACTTAACGAAGACTCCACAAAACGAGCCATTGGCGTCCATCCACCGAACTCGATGCCCGCTATCGCAGAAACAGTTCAGCGATGCGGGCCCCATGGATGCAACTGCGCATGAATCTGGAAGCGCTTCGACGCCGTCCCGGTGGGTGCCCTATCCATCTTTTCCATCCCAAGCCAGATGTAGGGCACGCCGCCTCTTAATTCTCGGTTTTTGTGTCGGCCCACCTCCCCCCTGCATGGCCGACACCGGACTCTCGGATCACTGCTACAGCCACGCTGCATCCCGCGGCCGCCTGACGTGATGCCTCACGCATCGACATCCGCGAACCGTCGGGGTATACGACCCACGCCCGTTCTCCTCACGCTACCGTCCAGGATCCCATGCAATACATTCTTGCCCTCGACCAAGGCACGACCAGTTCGCGAGCCATCCTGTTTGACCACCACGGCCAGATCCAGGCCACCGCGCAGAAGGAGTTCGAACAGATCTTCCCGAAGCCGGGCCAGGTGGAGCACAACCCGAACGAAATCTGGTCTTCGCAGATCGGAACGGCGGCTGAAGCCGTCAGTCGCGCGGGCATCGACGCATCCGACGTAGCCGCGATCGGCATCACGAATCAGCGCGAAACCACCATCGTATGGGACCGCAACACCGGCAAGCCGGTCTACAACGCGATCGTGTGGCAGGACCGCCGAACCTCCGGCATCTGCGACGACCTTCGTGCGCAGGGTCACGTCGACACGTTCCGCGACAAATCCGGGCTCATTCTCGATGCCTACTTCAGCGGGACAAAGATCAAGTGGATCCTCGACAACGTCGATGGCGCCCGGAAAAAGGCAGAGGCCGGCGATCTTTGCTTCGGCACGGTGGACACGTGGCTCGTCTGGCGCATGACACGCGGGCAGAAGCACATTACCGATGCGACCAACGCGTCGAGAACGCTGATCTACAACATCCACGAAAACGAGTGGGACCAGGAGCTGCTTGACATTTTAGACATCCCGCGAAGCATGCTTCCGGAAGTTCGCTCGTGCAGTGAAGTCTACGGAACGACCGCCGGCGACATCTTCGCAGCAGAGGTGCCCATTGCCGGAATTGCTGGAGACCAGCAGGCCGCGCTGTTCGGCCAGATGTGCACGGAGCCTGGCATGGGTAAGAATACGTACGGAACGGGCGCCTTCATGGTGCAGAATACCGGTACGGAAGCCGTTCGATCGGAAAACAATCTGTTGACCACGATCGGCTACCAGGTCAACGGAGAAACCACCTATGCGCTTGAAGGCTCGATCTTTATCGCTGGCGCTGTCGTCCAGTGGCTCCGCGACGGGCTCAAAATCATCCGTTCCTCGCCCGAGGTCGAGGAGATGGCGAGGAAGGTCGACGATAACGGGGGATGCTACATCGTGCCCGCCTTCGCCGGTCTGGGAGCTCCGCACTGGGATCAGTATGCACGTGGCGTGATCGCCGGTATCACGCGCGGGGTGTCGAAAGAGCATCTGTGCCGTGCCGCGATCGAGAGCATCGCGTACCAGGTAGCGGACGTTGTCGAGGCCATGGAAGCGGACTCCGGGATTGAAACGCCGGAGCTTCGCGTGGACGGCGGCGCCGCCGCCAATAACCTCCTCCTCCAGTTCCAGGCAGACATTCTGGGCGTGCCGGTCGTCCGCCCGCAGACACTTGAAACGACGGCGCTCGGCGCAGCCTACCTCGCCGGTCTCGCGGTTGGTTACTGGGACGACCTCGACAGCATTCAGTCGCAGTGGCAGGTCGACCGGCGGTTTACGCCCAAGATGGATACGGCCATGGTCGATGACCTGCGTGCCGGATGGAACAAAGCGCTGGAGCGCGCCAAGGCATGGGAGGAGCCGGAAGGCGGCGATGCGCGCGAAAAAGAAGAAGACTCCGCCGTGCCCGCCGAGTGAACCGGCCCGCAGACCGGATGCCTCCGGCTCTCCCGTGACGTGGGGAGTCGGAGGCACTGCCTTTTCCCTACTGTTCGACGCCCCTTTACTGCTCGTCCCCGATCTATATGCAACGCGATACCGGTATCCGCGCCCTGGAAGACCACGACGGCGCCTTCGATTTCATTGTTATCGGTGGTGGTGCCACCGGACTCGGCGTGGCGATCGAGGCCGCTTCACGCGGGTACGATACGCTTCTTCTGGAGATGCACGATTTCGCGAAGGCGACGTCGAGTCGATCCACGAAACTGGTGCACGGAGGTGTTCGCTACCTCCAGCAGGGCAACATCTCGCTCGTTCTAGAAGCACTGAAGGAACGAGGGCTGCTCCAAGAAAATGCCCCGCACCTTGTCAGCAATCTCGCTTTCGTCGTACCCAACTACGACTGGTGGGAAGGCCCGTTCTACGGCATCGGCATGAAAGTATACGACATGCTGGCCGGTCGTCAGAATTTCGGCCGCTCCAAGCACCTGACGCGAGAGGAGACGCTGAAGCACCTCCCCACCATCGAGCCGAAAGGCCTGCGCGGAGGGGTCATCTATTATGACGGACAGTTCGACGACGCACGCCTCGCCGTGAACATGGCGCAGACGGTCGTCGAGCAGGGCGGGATCGCGCTCAATTATGTAAAGGTGACCGACCTTCTCAGAAGCGATGACGGTGTCATCAACGGTGTCGTCGCGGTCGATCAAGAAAACGGTAAGGAGTATCGGCTCGACTCCAAAGTCGTTATCAACGCGACCGGAATCTTCACCGACTCGATCCGTCGGATGGACGACCCCGACGCGCGGGACACGCTCCGACCGAGTCAGGGCGTCCATATCGTGCTTGACAAGTCGTTCCTTCCCGGGGACAGCGCGATCATGGTGCCGAAGACCGACGATGGACGCGTCCTATTCGCGATCCCGTGGCTGAACCGCATCGTCGTTGGCACCACCGATACGGAGATCGACGGCCCGTCCATGGAGCCGGTCCCGATGCAGGAGGAACTCGACTTCTTGATCGAGCACGCGGGACGATACCTGGTAAAAG
Source organism: Bacteroidota bacterium (assembly GCA_009908725.1). Taxonomy (GTDB): domain Bacteria; phylum Bacteroidota; class Rhodothermia; order Rhodothermales; family Salinibacteraceae; genus Longibacter. The sequence continues at coordinate 9,468 of JAAAOT010000165.1, read as the reverse complement.
ACCCGACGCCCGACGACGTTCTGAGCGCCTTTGCCGGGGTTCGTCCGCTCGTTACACGACCGGATGCGCCGGCGGGAGACACGTCGGAGATCTCGCGCGAGCACGTGCTGCACATTTCGAACAACGGGCTCGTCACCATCTCCGGTGGCAAGTGGACGACCTACCGGAAGATGGCCGAGGACACGATCGATCAGGCGGCCACGCTTGCCGACGTCGAAGAGCGACCGTCCGTCACGAAGCACCTCCACATACACGGCTGGCACGAGCATCCCGAGCAGTTCGGCGACCTGTCTCAGTACGGGTCCGACGCACCGGGAGTGAAAGGGCTGATGCGAGATAGGCCGGAGCTCGCGGACACGTTCGACGATCGGCTTCCCATCCGGAAAGCAATGGTCATCTGGGGCACACGGCACGAGATGGCGCGTCAGGTTGAAGACATTCTGGCGCGGCGCACCCGCTCCCTTCTCCTGAACGCCCGGGCTGCGCTGGACATCGCGCCCGAGGTCGCCAAGCTCATGGCGGAAGAACTGGGCGAGGGCGACGACTGGGTGGACGATCAGGTGGAGGCCTTTACGGAACTGGCCCAGAATTACATGCTGGCGCCCGAATCCACGAATGTGCAATCTACGACCTGAGACGCTCTACAGCACCGGGCAGGTTGCAGGTAGAGGGCCGACGTTTTCACCGGCCGATCCATTCTCCCGCTTTTCTTTCCACTCATTCACAAACCGCATTTCCGTCGTGATCACGGTCCTTCGTCTCGTCTCCTCGGCCCCGGCCGGGGCCGAGGCGGGAGTCGTGCTTCCCCCCGCATCACAGACGCTGTCGATGACGACTGACCGCTCCATAGCAGAACGATACCCGTCTCTCCTGCGGCCGGGCTTTCTGGCCGGCCGCAACGCGACACCCATGTAGTCCCGAAATCGTGCCATGCACTTCTGGCCCGATACGGGGTGAAGTTTCCATGCCATCTCTCGAAGAAGCCCGTAATCGCCATGAAGCAGCTGCAACGATGCACCGCGTTTCTGACGATCCTTCTCCTGCTGACGCTGACTGGCACCCCGGTGCTGGCTCAGGATGGAGACGACATGATGGACCGCGTGTCCTTCAGCGTGAAGGCCATGCAGGGCGCGCAATACTTCCGAACCGACTTTCCGGGCGAACCGCCGACCGATCAGGCCGAGCCCGGATTCCAGCGTGTCCGCTACAACCTCGAAGTAAGTGCGGATCTGCACGAACGCATCACGCTGTTCGTCGATCTCGGGCATGAACCCAACGACTTCGGCACGGGCGGCGATAGCTTCTCCCCAGCGGTCGACTATGTCGCCCTGGACTTCCTGCTGTCGGATGAATACACGGTCCGCCTCGGTACGCCCGTGACCGGTCCCTTCAACTTCCGGGGATACTCCGACGGGGCCGCCACGCAGGGCAATCCGTTGATCGGCAACTCACCGATCGATTTTATAACAGCGCAGACCGGCGTGGCGCTGATCGGGAATCTGGAAGGCGGATTCGGCTTCGACCTGACCGTCACCTCCCCGACCTTCTACGAGACATTCACGCCGGGTACGGGCTTCTCTCTCATCGGCAAGGCCCGGTACGCCACCAACACCTACGGGTTTGGCGCGGCCGTGATGAAAGTCACGAGCCAGCAGCGGAGTAACACCGTGACGAGTTGGATCCGCGGGGATGGCGAGAATTACAGCATCCCAGGCTTCGGACCCAATAGTCGTCTCACCCACGCTTACCTCAACCCGGGCATTTCTCCGCTCGTCCTGCATGTGGACGGCATGTTCAAGTCGTCCCTGCTTGAGGGCGACGTCTGGGGGGGCATCAGCTCAGAGCAGTACAGCTTTTCAACGGGCGCGAACGGGACAAGTGCGTTTGTGCCCAATCCGGGACTGAGCGGCGGCGCCGTGGTCGTCGAGGAAGACAGTCAGATGCGGTTCGCAGGCGCGACGCTGACGCTCAACGCCACGGAGCAGTTCTTCATCGCCGGTCGCGTGAGCTACGCCGACAACGCGTCCGATTGGGCTGAGGACCTGGATGAAACGAGTCTTCTTCGCATCCAGGGCGGTTTCGGCGTCCGGTTCCTCGACAAGGCCCTGTTGAAGCTGGAGTTCGTCAGTCAGGATGAGGGCGTCAATTCCCCCGGCCAGGTTGGAGACAACTGGTACGCAGTGTCTACCGAGCTTTCTGTGACCCTGTAGCCGGCGCCGCCCCCGCCTTACCCGCACTCGACGTTCCTCGCCGATTCGGTCGGCGGGGGCGCGAGTGCGCCTCGTGTGTCTTCGATCTGCTCGATCTTCTGTCAACCAATCGACCTCATCGACATGGAAGGCTTACTGGAACTGCCCTGGATTTTCCTGCTCATCGCTGCTTTCGCGGGCGGAGCATTCGGCGCGGCCATAGGCGCGCTTCCGGCCTTTATCTTCACCGGACTCATGGTTATTGCGGGCGAGGCCGGCGGACTACAGGGCGTCACGGGCGAAGTGGCCTTCGGGCCCGTCTTCGGACCGCACATCTCTTTTGCCGGCGGTGCTGCCGCAGCCGCTTACGCCGCTAAAAAAGGATACATGACAAGCGGCTTTGACTTTCATGAATCGAAAAATATCGGGTACGCGCTCGGACCGAAAACCGACGTACTCGTTGTCGGCGGGCTCTTCGGTATCGTCGGGCTTGTGATCACGCAGTTCTCGGCGAACTACAGCCTCCCCTGGGACCCGATCGCGGTCGCGGTCGTCCTCTCGGCACTCGTGCACCGCCTCGCCTTCGGATACCGCATCGTCGGTGAGGTGAGCGGCTCCGGCATCCTCGATATGAGTCCGTTCGAGACCGGCGCCAAAAAGAAATCCGACACCGGCACGGTCTCCGATGTCGTCAAGGAGGCGACCGACCGACCCGCCGTCGAGCCCTGGCTTCCGCATCAGTACAAGTGGGGCGAGGTGGCCTTCCTCGGCCTGATCGTGGGCGTGCTGGGTGCGTTCATCGCGCTGGAAACGGGAAGCCCATTTCTTGCCTTCGGCATCAGCGCTGCAAGCCTGCTCTTCCTGAACCTCGGCGTTGAGAAGATTCCGGTGACCCACCACATGACGCTGCCGGCGAGCACGATCGCGCTCGCGGTCACCGCGACGGAAGGCGGTGCTCTCAGCGGCCTCGGTGATACCAGCGCCATCGTCATCGGTGGCGCCTTCGGCATCCTCTGCGCCCTGTTCGGAGAACTCTTCCAGCGAGTGTTCTACGCCCACGGCGACACGCACTGGGATCCGCCGGCGGCAGCGATCACGTTCGGCACGTTCGTGATTGCCTTGTTCTATTTTGCCGGAATCGTAGGAACGGGCGTCTGGGTGCCTGGCACCACACCGTAACGGATCCTGCTTCGCCCTCCCCCTTCGGCGAACTGGTCGTTCCCGCCCGGCCGCTCGCGCACCTGCGTGACCGCCCGGACCGTCGCTACCGCTCTCACTTTCAACTCCGAATGTCATGAAAAAGCTCATTAACGATCCGGATCACGTCGTGCGGGAGTCGCTGGAGGGCTTCGCCGCCGCCCACCCCGATCTCGTGCGCGTTTCTTTCGATCCGACCTACGTCGTCCGCGCTGACGGTGTCCCGGACGGACGCGTGGGCGTCCTGTCCGGGGGCGGCTCCGGACACGAGCCGATGCACAACGGCTTCGTCGGCCGCGGTATGCTGGACGCCGCATGCCCCGGGGAGGTGTTCACGAGCCCCACGCCGGACCAGATGCTTGCAGCTACGCAGGCCGTCGACGCCGGCGCCGGGGTACTCCATCTCGTCAAGAACTACACGGGCGACGTGATGAATTTCGAGATGGCGGAGGAGATGGGCGAGGGCGAAGGCATCGACGTCCGGTCGGTTCTGATCGATGACGACGTGGCCGTTGAAGATAGCACCTACACGGCAGGCCGCCGGGGCGTCGGTGGCACGGTGCTGATCGAAAAGCTCTGCGGTGCCGCCGCAGATGCGGGACACACGCTCGATGAGATCGCCGACCTCGCCCGCGCCTGCAACGACGAGGTCCGCAGCATGGGGATGGCGTTGACCTCCTGCACCGTCCCATCCGCCGGCGAGCCCACCTTCGATCTCGGCGAGAATGAGATCGAGATCGGGATCGGCATTCACGGCGAACCGGGCCGGGACCGGATCCCTCTCGAATCGGCCGATGAAATCGTCGAACGCCTGATGGAGCCGATCCTGTCGGATCTGCCGTTCAAGGAAGGCGATGACGTTCTACTCTTTGTGAATGGCATGGGGGCAACGCCGATTATGGAGCTCTACCTCTGCTACCGGAAGGCCCTCCAGCTCGCGGAGGCCCACGGTCTGACGGTCGTTCGAAATCTGGTCGGCCCGTACATCACGAGTCTCGAAATGGCCGGGCTTTCGATTACAATCCTCCGGATGAACGAGCGTCGCACGGCCCTCTGGGATGCGCCCGTGCATACCCCGGGTCTCCGGTGGGGTCGATGAGCCGGCCCTTCCTATCCTTCTCCACTGCTAACTAACTCCTGCCACGCCATTCTCCGCCTATGTCTCGCGACGCCGAATTTGTGCGCCAGTGGATCCACGCCTTCGCGGATCGCATCGAAGAAAACAAGGCGCTTCTGACACGACTCGACAGTGCCATCGGTGACGGAGATCACGGGCAGAACATGGTTCGGGGACTGCGAGCGGCCCGGCAAAGCATCGAGGATGACGACATCGCCGGCACGCTCCGGAAGGTCGCTATGTCCGTCATCTCCAAGACCGGCGGGGCAAGCGGTCCGCTCTACGGAACGTTTTTTCTCGACGCCGGAAGGAACGCGTCTGGCGAAACCATCGACCTTTCCGACTGGGCATCGATGATGCGTGCCGGCCTGGAGGGCGTTCAGCGGCGGGGAAAAGCGGAAGCCGGGGAGAAAACGATGGTTGACGCTCTCATCCCCGCGATCGAAGCGCTCGAAGACGCCGCGTCAAACGATGGCAACTGGCCGGAGGCACTTCAAGATGCCGCTTCGGCCGCAGAGGAAGGCATGGAAGCCACGACGCCGATGGTAGCCACAAAGGGTCGCGCCAGTTATCTCGGCGAACGCAGCGCCGGCCATCAAGACCCGGGCGCCACGTCCACATATCATCTCTTTGCTGCCGCCGTTGATGCCAACGATGCGTGGCAGTCCTGAGCGATGCAGCCCCTTCGTTCTAGCGGTGAAAGGGTTTAACGTGAAGTTCAGTCTGAGGCGAACGGATGCACGGTCAACTTCGTGTAGGGTAACGTACAGCACGAAATTGCATCCCGCCTCGTCCTCGCAACACCTTCTGCTCTCGTGGTTGGACTCGTTCTCGTCTCGCACAGCCGGCCTCTTGCCGACGCCCTCCTTCCGTTTCTTCGCGACATGAGCGGGGAGGCGGTGCGAATCGAAATCGCCGCCGGTACAGGGGACCCAGATGCCGAGTACGGCACGGACGCCACCGCCATCGCTTCAGCCATCGAAGTAGCGGATGATGGGGACGGCGTCGTCGTCCTTCTCGACGTGGGGAGCGCCGTTCTGAGCGCAGACACCGCCCTCGAGTTCATCGACCCCGACCTCCGGGAGCGCACGCGTCTCGTGGATGCTCCCTTCGTCGAGGGCGCCATATCAGCCGGCGTCACCGCGAGCGGCGGCGGGTCACTCGACCAGGTCGTGCGTGATGCTCGGGCGGCCCTCGATCAGAAGCGTCAGGCATTGCCAGGCGACATGCCAGCTTCACCTTCAGAGACATCCGCGACGGCTACGGATCCCGGCGTCTGGGATGCGACGACCACCGTTGAGGTTGTCAACGACCACGGACTCCACGCCCGTCCGGCGGCGCGCTTCGTGCGACTCGCACTGGAATACACCGGCGCCTCCGATGGTGCGACCGTACAGGTACGTGATCTCACGAACGGCAACGGACCCGTCGACGCAACAAGCCAGTCGACGGTGACGACTCTCGGGGCCGTTCGGGGCCACCGGCTCCAGATCGACGCCACCGGAGACAACGCGAGCAACATCGTTGAACGCCTGGCATCTCTGGTCGCGTCCGGCTTCGAGGACGAGGATGAGCCGCCCTCCGTCTCCACGGACGGTACGTCTCCCATTCCGTCGGCGACCGGCGCCGTGCCGGGTCAACGTGCCGATTCGCCGTACACGGACACGCAGATGGAGCGGGCCCTGCGGGGCATCGCAGTTCAGCCGGGCGCGGCGGTAGCGCCCGCATACGTGCACCAGCCGGCGATGCCGGAAATTCCAGATGAGACCACCGACGACCCGGAAGCCACGTGGGACCGGCTGTCTACCGTCCTGGATCACGTCCAGGGACAGATGGATAACCAGCGGTCTCGCCTGATCGATACCGGCCACACGGACGCTGCCGACATTCTTGGCGCCCAGCAACTCCTGCTCGCGGACCCTGCCCTGCGGGACCGAGTCCGGTCGAGCGTGTTCGAGGACCGTCATGCCGCTCCCGGGGCCTGGATGAACGGCGTGGAAGCCGTCATCGAAGCATATGCCAGCGCAGACGACGCATATCTATCGCAACGCGCAGACGACGTTCGCGACGTGGCCGTTCGTGTGCTACACGTGCTCGTCGACGTCCCGCAGGAGCCCATCCGAGGCCCTGAAACGCCTCACATTCTGATCAGCCGCCGATTCCGTCCGTCTGACATACCCGAACTGGACGGCGAGAACGTTCAGGCCGTCGTCTGTGCAGAAGGAAATGCGACATCTCACAGCGCCATCCTCCTGCGCGGACGCGGCATTGCCGCCGTTTTCGATGCAGGGCCGGACTTGCTCACCGTCAATAACGGCGACGACATCGCCGTTGACGCCCTGCAGGGTCTCGTTTGGATGGACCCGGAAGACGATGTTCGCGATGCCGTCGAGACGGTCCGTCGCGAACATGCCGAGGCCGGTCGACGGGCCCGGGCCGCAGCACACGACCCGGCAACCACCGCCAGCGGCACGGAGATCAGCGTGGGCGCCAACGTAAGCGGTCCGGACGATGCGAAAGAAGCGTCTGAGAACGGCGCCGACGGCGTGGGACTTCTCCGAACAGAATTTTTGTTTCGGGATCGAACGGATGCGCCAGATGAGGACGAGCAGGTATCGCTATTAGACCGAATCTGCACGGCGGTCTCCCCGGGGACCGTCACGGTACGCACCCTGGACGTGGGTGGCGACAAACCGCTGCGTTATCTTCCGCTGCCGGAGGAGGCGAATCCGGCCCTCGGCCTGCGGGGCATTCGCGCGCTTCTGCGTGAGCCTGAATTGTTGCGTCGGCAACTGCGCGCGGTTCTTCGCGTAGCCGATCGCCATCCCGTACGGCTGATGGTGCCGATGGTGGCCACACTCGAGGAGATCCAGAAGACCCGCACCCTCCTCGACGAGGCACGGGATCAGATCCGGCAGTCGGGCGGAAACGGCGATGCTCCCCTTCCACTCGGAACGATGATCGAGACGCCGGCCGCCGCGCTGACGGCCCACGTGCTGGCGGAGGAACTCGACTTTTTCTCCATCGGCACAAACGATCTCACGCAGTACACGATGGCTGCAGACCGGGAACACGGGGACCTCGCAGCGCTCACCGATGCCCTCCAACCGGCGGTCCTCCGGCTCATTCGCGACACCGCCGCCGCGGCCCGGGAGGCGTCGATTCCCGTTAGCGTGTGTGGCGAAATGGCAGCAGACCGACTTGCCGTCCCCATTCTGCTTGGCCTCGGCATCCGCTCGCTCTCGGTTCTCCCCAATCGCGTCCCGTCCGTCAAAGCATTGGTTCGTTCCCTGAACGACACCGAATGCGCCGATCTCGCTGACGAGGTGCTCGGTGCTTCATCTGCCGCGGATGTCCGGCGGAGAGTCCGTGACATTCTCCCGAAAGAGACCGCGTAGGCGAGTCGTGCCAGCGCGCGTCACCGTCACGACTCGGCAGCCACCGCGCGTTCGGGATCACCCTGAAGAAAGGCTTCAGCGCGGCGCACCATTTCCTCCGAGCCGATGAAGAGCGGCGTCCGTTGATGTAGTTTTTGTGGCGACTTCTCCAGGATGCGAGCGTGCCCGTCGGTGGCTCGACCGCCGGCCTGCTCTGCGATCCACGCCATCGGATTCGCCTCGTACATCAGGCGCAGCTTCCCTTCCGGGCTGCTCTTCGTCGCCGGATACATGTAGATGCCGCCCTTTAGGAGATTCCGGTGGAAATCGGAAACGAAGGACCCGATGTACCGGGTTTTCGCCGGTCGATTCGGGTCGTCGTCGTCATATTCCTGGAGCCAGTCGAGATAGCTCCGAAGGCCGTCGTCGAAGGAGTGATAATAACCGGCGTTGATCGAAAAGATGCGTCCCGACTTGGGCGTCGTCAGGTTCGGGTGGGACAGCAGAAACTCGCCGATCGACGTGTCGAGCGTGAACCCGTTAACGCCGTTGCCCGTCGTGTACACGAGCATCGTGGACGAGCCGTACACCACGTACCCGGCGGCAATCTGCTGCGTCCCCGGTTGGAGAGCCGCATCCAGATCCGGTTCGTCTTCGTCGTATCCATCCGGCAGCCGGTAGATGCTGAAGATGGTGCCGACCGATACGCAAACGTCAATGTTGGACGAGCCGTCCAGCGGATCAAGCAGAACGATGTATTTTCCGTCCCCTTCCGCCGAGGTATCCAGCGGGATGGCTTCGGCGTGCTCCTCCGAACCGATGAGGCAGCACTCCCCTCCCCGCCGAAGCGCGAGCACGAACTCGCGGTGGGCCAGCGCATCCATTTTTTGCTGGACCTCACCCTGAACGTTCGTTTCCCCGGTCGCACCGTAGATGTCGATCAGCCCCGCCTTCCGCATGTCGCGGTTCACGATCTTGGCCGCCAGGCTGATGTCGCGAAGGAGGCGCGAGAATGCACCCGTCGAGTGCGGAAAGCGGTCCTGCTGTTCTAAGATAAACTGTTCCAGCGTTTTGAAGTCGCCGAGATCGGCGCGGCTGGAACCGGTTCCATTCGAGGCGTCGTCAGTCTGTGCCATATCACTGGAGGTTAAGCCGGATGAGCGGGTGCTTCCATCATAATCGGAAATGTAGGCGTGACTGTAAAGGCGTCGACGGGATCTTAGGCTCGAGATTTCGTCTCGCCTTGCCGCGATATCCGGCGTCAGGCACGTGCGTCTTTTCCGCGGGAAGGAAGCAGGCGTCGATCCAGGCCCGGGCTCGTTCACTTCTCACGTTCCAGCCGGCCACGGAAAGGAAAAACCCATCATCCCTCCACTGGGCCCTCACGCGCGGTTGAGATGTCGAACCGATGGTAGAGGCGAAGGTCGCGGGCGGCGGAACGGGTGTGCGGGGCCGCGGCATCGCCATCTCGCAAATCCATCAACATGCGACGAAGCGTGTCGGGGGTATCCACGTCGTAAAATTCGGGAAGAACGACGACGTCCGCATCCGTTCGGGCGACGCGACGAAGGGTATTTTTGAAGACCTG
>JAAAOT010000347.1 GCA_009908725.1 Bacteroidota bacterium | reverse complement strand
AACACTCGTGAATGCCATCAACCGTTTTTACCGGCAATCCAACCGGTAGTCAGACCGGAATCGCACGCGCCGCTCACCCCATTCCCCCTGTCCGATGCCCCCCATGTCGTCAGAATCTCCCTCTCCGAACGAATCCTCCCATGATGCTGCACCGCCATCGTCTCGCATCGATGCGACGGATTTATCCGCCGCGGTCGACCGCATCCGGGACGAGATCGGGACGATCCTGGTCGGACAGACGGGAATGGTGGACCTGTTTCTGACGGCGCTTTTTGCAAACGGTCATGTGCTCATTGAAGGCGTGCCCGGGGTGGCGAAGACGCTTACGGCCCGACTTATCGCGCGAGCCCTGGACGTCGACTTTACCCGCATCCAGTTTACGCCCGACCTGATGCCGAGCGATGTGCTCGGGACGTCCGTCTTTAACCCGAAGACGACTGAGTTCGCCTTTCGCAAAGGCCCAATCTTCTCCAATGTGGTGCTGATCGACGAGATCAATCGCGCGCCGGCGAAGACACAGGCGGCGCTCTTCGAGGTGATGGAGGAGCGTCAGGTCAGTGCCGATGGAACGACCTGGCCACTGGATGCGCCGTTCGTCGTGTTCGCCACTCAGAACCCGCTCGAGCACGAGGGTACGTACCGTCTGCCCGAAGCGCAACTGGACCGGTTCCTGTTCAAAATCCAGGTCGATTATCCGAACCTGGAAGAGGAAATCGACATTTTGCGGGGTCATCACGCCGGTCGAGGTCCCGAAGCCATCGAACAGGTCGAACCGGTGCTCGAGGCTAACTCCCTCCTGCGGTATCGCGACCTGGTCAGCGACGTGCACGTGGAGCCGGACCTGATGCGGTACATTGTAGAAGTCACGCACCGGACTCGGGAGCACCGGATGCTGTCGCTCGGCGCGTCTCCCCGCGCGTCGGTCGCCCTTCTCAATGCTGGAAAAGCCTTCGCAATGCTTCGGGGCCGAGACTTCGTATCGCCCGACGATATTCAGGCCATCGCGCCGGCAGCCCTGCGACACCGACTGATGCTGACGCCGGAGCAGGAGATGGAGGGCCGCACCACCGATGAAGTGGTTCGGCGCGTCCTGGACGAGGTCGACGTGCCGCGCTAACCCGTCGTCCATGCGAATCGCACCCCGGCATGCGTTTCCTTCGTGCCCGCCGCGACCGTCTCTCTCTAAGACACCCACGTTCATGCCCCGTTTCCACGCAAGCTTTCCGGCTCTTCTTCTGTTCGTCGCTCTGCTTGTGGCCTGTTCAGGGCAGAGGTCCCTGGAGGACGCTCCGCCGCCGTCGTCGGCGGATGTGGAGCGTCGAGCTCCGGTCGGCGTCATCAAGGGAACGGTCGTAGACGCGAGCAACGGCAACGTGCTGAAGGGCGCGAGCGTGGTCGTTCCCGAGCGTGGGATCGGGGCGGCAGCCGATAAGGACGGTCGGTTTCAGATCGCAAACGTGCGCCCCGGGACCGTCCGCGTGACCGCCAACTTTGTGGGATACCAGTTGGGAGCGACGGAGGTCACGTTGACGGACTCGACCGGGGCAGTGGTCGACTTCGCGCTGTCGCCGCAGACCGAGGGGCTCGAAGAGGTCGTGACCGCGATGGGACAGGAGTCGACGGCGCGGGGACAGCGGAATGGGTGGATGGCGATGCCTGCGCCGACGGGTCGATACGCCCCGCCCGTCGACCGCGAGGGATACGCACGGATCGAGGAAACCGGCTTCCGACGCGTCAGGGACGCGCCCCTGTCTACGTTCGCGATCGATGTGGATGGGGCGGCGTACAGCAACCTTCGCCGCTTTATCCGGGAAGGGGAAAAGCCACCTGTCGATGCGATTCGCATCGAGGAACTGCTCAATTACTTTCCGTACGACGACCCGGCACCACCGGCGAACAGCGATCAGCCGTTCGCGGTGACGATGGAAACGGCGACCGCGCCGTGGGCCGAGGATCATTCGCTCCTCCGCATCGGCATTCAGGGAAAAGAAGTTTCCGCCTCGGAGCGTCCGCCCACCAATCTGGTCTTTCTACTCGACGTGTCCGGATCCATGCAGCGGCCCAACAAGCTGCCGCTTCTCAAGAACGCCTTCCAGCTTCTGACCGAGCAACTGCGCCCCCAGGATCACGTGGCCATCGTCGTGTACGCAGGTGCAAGCGGCACCGTGCTTGAACCCACATCGGGAAGCGCAAAGGAGGAGATTCTGGGGGCGATCAACGAGCTGCAAGCCGGCGGATCGACGGCCGGTCGCGCCGGCCTGGAGGCCGCGTACGCGATGGCGAAAACGCATATGGACCCCGACGGCATCAACCGAGTCATTCTGGCAACAGACGGCGACTTTAACGTGGGTCCGTCCAGCGACGCGGAGATGATCCGACTCGTCGAAGAGAAGCGCGAAACCGGCGTCTTCCTCACCGTTCTGGGGTTCGGCACCGGCAACCTGCAGGACAGCAAGATGGAGCAAATGGCCAATCACGGGAACGGCAGTTATCACTACATCGACTCCGCGCTCGAGGCGCGAAAGGTGCTCGTGAGCGAGCTCGGTGGGACGCTGCAAACCATCGCAAAGGACGTGAAGCTACAGGTTGAATTCAATCCGCGTCACGTGGGCGCGTATCGCCTCATCGGGTATGAAAACCGTCGCTTGAACGATGAGGACTTTGCCGACGACACGAAGGACGCCGGTGATCTCGGCGCGGGTCACCACGTCACGGCGCTCTATGAACTGGTCCCGCCCGGGGCAGACCGAGACGTGCCCGGTCGCGGGCAGCTCAAGTATCAGGACCGGACCGAGAGTGATCGGGCCTCCAGTGAGGAATGGCTGACGCTCAGCCTTCGCTATAAGCAACCTGATTCCGACTCCAGCCGCCTGATGGCTGAAGCTTTTGTACCGGAGGACCGAGCCGGGGTGTCGACCGAGCTTCAGTTTGCAGCGGCGGTGGCGGGGTTCGGCATGTTGCTCCGCGACTCGGAGTATGCCCGCACCCTCACGCTTGCCGATGTGCGCCGGCTGGCCGAGGAGGGGAGAGGAGATGACGTGGACGGCTATCGCGCCGGATTCATTTCCCTGCTGGAAGATTACCGCCGCATGACCGGCGCAGACGCGAAGGAGCACCCGTAGCGTTCCGTGCTGCTCGTGTCTATCCGTTCGTTTTCCCCGTTCGAATCAAACACTACGCGTGTCGTCTTTTTCTCGCATCTGGAGGTCGGTCCGTGATGTGCTACAGTCGTTCTACGTAACGCCAAGATTTTATGGTGTGCTTGCGGGTCTGGTCACGATGTACCTGCTCGTTTTTTTCATTCCGGTGGTACGTCCATTCGCCGACTCGATTCTCTTCATCGGGATCGGCGTCTTGCTCGTCGATTTGATTCTCTTGTACTTGACCGGTCGCGTCACCGGTCACCGACACGTTGCCGACCGCCTCTCGAACGGCGACCGCAACCCGATCGCGGCGCATCTCCGAAGCACCTATCCCTTCCTGGTGCGACTCACGGTCATCGATGAACTCCCCGTTCAGCTTCAGGTCCGGGACATGTCGATTCGTGTCCGGATCCCGCCGGGCGGAGAGCGAACGGTGCGGTACAGCGTTCGCCCGACGGATCGAGGGGAATACGCATTCGGCGTGGTAAACGTCTTCGCCAGGACACCTCTTGGGCTCGTGGAACGACGTTTTCGCTGCGCCGAGGAGACGACCGTCCCGGTGTACCCCTCCTACATTCAGATGCAGGAGTACACCCTCCTGGCCGCATCCAACCGCCTGACCGAGGTCGGCGTGAAGAAGGTTCGCCGGCTCGGACACACAATGGAGTTCGACCACATCCGCGAGTACGTCGTCGGGGACGATTACCGCACCGTCAACTGGAAGGCTTCAGCCCGTCGCGGCGAGCTCATGGTAAACCAGTACCGCGAGGAACGGTCGCAGCCGGTCTACAGCGTGATCAATGCCGGTCGCGTGATGCGTATGCCGTTTAAAGGCATGACCTTGCTGGACTACAGCATTAACGCGGCGCTCGTGCTATCCAACATTGCCATCATGAAGCACGATCGGGCCGGGATCATTGGTTTTTCCGAGGATATCGGGCCGGTTGTCCCAGCAGCGCGCAGAAATGCGCAGATGCGGCAGATCCAGGAAGCGCTGTATCACCTGGACACAAACTTTCTGGAGTCGGACTACCGGCGCCTTACGACCTACGTTAGGACCAACACGCGGGGACGCGGGCTGCTGCTCCTGTTCACCAACTTCATGGCCCGCACGTCTCTGGAACGGCAGCTTCCATACCTTCAGGCGCTCGCTCGCGACCACACGCTGGTCGTTGTCTTTTTCGAAAACACGGAACTGGATGCCCTGCTCCATGCCGAAGCAGGTTCGATGGAAGAAGTGTACACCCAAACAATCGCGGAGAAATTTGCCAACGAGCAGCGAGAGATCATCCGTGAACTCGAACAGCGCGGCATTTATGCGGTGCACACCCGGCCCGAGAACCTGTCGGCCGAGACGATCAACGCGTATCTCGAACTAAAAGCGCGAGGGGTCGTGTAGCCCCCTGCGTCACCGCCGGCTCTCCAGTCGAAGCGTTTTTGCGCTCACGCTGTGTTTCCGCCGTGCGCGCCGTATCTTGGGTATGACTCTTGGTCGACGATGAACGATCTCTCCGATTACCACACACGCTTCCATGCCCCCCGTGCAGCGCGCCGCCTGCCTTCTAGTGCCGGATACGACGTATCAGACGCGGCACCCGTCCTCGCCCGTTCGTATCTGCGTCATTGACCTCGGGACCAACTCATTCCACGCCGTCATCGTGGATGCCTACCCGAACGGTTCATACAAGGTGGTAGACCGGATGAAGGAAATGGTCCGGTTGGGGCAATCGGGCCTGTCGGCGAATCGGCTGCCGGAGGATGCAATGGAGCGCGGCCTGCAGGCATTGCGCCGGATTCACACGCTGGCAAGCGGCTGGGGTGCACGCGAATTCCTGGCTTATGCCACAAGCGCGATCCGGGAGGCGAAGAACGGCGGTGATTTCATTGAGCAGGTGAAGCGTGAGGTGGGACTACGCATTCGCCCGATCAGCGGAGCACAGGAAGCGGAGTTGATCTTCCTGGGCGTGCGTCGTGTGGTTGACATGCACGAGCCGAGCCTCATTGTCGATATCGGAGGCGGGAGCGTTGAGTTTATCGTATACGACGGCCGAGAGGTGTCTTTTGCGCAGAGTTACAAGCTCGGCGCGGCGCGGATGACCGAACGCTTCGTCTCGACGGATCCGCTGTCCTCGGACGACGTCTCCGCGTTGCGTGGACACTACCAGTCGGTTCTGGAGCCGGTATTCGATGCGGCGCGGGCCGCGGGGGTGACGAGCATGGTTGGATCCTCCGGTACCGCGAAGAGTCTGGCGCGAGTCTGCGCAGGAGCGCACGGAGATGAGGATCGGACGGTCTTTCAGCAAACGCTCGAGGTCGACGCCTACCGGGACGCCCTCCGGTGGGTGGTCGAATCCAATGAACAGGACCGCATCGACCATCCGTCGATTGACCCCAAGCGGGTCGATCAGATCGGAGCCGGCGCTTTGTTGCTGGACGTCCTGGTCGAGGGCATGCCGGAAGTGCGTCGGATCAAAACGTCCGCCAATGCGCTCCGCGAGGGGATGGTGGACCACTTCATTCAGCAAAACTATGCGCGCATCCGGAAGCTCGCGCCGTTCACGGACGTGCGCCGCCGGAGCGTTCACGAGATCGCGTTTCGCTTCGAGTGGGAGGAACGCCACGCACAGCACGTTGCGGCGACGGCGACATTCTTGTTCGATGCGCTCATCGACCGCTACGACGGTCCTGCGACCGACGTTGAGCTGCTCGAATACGCGGCGCTACTGCATGATATCGGATATCACATCAGCCACTCGCGGCATCACAAGCATTCCCGGTATCTTATTCAGCATGCGGATCTACAGGGCTTTCAGCCCGACGAGAAGAAAATTCTCGTGCTGACGGCTCGCTACCACCGGAAATCCTTTCCGAGCGCAGACCGACACAAGCGATACCGAAAGCTCAGTGAACGGAACCGGGCGCGCGTTCGACAGCTTGCCTCCATTCTGCGGATTGCAGAAGGACTGGATCGAAGCCATTTCCAGAATGTCATCGCGCTGGAGGTCGACGTAGACGACGCGGCGCTAACGATCGCGGTGGATGCGCAGGGCGACCCCGAACTGGAGATCTGGTCGGCAGATCGGGAGGCGGACCTGTTTCGGGAGGTCTACGGGCTGGAGGTTTCTATTGCGGAGAAGGAGATGCGAATCGAAGGGGACGGCATCCAGATGGGCCCCGCCCCCGTCACACATGCTGTTCCTGCACCCGGCAACCGAGGGTCTACCAGCGGCGGGTGAACAGCAGGATCGGTGGACGATTGCACGCCCGATTGCCTGTCCCGACAGTCACGTTAAAACGGTATCAAGCGGGGAAGGAGGACGGGCGAAAAAGTGGCCGGGTCACGCTACGAAACGCGACAGAATCCCGGGGACGCGTGGTTCAGCACGGGCCCGTCTGCGAGGCATCCGTATTCATCCGGGCTTAACCCCCCTCAATGTTGCCCCTGCCATGCCCCTTCGCTACCTTGCCGTCTGTACGATCCGATGCCCAGCGACGTGTCAAACGGCCGGCTGAACGGCCCGACAGATGCAGCTGGGCACGTGGAAGACGCCCGAGATTTCGGTTGTCTGTCAGCGTGGGATGCACTCGCTGCCGGTCCGGCGTGATCTTGGCGTACTGCGCAACGGCATCGTTCGCCTGATCCTGAACGGCGGGTCGAACGCATGACGGAGCCGCATTCGCGTGTCCCACCGGATCGTTTATTGCACCCACGACTACTCAGATTTGCCGCCCGGGCTCATGGCCGCTGCACCTTTCATGTTCTTCTTGCTGGCGACGGTTTCCGTCGTCGCTGCGATCGGGATGCTTGTTGCGCGCAGTCCGGTCTACAGCGCCCTCTGGCTCGTGCTGAATCTCTTTTGCGTTGCCGGGCTTTATCTGACGATGAACGCGACGTTCATCGGTGTCATTCAGATCCTGGTCTACGCCGGAGCCATCATGGTCCTGTTCCTCTTTGTGATCATGTTATTGAACCTCGATGCCCTCCCACAACTGGAGGAGATCGACTGGGGAATGGTGGCCGGGTTCGTGCTCGGCGTGGTCGTGCTGTCCCAGCTGCTTTACGTCATCGCAAGCGGCTTCGACCTCCCGATGGAAGCGATGGGGGCGAGCGCCGAGACGGGGAGTGCCGAATCGCTCGGCATCGCCCTCTACACACGCTACGCGCTCCATGTGGAGGTGGCCGCAGTCCTTCTGCTGGCCGCAACCGTGGGCGCCGTCATGCTCGCGCAGAAACGCTTCGAATAAGCCGGCGCCCGACCGAGCACTGCCGTCCCGTACCCGCCGGACGGCCTGCCGACCTCGCGATGCGCCGCCGTTAACCGCAGATCAACCCCTCCCGCGATGGAAGTCGCCCTGAACTGGTACCTCGGCCTCAGCGCCATTCTTTTCTCGATCGGGACACTTGGCGTCCTGCTCAAGCGAAATGCGATCGTCCTGCTGATGTCCGTCGAACTCATGCTCAATGCCGTCAACCTCACGCTCGTGGCGCTCAGCCAGTCGATGGGGGACGCCGACGGACAGCTGCTCGTGTTCTTTACCATCGCGGTGGCTGCGGCAGAGGCTGCCGTCGGGCTCGCGATCGTGATCGCCATCTTCCGGCGCAAGCTGACGGTTGACATCACCGAGATCAACCTGTTCAAGTTCTGACACGCATAGCGGGTCTTTCGGCGTCCGTCGCTTTCGCCGCAGCGTTCCGTATGCCCGCGATCCCTACGGGTGCGCGACCGGCGGATTGACCGGCAGCGCCAGCGCTTCCAGCATCCTGCCCCCCGGTCGGGCCTCTCCTCCTCACGTACTCGTCACTCGGCTTCGTCCATGAGTCACGATCTCCTCGTTCGCCTCATTCTGCTCCTGCCCCTCGCAGGGGCCGTTCTCCTCGGCGTTCTGCCGCTCTTCATGCCGGCATTGCGCAGGCGGGAGGGTCTCATCGGAACGATCGGCACCTCGGTGGTGGTGATTCCCTTCGCCATCGCCACGTACCTGTTCGTCAGCTACGGAGGGGACCCGGTGACGGTCAGCTACTTCACCTGGATGGAGGCGGCGGAGCTGTCGGTGGACTTTGCGTACCGGATCGACGAGCTCTCGCTCATCATGACGCTGATCGTGACCGGCGTCGGCGGGGTCATTCACCTCTACTCGGCGGGCTACATGCACGGCGACCCGGGGTTCTGGCGGTTCTTCGCCTACCTGAACCTCTTTATCTTCGCCATGCTCAACCTGGTACTGGCGAACAACCTCGTCGTGCTGTTTCTGGGATGGGAGGGGGTCGGTCTCTGCTCCTACCTGTTGATCGGCTTCTGGTACACGGATCTAAAAAACAGCGCCGCCGCAAACAAAGCGTTCATCGTCAACCGGATCGGCGACTTCGCCTTCCTGATGGCGATGTTCCTCATCTTTAGCGAACTCGGAAGCCTCAGCTTCGACGTCCTTCTCACCGACGCTGCGTCGGTCCTTTCCGCAGAGACGATCGACTACATCGTCCTGCTGCTTTTCATCGGTGCGACCGGTAAGTCAGCGCAGATTCCGCTTTTCGTGTGGCTCCCGGACGCGATGGCCGGGCCGACGCCTGTCTCCGCGCTCATCCACGCGGCGACGATGGTCACCAGTGGACTCTATCTACTTGCTCGGATGTCTCCGATCGTTCTCGAAACGGAGGTGGTCATGATGATCATCGCCGTCGTTGGTGCCCTCACAGCCATCATGGCCGCGACGATAGCCATCACGCAGAACGACATTAAGAAAGTGCTGGCGTACTCCACGGTGTCGCAGCTCGGCTACATGTTCATGGCCGCGGGCGTTGGGGCCTTCTTCGTCGCCATCTTCCACGTCCTCACCCACGCCTTCTTCAAGGCGTGCCTCTTCCTCGGATCCGGCTCCGTCATCCACTCGATGGAGCACGTCGAGCACGACCTCGAGCACGAAGGGGAAGATGTCTCCGACTTTGATCCGCAGGACATGCGGACAATGGGGAATCTGCAGGAATACATGCCATCGACCGGATGGACGTACTTTATCGCCACGCTGGCGATTTCCGGAATTCCACTGCTCGCGGGATTCTTCTCCAAAGACGAGATTCTGTTTAAGGCCTTCGAATACGGCTACGACGGCAACACCTACGCGATGTTCGTCTGGGTTGTCGGCGTCATCACCGCTGCGCTCACCGCGTTCTACATGACGCGTTCGTACTACCTTACGTTCATGGGGGAAGAGCGCTGGCCGCTGGCCGATAAGATCCACCCGCACGAGTCGTCCTGGAAGATGACCGTGCCGCTCTGGATTCTTGCCGGCGGATCGCTTGTGACCGGCTTCCTCGGTCTCCCCGCCGTCATCAAAGACGGAAAATGGAACTGGATTCATCACTACCTGGGCGCTAACTACGGTGGGCCGGTCGCGGAAGCCTCCGTATCCGCGCACGTTCCCGGATCACTGGAGTGGGGCCTGATCGGCCTCAGCAGCGCCATCGCCGTCGGGGTTTTCTTCTTCGCCCGAAGCATGTACCTGTCGCAGGGGATCGCGTTTGACGTGTCCCTAAAAGAGCGCCTCGGCGGCCTTTACGAGCTGTGGGAGCACAAGTATCGATGGGACGACTTCTACGATAACGTCGTCGTCGAGGCCCTCATCAATCAGATTTCGCGTGACGGACTCGCACCGTTCGATAGCAAAATCGTCGATGGGGCCGTGAATGGACTTGCCGGCGCCACGCAGGAGTCCAGCAGTCTTCTTCGTCGCATCCAGACCGGCGTCGTGCAGAATTATGCGCTCGCTCTGGTGTTCGGCGTTGTCCTGGTCATCGGGTTAATGATCTTTGGCGGTTAACCGCCGTCCCCTTTCGTTCCGCCTTCCGTCCCTGCGCTGCTTCAACGCACTGTACCTGAACATGGAGATCCCCTTCCTCACATCCATCGTCATTTTTCTGCCGGCCCTCGGCGCGCTCGTCGTGGCCCTGCAGAACAACGTGTCGTCGAT
This sequence comes from Bacteroidota bacterium, assembly GCA_009908725.1. Taxonomy (GTDB): domain Bacteria; phylum Bacteroidota; class Rhodothermia; order Rhodothermales; family Salinibacteraceae; genus Longibacter. The sequence continues at coordinate 4,243 of JAAAOT010000347.1, read as the reverse complement.
CCGTTGGACGGCGCTCGGAACGACGCTGGTCACGTTCGTGCTGTCGCTCGGCCTGTGGTGGGGCTACGACCCTGCTGCCAGCGCGGCCGCTCCGCAGATGGTGGACCTTTCGTCAAGCTGGTTTCCAGACTCCCTCGACATCAAGTACTTCGTGGGGATCGACGGGCTAAATATCTTCCTGATTCTCCTGACGACGCTTCTCGGCCCCATCGTGGTCGCGTCGTCGTGGACCTACATCGAGAAGCAGCACCGGGGCTACTACGCTCTTTTTCTGCTGCTGCAGACGGGCATCACCGGCGTCTTCGCGTCGTTCGACCTGATTCTGTTCTACATCTTCTTTGAGCTGACCCTCATCCCGATGTACTTCATCATCGGCATCTGGGGAGGTGAGGATCGGATTTACGCCGCGATCAAGTTCGTCCTCTACACGCTCGTGGGTTCGCTCCTGATGCTGGTTGCGATCCTGTTCCTCGGGTACGAGGCCGGGAATGCTGTGAACCAGGGCGTTTTCACGACCGACTGGTTCAAATTGCTCGACTACACGATTCCGGTCGCGACGCAGTCCTGGCTGTTCATCCTGTTCGCCCTGTCCTTTGCGATCAAGGTCCCGCTCTTCCCGCTGCATACGTGGCTGCCGGATGCGCACGTTCAGGCGCCGACGGGGGGGTCGGTGATCCTGGCGGGGGTGCTTCTGAAAATGGGAACGTACGGTCTGGTGCGCTTCTGCCTGCCGCTTTTCCCCAATGCCGCGCAGGACTGGGCCCTCCTCTTCGCGGTTCTGTCCGTGATTGGCATCATCTACGGGGCGCTCGTTGCGCGGGTGCAGCCCGATGCGAAAAAGCTCGTCGCCTACTCGTCGGTTAGCCACCTCGGCTTTGTTGTCCTTGGCATCTTCGCCTTTACCGACATCGCAATGCAGGGCGCGGTTATCCAGATGGTCAACCACGGGATCTCGACGGGCGCCCTCTTCCTGATTGTCGGCATGCTCTACGAACGGCGCCACACGCGCCTTATGGAGGACTACGGTGGCCTCGCCACATCCGTCCCGGTGCTGACCTCCTTCATGATCTTCTCCGTGCTAGCCTCCGCGGGACTGCCCGGACTGAACGGCTTCGTCGGCGAGTTCATGATTCTGCTGGGCACGTTCAAGAGCGAGGTGATCGCGAGCCCGCTGATCGTCGGCCTGGCGACCACGGGCGTCATTCTCGCCGCCGTGTATCTGCTCTACATGGTCTACAGCACCTTCTTCGGTGAGCTGACGAACGACGCCAATGCGACGATGCCGGACATGAACGCCCGCGAACTGGCGCTGATGCTCCCACTGGCGATTCTGATGTTCGTCATGGGCTTCTTCCCGACACCCTTCCTGAAGCAGATGGAGCCGTCCACCACGTTTATCATGGAAACGATCCAGGAGCGCCGGGCCGATGCCCTGGAGCTTCAGCGCATGCAGGAGGGAATGGAAGAAGGCCGCGCCGTCCGTGTGACGCCGGCCCCGCCGGAGTCAGGCAGCACGTCGGAGGCGACCCCGCCGACCACGCTCCCCGAATAGCCGCGGGCAGCATCCCGGACGGGGTGGATCGGTGACCAGCCGCTCACATCCGCGTCCTCGTTTCACCGTACAATGCGCTCACGCTCTTCCGCGAACCGAACCCACGCTGACGCTATGCCGGACCGCGACCCTCTTTCCGACGCCGAGATCCAGGACGCTCTCGAAACCCTCGACGGGTGGTCCTATGAGGACGATGCCATCCACAAGACCTACGAGTTTGCGGATTTCCGCGAGGCGGTGTCCTTCATCGTCCAGATGGCGTTCTACGCTGAAGAAGCAAACCATCACCCGGAACTCGAAAACGTGTACAACACCGTCACGCTGGCCTTTACGACCCACGACGCGGGAGGGAAGGTGACGGAAACGGACATTGAACTCGCCCGCACCATTGACGACGCTCTCGAGGCGTAGACCCGTTTCCCGGATCGGCGTCCCACGCGCCAGTGCCACCTCGGGTACGGCGCCGATTCGAACGCCGCGACCGTAGCGTCCCTCCACTGCCAATCTGCTTGCTGCTGTAATGGACCTCTCTCAAGCCTTCTCGACGATGGCAGCCGACCTGCCGGCCATCTTCTCCATGTCCGTGGTCACTGTGGCCGGACTGGTCATGATCCTGCAGGAGTCGCTGAGCGAAAACGACCGACCGATCCCCTGGATCGGCGTCGGCGCGCTCGCGGTTGCCGTCGTCTGGGAACTCGTGCACCTCGGGGATCCGGCAGGCACGGCCTTCTTCGAGTCGATCCGTACGGGTGGCTTCGCCTCGTACATCAACCTGATCGTCCTGGGTAGCGGCATCGTCACGATCATCCTGTCGGTGCCGTACCTCGATCACATCAAACACGCGTACGGAGAGGTCTACGCGATGATCATGTTTGCGACGGTCGGCATGCTGATGCTTGGAACCGCAAACAGCCTCGTATCGATCTTCGTCGGCCTCGAAACCATGTCGGTTTGCCTCTACGTGCTGACCGGGCTCATCCGCGAGGACGAGGGTTCCGTCGAAAGCGCGCTCAAGTACTTTCTCCTCGGCGCCTTTTCCACGGGCTTTTTCCTGTACGGCATTGCGCTCATGTACGGGGCCACCGGGACGATGTATCTTCCGGAAATGCAGGGTGCTGTCCCGGAAGGCTCGATCATGTTCTGGGCCGGCGTCGCGCTTTTTCTGATTGGTTTCCTGTTCAAGGTGAGCGCGGCACCGTTTCACATGTGGACGCCCGATGTCTACCAGGGGGCGCCCACGCCGCTGACCGGCTACATGTCGACCGCGTCCAAGGCAGCCGCCTTTGCGTCCCTGATCCTCGTCCTCTTCTACGCGTTGCCGGATGAGCGCTGGAGCCTCGTGCTTTCCGCCGTTGCGCTCGTGACGATGATCATCGGAAACGTGCTCGCGGTCTCGCAGGACAACGTGAAGCGGATGCTGGCGTACTCGTCCATTGCGCACGCCGGCTACGTGCTGGTGGCGCTTGCAGCCGGGACCACCGAAGCTTACGCCGGCGCTATGTTCTACCTGCTCATCTACGCCATCATGAACCTCGGCGCCTTCGGGGTCATGGCGATGCTCGAATGGGACGGGAAGGAAGGACGTGTTCAGTCGCTCGACTCGCTCGCCGGTATCGGCCACGAGAAGCCGCTGCTCGGCGTTGCGATGGGGGTCTTCATGTTCAGCCTGACAGGCTTTCCGCCGCTGGGCGGCTTCATGGGCAAGTACGCTGTCTTCGCGCCGGCGGTCGACGCCGGGCTTACCTGGCTCGTTCTGATCGGCGTGTTGATGAGCGCGATCTCAGCCTACTACTACCTTCGCGTGGTCGTCGTCTTCTGGCTCGCGGACGCGGAAGACACACCGGAGGCGCAGGCAGCCAGCCGATCCTTCGTGTTCGCCGGCATACCCGTGAAAGCGACGATCGCGCTCTGCGCTGTCGCGCTTGTCGTCCTGGGCGTCTACTCCGGCGGCCTCCTGGAGATGACCTTCGGCTTCTTCGAAGAAGGAATGATGGCCGCAACACCGTAAGCACTATCGCTGACCGTTCTGCACGAGCCCGCCCGACGGTATGGAAGACCTGATCCAGAACCGGATTCCGCACGCCCCGCAGATGGGCCTGTTCGTCCGGCCGGACATCCCGGAGAATCGGCTGTCCAACGCCATTCGGGACTATGCTCAGCACGTCCAGGCCGGGGATGTCGTCGCCCTGTACGACGCCACGCTCTCCGGTAATGGGAAGGACGGAGCCGTATTTACCACCGATCGGTTTGTCTTTCAGAACACCGACCTGGAGGCGCCGCAGACCGTCCGGTACCGCGACCTCATCGAGGTCGACAGTAAACGCCGTTGGCTTGGACTGGGAGGGAAGAAGGTCGAACTCACCATCAACCGGGGACGGGCGACCTTCGATCTGGTCATGGACTTCTCCGGCCAACCGGATGCAGCGGATTACGTCGCCGACTTCCTGCACGAAGCCGTCATCCGCGATGTGCAACTCGGGTCCACTCCGGCCGAGTCGTCCTCGTCACGCACGAATCGAACGGCGGTCCGCGATGCCCTCGCACGTCTCCGGGAACGCGGTGACCTTACGGACGAGGATATGCAACGAATGCTCGATGTGCTCGACGCCGGCGATGAACCGTCGGCCTCGTAAGCCTCGTAGAACGCGCCGGAAAATCCCCCACGTTTCGCCTCACGCCTCCGATACCGAT
>JAAAOT010000258.1 GCA_009908725.1 Bacteroidota bacterium | reverse complement strand
CGTCGTGGACTCCATGACGGGGCAGGATGCGGTCAATACCGCGAAGGAGTTCAACGAACAGCTTGACTACGACGGGGTCGTCCTAACGAAGCTGGATGGGGACACCCGCGGTGGCGCGGCTCTTTCAATCCGCTCGGTCGTGGAGAAACCGATTAAGTTTGCTTCCACTGGCGAGAAGCTGGACGCGCTCACGGAATTTTATCCCGATCGAATGGCGCAGCGCATCCTCGGCATGGGGGATGTCGTGTCCTTCGTCGAGCGAGCGCAGGAGCAGTACGACGAGAAGCAGGCGGAGAAGCTTCAGCAGAAGATCCGGTCGGAAGACTTCGACCTGCAGGACTTCTACGACCAGCTTCAGCGAATCCAGAAGATGGGTTCGGTGAAAGACCTGCTCGGCATGATTCCGGGCGTCGGGCGCCAGATCAAGGATCTGGATGTTGACGACGATGCGTTCAAGCACATCGAGGCGATGATTCAGTCGATGACGCCCGACGAACGCGCCCACCCCGAAATCCTAAACGGAACGCGCCGCCGTCGCATTGCTCAAGGCAGCGGCATGGAGGTTCGAGACGTCAACCAGCTTATCAAGCAGTTCCGTGAGATGAAGAAGATGATGAAGACCATGTCCAAGTTGACGGGTAAGGGACGGTCGATGAATCTCAAGAAACTGATGAACAAGTTCGGAGGAGGCAACTCCCCGTTCCCGGGCATGTAATACGTGACTGCCTTGACCCGGCAAGCACACACCACCACCTGACGAAGCACCCAACCCGGCGCCGCGCTTCGGCGCCACGACATCGGCACGCATGCAGACCTCTCCGGCTGCGTGCGCCAGCCGCGGCTGCCCCGGCTCGACCGGGGGATGCGATGACCAATCCGGCCTTATCTACCCGGATGCACCGGTGATCGCCCAAACGGAGACTACCGATTTTCTTCGCCGCACCGACGGGATCCACCCGTTGCGCTGCGACCGTCACGATCTGCCGAACGTACTTCTGAACAGAACCCCGTAGCTAACGAACGTGTCTGTTAAACTTCGCATGCGCCGAATGGGGCGCAAGAAGATCCCGGTTTTTTCCATCGTCGCCACGGACCAGCGTAATGCTCGTGACGGACGGTACATCGAAGACCTCGGTCGCTACTATCCCCTCGAACAACCTGCCGAAGTCCAGTTGGACGAAGAGCGGGTCATTTACTGGCTGAACCAGGGCGCACAGCCCAGCGATACGGTGCGGTCGCTCCTGCGGAAGCGGGGCGTGCTTCTCCGTCGCACCCTCGAACTGAACGGGGAGAGCGAGGAGGATATCGAAACCGCCGTCGCCGATCACCTTGAACGCATGGCCGAGAAGGGCGATGAGATCAAGATGACGGCTGACATGCGTCGCCAGAAGGCGCTTGAGGCGGAGCGTGAGCGCGCCAAGGAACTAGAGGAAGAGGCGCGCCGCAAAGCCGAGGAAGAGCGCAAAGCCAAAGAAGAGGCCGAGCGCAAAGCCAAAGAAGAAGCGGAAGCGAAAGCTGCTGAAGAAGCCGCTGCCAAGGAAGAGGAGGCTGAAGAAGCCGACGAATCCGAAGACGAGAGTGGCGAAGACCAGAGCGCCGAAGCGTCCGACGATGCGTCCTCCGACGAGGATGCCGACGATTCGGACGAAGAGGACGACAAGTAACCCGCGGTCTGGCGCCGGTCCGCGGATCAGCGTCGTACCCGCCATGATGCCATGTCCGACCGGTTTCACTTTCCTGTCTTGCACGCACCGACGGATGCGTCCGCCGGGGAATCGGTGAATGCCGACGCCTCCGGTGACGCAGCCTCGTCGAACGACGCAGATCAGGAATCCGGTGCACTCGTGCGTGTGGGATTCGTTTTCCGCCCGCACGGTGTGCATGGGGAGTTGAAGGTGAAGCCGGAGACGTCCGACCCGGAACAGTTTGAAGCATTTGAACAGGTTCAGGTCGGTGCCGATGCGATCTCGGTCCAAACCTTTACTGTGGCATCCGTTCGGTATCAGCAGACGAAGCGCGGCACCACGGTCATCCTCCGTCTCGACGAGGTGGATTCCCGGGACGCAGCTGAGAAGATCACGAAGCAGTCGGTCTTCGTCGACGAAGAGCAGTTGACGTTCGACGAGGAAGAGCTTCTGATTCACGACATGATCGGGATGGCGGTCACGACAACCGAGGGCGACGCCCTCGGCACGGTCGCGAACATCCTCGAGCACCCGGCGCACCTGACCGTGGTCGTACACCGGCACGACGGGGGCGAACTGCTACTCCCGTTCGTCGCGGATTTCATCCACGACTTGGACCTGGAGCAGGGGCAGATGATCGTGGAGCTGATCGAGGGCATGAACGAGTAATCGCCCCGGAGCGGGTGGGCCTGTAACCGTTGACTGTACGTGGTACCATGCGCATTGACGTCATCGCGGCACTGCCGGACATCGTCCGCGGTCCGATCCAGCACAGCATCGTGGGTCGCGCCCAGGAGAAGGGAGCTGTTGCGATCGAGGTGCACGACCTTCGCGATTACGCGGAAGGGAAGCACCGCCAGATCGATGATTACCCGTTTGGCGGCGGCGCAGGGATGGTTCTGAAACCGGAACCTATCTTTGCCTGCCTCGATGCCGTAGCAGACGCGCATGGCGACCCGGACGAGGTGATCTTCCTCACGCCGGACGGGCAACCGTTCGACCAGCCCATGGCGAACGAACTCTCCATGGTGGATCACCTTGTGCTTCTCGCCGGACATTATAAAGGCGTCGATCAGCGCGTCCGCGATGAGCGGGTCACGCGCGAAGTGTCGATCGGCGATTATGTGCTGAGCGGCGGCGAACTCCCGGCCCTGGTCCTGATTGACGCGGTGGCACGACTGCAGCCCGGCGTTCTGGGCGATACGTCTTCCGCGCTCACAGACTCCTTCCAGGACGGACTCCTCGACGCTCCTGTGTACACGCGCCCGGCAGAGTACCGCGGGCTCACCGTGCCGGCGGTCCTACGGTCGGGAAATCATGCGGCTATCGCTGAGTGGCGTGACACCCACCGGATCGAGAAGACCCGCCGCCGCCGACCGGATTTGCTGACCGACTGACCAACCGATTCCGGCTACTCGCCGGCGTCTATACACGCTGCTGCGCGCAACCTTTCGACATATTCCGGCAGTCCGCTTGACTGCCACCACCTACTAACCCTTACGAGGTACCCGTTATGGCTACCACCGATCTCATTTCCCTCATCGAAACCACGCAACTCAAAGACGACCGGCCGGATTTCGAGCCGGGCGACACGGTGAACGTGCACCTGCGCGTGGTTGAGGGTGACAAGGAACGGATCCAGCAGTACGAAGGGGTCGTGCTCCAGCGCCGCGGCAGCGGCTCGAGCCAGACCTTTACGGTCCGTAAGATCTCCAGCGGCATCGGCGTAGAGCGGATCTTCCCGGTCCACTCCCCGCGCATCGCGAAAATCGACGTGGTCCGCCGCGGTCGCGTCCGGCGGTCGAAGCTCTTCTATCTCCGCGAGCGTGCCGGGAAAGCGGCGCGTATCAAGGAGCGCATGCGCGACGCGTAGCCCTCTGCCGATGTGCAGCAGTTCGGTGGCCCTGAAGCACTTGTGAGCCACCATCGATCCGGCTTGCCCGCGTCTGAGTCTCCCGGCTCGGACGCGTGCTGTTTCGTGCCCCTGCGCGATCATTCGATTCGACCCTTTCCGACAACCCACCTGCGTGCATGAAGCTCGCCATCTGGGACTTACCACCGGCAGAGTTTCTCGTCTCTGGCTTCACGTCCGGCGCGGTCTCGAATCCGTTCGATATCCTCCGGTACCGGCCCGAAGAGTGCGCGCGACGCCTTGTGCAGGGAGAAGTGGACATTGCGCTTCTCCCGACAACCCTCGCGCTTCAGGCGGCCGACTCGATTGACGTCGTGCCGAGTATCGGCCTCGTCTCGTGGAAATACCCGTATGCCCGGCTGGCGTGGAGCGGCGGTCTACGCGACTACCCTGAGACCATCGCCTATGATCGACGGGTGTCGCAGGAGCGATTTATCGCACGCGTCGTCATGCAGGAGCATTACGGGGCGGAGCCGGCGTTCGTCCCCTACGACGGCCGCACGCCACGCCAGCTTCTGGAGACGGAGGAGGACGCGGCTCTGCTTGTCGGAAACGACGTGCCGGCCATGCAGCTCGACGCGTTCTCGATGGACATCGGGCGCGAGTGGTACGAGCTCACGAATTACCCGATGGTCTGGGGGCTCTTCGTCATGCAGCGAGACCGGGCCAACGACGAGGTGACGGAAGCGCTCGTGGATGCTCGCGAGGCGGCCGAGGAGAACCGGGACGTGTGGGTCATGGCCCAGGAGACATCCGAGCGCCTCGGAGAGTTTTACCGCGAGGACCTGCGTTCGGCGCTGGACCGACTCGCACTTGCGAGCCTGACCGAACTCCGGCAGTATATGTTCTACTACGACCTGACCGACGAGGTACCGGACCTGCCCTTCGTGTTTCTCGGCCAGGGCGACGATGATGACGACGACGGACCGGGGTCGCCCCCTCCGGAAGCGCCTCCGTCCAGCGGAAATCAGCCACCGACAGCCGGTCCCGACTTCCCCAAAGGAGACCTGCCTGACATCGGGCTCGGCGATGACGGCTAGCGTTGCAGGTGCGCAAGGCCTCGTTCATGCGACTGGCACAGAGACGATACCATGGGAGACGGAATCAAGATGGTGGAGCGCAACAAGAAAGCGCGCTTCAACTACGACATCGAGGAGACGGTCGAAGCGGGCCTTGTGCTGAAGGGCTCAGAGGTCAAGTCGGTCCGGAATGGCAAGGTCAGCCTGGACGGATCGTACTGCAGCGTAGACCGATACGGTGACATGCTCCTCCATGATGCTTACATCAAACCCTACCAACAGGCCAGCCACTTCAATCACGAGCCACGCCGTAACCGGAAACTCCTGCTGAAGTCGCGCGAGATCGAGAAGTGGGCGGGGAAAGCCGAGCAGGAAGGCTACGCCATCGTCCCGCTCGAGCTTTACTTCCGGGACGGATGGGCCAAGGTCAAACTCGGCCTCGGGAAGGGGAAGAAGCAGCACGACAAACGCCAGTCGATCAAAGAACGCGAGTCGAAGCGGCGTCTGGACGAGGTGAGGAAGTCCTACAACCTCTGACGCCCCGCGGCGTCGATTCCCGGTCGGACGACCGGCGCACTGAACCGTATGAGTATCCGGCCCGGCCATCCGGGCCTTCGTCTTATTCCATCCACCAGAATCTGTAAGGAATGCCGTTCCCACCCGTCGATGAGCAGCTGAAGGTACTGATGCGGGGTGTCGAAGAAGTTGTCCCCGAAGAGGACCTCGAGAAGAAGTTGCAGGAGTCGCGAGACACCGACACGCCACTGACCGTGAAGCTGGGCTGCGACCCGAGCCGGCCGGACCTTCACCTCGGACACACCGTCGTTCTTCGAAAGCTCCGCCAGTTTCAAGATCTCGGCCATCGCGCGGTGCTGATCGTGGGTGACTTCACCGGCATGATCGGCGATCCCACGGGTCGCTCGAAGACGCGGCCGGCGCTGACGCTGCAGGAGACGCGCGAGCACGGCGAGACGTACTACGAGCAGGCGACCCGCATTTTGGACGGGGAAAAAACGGACATTCTATACAACTCGGAGTGGCTGGACGAGATGTCGTTCAGCGATGTCATCGAGCTTGCGGGCACGTATACTGTAGCGCAGATGCTGGAGCGTGAGGACTTTAAAACGCGCTACCAGGCCGGGCAGCCGATCAGTATCCACGAATTTCTGTACCCGCTTGCGCAGGCGCAGGACTCGAAGCACATCGAGTCGGACGTCGAGCTGGGCGGGACGGATCAGCGCTTTAACCTCTTGGTCGGACGTCACGTTCAGCAGGTCGCCGGTCAGGATCCACAGGTTTGCATGATGCTACCGCTTCTCGTCGGGACCGATGGACACGAGAAGATGTCGAAATCCCTCGACAATGCGATCGGCATCAACGAGACGCCGGAAGAGATGTACGGCAAAACGATGTCGATTCCGGACGAGCAGATCTTCCGGTACACGGAACTGATCACGGATATTCCGACGGACGCGCTCGAGAACGTCAAGGCGTTCGCCGAGGAAAACCCGCGCGATGCCAAGCACCAGCTTGCAGCGCGGATCGTCACGATGTACCACGGAGAGGACGCGGCGGACGTGGCCCGTGAGCACTTCGAGCGTACTGTCGTTCAGGGCGGCGTCCCGGATGATATCGACGAGTACGTGTCCGATGCCGGGGAGGGCGAAGAAGTCGGCCTTCTCAATCTGATGCGGAATGCCGGGCTGACGGAATCCAACAGCGAGGGACGACGGATGATCAAGCAGGGCGCCGTTTCCATCAACGGTGAGACGGTCACCGACACCGGCCTGTACGTCGACGTGTCCGACCGTGCGCCATTTACGCTGCAGGTCGGCAAGCGCCGCTATGCCCGGGTCCGCTGGGAGGGCTGATGTCAGGCAGAAAACGAACCCACTCCACGAAACGGCTCGCCGGGGATGAATGCCCCGTGCGAGCCGTTTTTGCGTGGAAGCGATGTCGCCGCTGTTACCCGTCGGTCGCCGGTGGGTCCTGGCGTACGAGCGTGTAGCCCGTGACCCGGACCGTGTCGAACGCCACGATCTCGGCGGTGACCGGCGTGCCGGACTCCGTGTAGAGGGTGCGGAGCGAGTCGTAACGGACCCCGATCGACTCGTGCGGGTCGCCGAAGGGATTGATGAAAGTCAGGGAGTTCTCGTCGAAGACGTACGTTTCGCTGGCCGTTGAATCGGTGGTGTCGATCCCGACGCTCCGCCAGCGGCCCTGCAGAAAGTCCTGCAGCACGTACGCCGAGTCGACGGGGTGGATATCGAGATACGTCGCGATGGAGTCCCCGCGCTCGAGGCGGAGGAGGGATCCGGTCGTCCGGAAGTGACGCGTCTCCACGACCGAATCCCCTTCGACGACTTCGACGACCCGCGGCGTGCTGTCGGGATAGACCTCCGTGACCCGCTCCGTGGCCTCCGGCTGTTCCTCAATGCAGCCGGGGAGAAGAACAAGAAGCAGGGTGCAGAGGAATGCGCAGGAGAGGGAGAAAGGACGAGATGCGTTCATGAGCCGATGGAGGGGGAGAGTAGGTCGTGGTGAGAGTGCACGGGGCCGGTAGAGGCGCCCGGTTTCTCGGCTACGTGAGGATGCTCCGGAGCGGAAGCGCGTCGTCCCCGGCCCAGCGGGGCAGGAGGGCCAGGTACAGTTCGGCTGTGGCAACCGCGTCCGACAGAGCGTTGTGCGCCGCGTACCGGGGCAAGCCGAAGGTCGAGCGCAGGGCGTGCAGCCGCAACGAACCCTCCTGCGACCGCTTGCTGCCGCGCTCCTGCAGCTGTCGTGCAAGGGCGAGCGTGTCCACCGTCCGGGCGAGGAGGGGAACGTTATAGTGGCGACGGCAGGCAGCGTTCAAAAAGCCGAAGTCCATCGGTGCGTGGTGAACGAGGAGGACGTGCCCCTGAAGGTGGGTGAGCACCGTATCCAGCGCGTCCCTCTCGGAGACCGCGCCCCTCAGATCGGTGTCGGTGATTCGGTGGATGGTCGCGCTTTGGTCGACGGTGCCATCGATGTTCAGCAGGACATGCCGCGCCCGATCGCCGCAGATCCGACGCCCGTCGATCTCGACGAATCCGATGCTTACGATGCGATCCGTCCCCGGGTCGAGACCCGTGGTCTCGAGATCGAGGGCAAGCAATTCCAGCTTCTTGACATCCGCCCGAGCCGCAGGCGGGCTGGCGTCCAGGTATGCGGCCATGGCACCGTCGCAGTGACGCCGGTACCAGGCACGTCGCAGCGAAAACGTCAACGACCGAAACGGAAAGGGAGCGGACATGCGTGGTCGGGGGAGCCGGCGCGTCAGGAAATAAAGCTCGTCTGGTACCGCTGTGACAGGGCTTTCTGCATTTGAGATACGATCTTGAAGGCGTCCTTCAGGTGCCGCCGTTCGAAACCGGAGAGGCTATCCGGAGCGACGAAATTGTCGGGCTCACGGCCCTGACGGATCTGATCAACCTGATGGCGCAGCCGGACGGACGCGATGAATTCGTGGGCATCGCGCAGGTCCGCGGCGTCGCCGGCGTTCATGTGACCGGCACGGGCGAGCTGCTGAAAGCGCTCCAGGGTATTGACTGCAGGCACGCCATGGCCGAGGGCGTGGATTCGCGCGAGGTCGACGATGGGGACGACGCCGTTCAGTTTCAGGTCGAGGGTGTCCTTTTCCCCGCCATGCCGTTCCAGGACGAATCGTCGGAAGAAGCCAAGCGGCGGCTCGTTGTCCAGTGCTGTAGCGGCCAGGGATGCAAGGAAAATCGTGTTACGGGCCGTCCGGTCGAGGACGAAGGACTGAAGCTCCGCCGTAAGCGCCGAATTCCCGGCAATGTGGCGCATGTCGAAGAAAATCGTCGCGTGCATGAGCGACTTGGGACGCGGTTCCTCGATCCATCCTCGAAACGTGCGCTTCCACTCTGACAGGGGTTGTCGCCACCGATGAGTCGTCGCCATCACTTCCCCCGGACAGTACTCGTATCCGCATGCATTCAGGCCGTCGCAGACGAACTCCGCCATCTCCTTGAAGTAGGCGTCGTCCCCCTGGGCGGCGTCATTGCCCAGCACGAGCGCGTTGTCCTGGTCGGAATGGGCGGTCTGTTCATGCCGAGCCTGCGATCCGAGCGCCACCCACGCGAAGGCAGCGGGCGGCGCTCCGAGGCGGTCGATCGCAAGCTCGATGAGACGTTCGGTGAGAGCGTCCGTCACGGCCGTCACCATGCGGGCCGCGTCGTCGGCTCGTGCGCCCGCGTCGACGACCTGCCGAAGCATGTCGGGCACCCGCCGGCTGACCTCAATGAGCCCGTCCAGGTCTTCCTGCTTCCAGACCTCTCCGACGAGGTACACGGGGCTGTCGACCTGCTGACGGATGAGGTCGGTAGTGGTGACCATGCCGACGACGCCGTCGTGGTCCACGACGGGCAGGTGGTGGATGTTGCGACGGCTCATGGTCAGCATCGCCTCGAAGGCCCGCGCGTCCGAATTGATCGTCCACGGTTCGTCCGTCATCACCGCGGAGACGGGCTCGGTTGGCGCGACGCCGGCGGCCAGCACCCGGTTTCGGAGGTCCCGGTCGGTAACGAGGCCCACCAGCTGGCTGTTGTCCGTGATGAGAAGGGAGGAGACCCGGTGCTCCTGCATGATGGCGGCAGCGTCCCGGATGGACGTGTCGGGCGCGGTCTGGACGGGCCGGCGCGAAATGACATCGCGCAGCGGCGTTGTGAGCGGGACGTTGGCTCGAGACTCCTGGACGGCATCGTGGATGCGGTCGGCGTGCGCCCGCGCGAAGAACTGGTCGAAGCGGTCGTGATCGGCACGCAGCCGGTCGAAAAGCGACGCCGGAAGATGATAGATGAGCGTGTCCTCGATCGCCGTCACGCGGCGACGGGCCGGCGCATCCGTGAGCAGGGACGGGTACCCGAAGAACTCGTGCTCACCGAGCCGTGCAATGAGCGTATCCGACGCGTCGTGGAGTTCGACGGCCCCGGAACGGACGAGGTAGAGTGTGTCCGTCGCGTCACCGAGGGCAAGCACGACGGTACCCGACGGCTCATACGTGATGTCAACGGTTCGAGCGGCGGTGCGTACGGTCGATTCATCCAGTCCGTCGAACGGGGCGGTGGCGCCGAGAAAATCGGCGATCTCCGTGATCTCGATCGGTTCTATTTCGCGGGATGACATGGCAACCGTCGCTCGGGACGATGCAAGAACGTAGGCAGTCAACGACCAAGATAACACGCAGGGGGCGAAGTGTCAGAGCATCGGTCGGATGGCGGAAATTGTAATCAAAAAACCGTCCCGCGGCCGGAGCCACGGGACGGTGGAGAAGCGGGTCGGTCGAACCTACTGCACGGTGGTCGACCGCCAGTCTGTCTCGAGCGGGATCCGGAGGATGTCGCAGAACGGGTCGCGCAGGTTTTCCCGCTGCACCTCGGCCCACGTCTCCAGGTATTCATCCCGGTAGACGCTGATCGGCGCCAGGATGATTTGCTGCACGACGGTCTGGCTGAGGCGCTTCGGACGCAGCAGCAGACGCTGAGGCGTCAGTGACCGAATGTCGTCAACCATCGTCGTGTCGAGCAACGGCGTCATCGGCTGACGCAGAAACATCGGGGAGAGAAGCAGCACGCGCGTTGAGTCCTGCGTCCAGGCCTCCGGCACCGAGAGCGCCATCTTCTCAAGCGCGACCGGCGGGAGCGATGACAGGGAGTCGAGCGTCGCTGCCAGGCCGGCGATCATATCAGGCGGTGGCAGACCGGCTCGTGCCGAGTCCCCGCGAATTGCGCGCTCGAGAGAGTCCACGAGAACAGCAGAGCGAATCATCTCCAGAGGGACGGTCCGTGCGGTGTCTCGCGCCAGTGTCTCGCGAAGGAGCTCGACACGTCGTGCGTCTCGCAGGGAGTCGATGTTGACTGTCTTCCGCAGCGAGTCGATCGTGATCTTCGGTCGTTCGGGTTCCGTCTCGGCCAACATAGCACTTGTGTCGGTGCGAGCTGAATCGACGGCGACGCGAGCGCCGTCGCTATCCCCTTGCATTAGCGTATCCGAGGACGCGGTCGTCGCTTCCATGCGGTCTTCCGGCACCGCCGCGGAATCCGAGGGAGCCGTGCTGGGCGCCGTCGTCGTTGACGTGTCCGTGGCCGTGCTTACAGCAACGGAATCCGCTGTCACGGTGTCCGCAGCGGCTGTTCTTGCTTCGCCTGCAATGTCACCTGACGCCGGGATGGTTCCCGTGGTATCAGGGTTTGCCGCCTGAGCGGTGGTGTCGGTTGGCGATGCCGTTAGCGTGTCGGATGCCGCGTCCGGGGCGGGCGGTTCCGGAAGAAGGGAGGCGAGGAGGGTGGAGTCCGCGAGCAGCGAGTCGATACGGACGGAGTCCGGCACGAACGCTTCGGCAAGGAGGGAGTCAAGGTCGGGGCGGCGGTTCGCTGTGGGCGGCTGATGACGCCAGAGCGGGCGGCGACGCGTTCGTAGTGCCTCCGTCTCGGTCGAGTCGGACGGCCACGATGCTTCGAGCACGCCGTTCAGCCGGTCCCGCTCGGTGATGAGGGTGTCGAGTGCCCGCTCGTCGAACCGGTCGGCAATCTGAAGAGGCATCCGCGTGGTGTCGATTGGCGGCAGCGTAACCGGCCCGAGCGGCTCGTCCGGCGTGCGGAGTCGGAGAAGAGAAAGCGCCGTATTGGCATCGAGGGTATCGTTTTCCTCCGATGAATACAGAACCTGCCCGTCGCGGGTAATGGTCGTGTCGGTGCCGAGCACTCGAACGAGCGTCGTATCGATGCCGATGATGAGGCTATCCGGCACGATCAGGCGGTCGCTTACCCGCAGCGTGTCGAAAAACGGCGCGCGGAGCGAATCCAGCGCCACCGTGGGAAAGGTAGACGTTGGCGTCGGCCGCAGCGTCTGGTTCAGCGAAAAATTGTATCGCATGCGGGCGTAAATTGGCGTTCCCTTCGGGACCGATCCGTCGATGCGAATCTCGGTGGGGTCGAGACGCTGAGACTGGCGCGGAACGATCACCAGCACGTCACCGCGCTCGTACACTTCTTTGTCGCCCATCCCGTCTCCCTGAGCGCTCGCTCCCGGATACGTGAACGGGATCGGCTGTCCGTCCTCGCCGACGAGCGAGAGCTCGTAGTGCCCGTATGCACCGAGATTCTCCGGTACAAAAATGGGTGCGTTGACGTTGTTGGATACGACGGGTTGAAGGAGAACGTCACGCCCGTCCGCTACGAAGTCGAGGGTTCGAAGCCGGACACCGGTCGAGTCTTCTTCCAGGAAACGGTTGATGTCTGTGTGGTAGTCCGCGTTCACCTGGTTGCACTGCATGTCGAGCGACTGGCTCAGCATCGACGTCGTGATATCCACGGTCTGGTCGCCCGGACTCACGACGGCGGCAACGTTCCGGCGCTCATGGTATCCGTACTTCGACAGGTCGAAGACATATACGCCCGGTGGCACATCCGTTAGCGTGAACTCTCCCTGCGCGTTGGTTGTGAGGGTTTGCCCTGCTCCGCGATACGAGACGGTCACGCTGTCGAGGGGCTCGCCGGTCAGGCTGTCAATGACCGTCCCGCTGATCGTCGAGCGGGTGTCGGAGGGACCGACGTCGATGATCCGTTGCGTCTCTGTCGTCTGACAGGCGGTGAGTGCGATGGAGAGAGTAAGTGCGAGAAGGAGAAAACCTGTCGCCGATCGAAGGGACATTCGCGTGGGAATCGGTCGAAATGAAGGGCGTGGGGTAGGGGGAGATGCGCAGCGGCGATGGACATTCGTGTCCCGCGCGTCGGCCGAAGGGAGAGAGCGTCCAACCGCGCGCTGCGACGTACCGAACTACATCAAAAACGGGTCCAAGATGAAGTGTTCTTTACAAGCTTTGACAGAACTACGCTCGGGGATGGCTTTGACGTAAATGATGGTGTATTTGAGACGCTAAACC
This sequence comes from Bacteroidota bacterium, assembly GCA_009908725.1. Lineage (GTDB taxonomy): Bacteria > Bacteroidota > Rhodothermia > Rhodothermales > Salinibacteraceae > Longibacter. Next base: position 2,063 of record JAAAOT010000258.1, on the reverse strand, counting down.
CGTTCGCAGGAAGTGGGCTGTTTCATGGCACACGCGTTGCGCGACTTGGCGACAAACAGGTCCCAGAAACGTCTCATCGGCGGGTGCAGGCGGCCTCCTCCCGGTGAATCGGTGCAGGATGCAGGCGCCGATGGCGGAGGAAGAGACGGCGTGCCTGGTCGCCAATATCGAAAATTCTGCACGTGCACGAACAAACCCCGGCTGCCGGGATCACCTTGACCCGATAAAGGTGCAACGACGCAGCGGACTGCTCGTCGGCATCCTCTGTTTCCTTTTGACCCATCCGTACCGTAGTTCATGAGTCTTCCTGAATTCATTCGCTCCGAGCTTCCAGGCGTATCGCGTAGCGACCGTACGCTCGTGTTGAGCCGTGCGCTGGAGTCGGAGGTCGCGACCCAGTTAACGCAACATCTCACGCTCCTGGATCGGGAGGGAAGCGACCCGGTGCGTCTGATGCTGACGAACGTGCCCGGCGGCGACGCAGAGGCAGCGTGCAGCATCGTCGATGTGATGCGGAGCATGGATGCGCCCGTCACCGTGATTTGCGGCGGTGGCATCCAGGGCGCCGGCCTTCTGCTGCTGACCGGCGCGGCGGAAGAGCATCGGATTGCCCTGGAGAACGTGCGGTTCCGCTTCCAGCCTCCGACCGTGGCTGCCGGAGGGGGAGAAACGGTGGACGACGTCGCCGATCGAAAAGCCGACATTGAGCGACGCGTCGCCCGGCTACTGGCTGACGCAACCGGGCAGTCCGGCGCACGAATCCGGGAAGACCTGGCCGCCCACACGTCACTCACGGCGGAGGAGGCCGTCAATTACGGGCTTGTCCACCGGATCATTTCTCGAACCGACAAGAAGTAGCCGGCAAGCGGCGTCGAGATTACTTGCCCTTCGCCGGTCGGCCGGTCGTTTGCAGGTCGCTCTCGTCTTCCGGCGATGAACGAGCATCGTCCGGCGCCGCTTCGTCTCCGTCCGACGCCGGGTCTGCATCGCCGCCGCTGCCGTCATCAGGAGCGGAGTCATCCGGCGCATCCTGCGGCGTTTCGCTCGTCGCGGCATCTACAGTCGCCGCAGCCGGCCCACCTTCATCGGCGTCGGCCGCCCGTCGAGGCTGCTCACCGGCATCCGGTTCGCTGATATCGGAGCGCGCGGGTACACGATCGGACGTGGTCGGCGTGTAGGTTGCAGACGGGGACTCGAAGTCGAGTTCCTGGACGTCAATGATCGACGGCCCTTTTTCATCAAGAAGCGCCGCGGCACGCTGAAGCCACTGCGTCGCGTCGGACGAGGCATACACGTGCCCATTCGGCGATTTCGCGGGCCCCATCAGCGAGCGCGGGGGCTTCGTTCGCTCCGCATCTGTCAGATACCGGGGGTAGGGTTCCGGCTCTGTGCTCTCGGTGTAGCGCGCATAGCGCATTTCGAACTCGCGGAGGATCCGCAGCAACGTCGCAGCTCGCGTCTGCGCCTCGCGGGCCTCTTTAACCAGCGCGCTATGGGCCTCGCGTACCCGTCGTGTGTTTTCCTCGTAAAGGGTCTTGGCGCGTTCTTCGAGCTGCTTTTCGACCAGAGAAATCGCCTTGCTCGACTGACGGGCGCGCCTGCGTGCCGCCTCTACCTCGGCCTGGACGCGTTGCACTTCCTCCTCGGCCGCTTCCGCCTCCTCCACATCCGCGGTACCGGCCATGGATCGAGCCGAAAGGTCGTCCGCTCGCGCGATCAGTGACGGCAAGGGCTGACTCAATGCTCCCGCTTCATGCTCGGCCTCGGCCTTCTGCTGCTGGAGATGGGACAGACGGTCGAGAAGGTCCTGACCGGTTTCATCCTCCTGCAGAGGGGTCACCTCCACCGGGGGACATTCGACCGGCCTGTCGTCGAATATTTTCATGGCGTCTCGGTCGATGATTCGACGTTCGGGTGGACGGCTAATCGGCAGACTACCGCTGTAGACGCTGAAGACGGCGACTCCGTGGCTTCAACGTACACATGTACCAGGTGAACATACAAAATCCATGGCGCCATGACATCCCCGATCAGAGCGAAAGGGGGACGGGGAGAAACTCGCA
>JAAAOT010000352.1 GCA_009908725.1 Bacteroidota bacterium | reverse complement strand
AGGCGAAGGAAGACGACGGCGACGAAGACGAAGAAGACGATTCGTGACGGTACGTCGTCTGTAAAACAATTCGACACGTGATGCCGCGTGCTTCTGATAGAGGGGCAGGCGGCATTGTCGTGTATGTGCTCTCGTTTGTACCGTTGTCCCTGTGATGGTATCGTCCCTGCAGAACAGGTCGTTGCTGCATCTCGTCTCCTGCATCCTGGCCTGCGTACTGCTTGGCACGGCTGCTCCGGATGTCTCCGCTCAGCTTCGGCAAGATGGGACGGCGTCGTCGCGGGCTCATTCGGTCGCGGCGAGCGGGGATGTGATACATCGTGTTCGGTCGCCGGTGCCGTCCGCGTGCCTTTGAATCTGGCACATAAAAGCGCATACCCGGTCTTCTACGGCGCGGTGCCGGTGGGATGGGCCGGCACGTGGGCGTTTCGAGATGACAATGACTATCGAGACGTTTACCGCCTGACGCTGACGCAGGCTACGACCTTCGCTACAGTCTTCACCCTGAAGCGCGTGATCGGGCGTCCTCGGCCCTACATGACGGTTCCGGGCGTGTCGTCGCGCGCTCGCTCGTACGGGCGAGACAAAGAAAACGGCCGCTACGTTTCCATGCCGTCAGGGCACGCATCCCTGTCGGTTGCCATGGCCACGTCGTGGAGCCTGTCGCATCCACACTGGTACGTGATTGCGCCGACAGCGATATGGTCCGGCGGCGTGACGCTGAGTCGTCTGTATCTGGGCGTACACTACCCGTCGGACGTGCTGTTCGGTGCACTCCTTGGCGCCGGGATCGCCACGTCAATCCATCTCCTGCGCGACGTCATCACGCCTTCCTTCGTGAAACCGGACGACGCCGCACCGATCGGCGCGACCGGACCGATGATGCCCTTGCTCCGGATGTCATTTTGAACGCGTCGTACCGGTGCGTCCCGTATGTCAAAGCGATCGACGTTCCCGATCAGGCGTTCGGAGCTTTATCGAACGACGGAGATCGGGCGGGTTGCTCCGCCGGTGTCACCGAGGGCGCGGATGAAGTAGCGACCGGAACTGAGTCCCGTCAGGTCAAGATTCGTGACCGCACGCGCCTGATCGGCATCAATCACGTCATCGAAAACGACCCGGACGCGGCGCCCGAGAACGTCGTAAATGGCGACACGAACCGTCTGTCGCTCCGTCGTAGCAACCTGGAAGCTGACGGTGTCGGTCACGCGGCTCGGGGAGGGCGGTGTAAGGACGAGTGTCGAAGAAGCGATTGCTCGATTTTCGTCCGTGGTGCCCAGTGGTGACAGATTGCCTTTGTTGTCGACTGCGCGCACACCGAAGAAGTACGGGGTGTTGGGCTCAACGTCCACCACGACCATCTCCGTCTGTCCGGGACCCACCGGTGTGCTGGGGCTCTGCACCGGTGTTGCATTTTCGAAGTCACCGAGGTCAGTGATCGGCTCGGGGGAAAACCGAACCTGGTAGTCTTCGACTGTGCGGACGTTCTGGTCATCACCGGGCGCAGTCCAGGTCAGGCGTACCTGTTCGGCGTCGCGGTCTGCGATCGTCGCCTGCAGGTTCTCCGGCCGTGACGGTGGGATTTCGTCCGGAAGCGGGGTTGGTGAGGATGTGCTCGTTCTGGACGACCCGTTGAAGTTGTCGTCGATCGCCTTCACGGAGAAGTAGTAGCTCTGCTCCGGGACGAGGGACAGTGTGAGCGACTCTACCTCTCCCGGAGCGCTTGGTGAACCGTTGAAGTTTACGCGCGAGGCAGCATTAAACTCCGACTCGGTTGTGATCGGCGTGGTCGCGTAGCGAACGTCGTATGCGTACACGGCGGAGGCTCCGTCAGCGTCGTCGCTTGGGGCCGTCCACGAGAGCGTCACCTGCCCGATGGTTGGGTCGGTTGCCACGGTGAGATCCGAAGGGGCGGAGGGAGAGGTGGTGTCGTCCGGGTCGAGCGTTTTCCGACGGCCGTCGGTCGTGACCGCCCCGGTGTCGTCCGGGTCGAGCCAGTCGCGGAGTCGGGTGTCGGGCGTCCCGCCGCCGTCCCATGCTTCAGAGAGGCGACCGTACCAGTCGGCGCGGTCATTTCCGCAGGCAGCGAATCCGCCCGACAGAACGCCGACGACGCGCTGGTTCGTGTCGTACAGCGGAGACCCGGAGGAACCGCTCTCCGTGGTCCCGTCATCCCAGTCTTCGACGCGAATGTGCGTGTCGCCGCTCGCAGCGCCGTCTTCGACGTACGCCGTGATCGTAGTCGGATCATACTCGAAGCTGATTCGCTTTCCGTCGCCGGCGGGGTGGTGGATCGTAACCGCTTCGGTCGGGGCATCCCCTTCAATCGACCACCCGTTCAGAAACACGTTGTAAGAAAGCGGAATCGCGTTGTTAAGCTCGACGAGGGTGACGTCCGGTGCGCCGCTGATGTCGCCCACGGATCCGAAGTTGCCGTAGGACATCCGAAGCTCGGACCCGCTGAGGGTCTGGTCATTCGGATCGTCGTTTGTGATGGTACCGCTTGCCGTGCTTCCGGGAGGGCGGCAGGTCTCGTTCTGGTAGTTGAAGTAGAACACCATCGAATTGGCGCTCGACTCGGACGAGACGCAATGCTCTGCCGTGAGAACGTACGGCCGGACGGTTGAGATGTCGGTCGTGTTCACCAGCGATCCGGTGCACACGCCCGAGCCTGCGCTGGAAGAGAATGTGTAGCGGACGACCGAATTTACCTGGTCGCGCCAGGGATCGGCAATCGAGCAGGCCACGTCGATATTACACGCACCGGACTTGTTGTATCGTCCGGCAAGTGCAGCGTCCAGGTCGCGGAACCCGTGCACGATGGTTGTGACCTCGAGGTCGAATCCGTCCCGCTCAGGTCCGGGCACGACGGCCTCGATGAAGAAGGACGAGCCGTTGACGTAGGGTGTCCAGAAGGTGTCGGACGTCCAGGCGGCCGCCCGGATGGGTCTGCGCTTCGTGCCATAGTCCGTGCCGTACACGAATACGTCGGAGCCGGGAGGGATTGAGCCGTCAAGTTCGGCGGATACGTTCACGGCGTCTGGGGACTTGATCCGTACGCGCCAGAGCCAGCGGCCGTCGGGAAGGCGCGTCCATGTCCCGCTGGATGAGCTTCGGATGCTCACATCCCGGTTAATGCCATACAGGACGGGTCCGCTGTCATCCGTCGTGCGTGCAGCTTCCAGGTCAGACGTGGGCAGCGACGTCAGAAGCACGCTGGGTACTTCCTGCTGTGCCAGGGGTGCGTCGAAGAGCCGCTCGGACGGAGGAGAAGCCGGCTGGGCGACGGCGGCGCTCACGGTGAGAAGCACAAGAAGGAGTGCGGAGGCCAGGTGCTTCATGACGATGAGGACGAAGCGGGAAAAAAGGAGAGGACGGAACCGGTGACGGATGACCGGCAATTTTGGGTCCACAAAACCGTTTACAGCGACGAGTGAGACCGGACGCGCTCGTCCATGTCCTCCACTTTTCGGATCAGCTGCTGCTTGTATTCGAGCATGCGTCCCATGAGGTCGGGATTGGACGTGGCCAGAATTTGGACGGCGAGTATCGCGGCGTTTTCTGCGCCGTTGATCGCCAGGCTGCCGACCGGTACGCCGCCCGGCATCTGGACGATGGAGAAGAGCGAGTCGAGCCCGTTCAGCTTGCTTGTTTTGACGGGGACTCCAAGAACCGGTAGCGGCGTACTTGCAGCGATCATGCCGGGAAGGTGGGCAGCACCGCCGGCGCCCGCGATGATGACCTTCAGGCCACGCTCGTGGGCGGACTCGGCATATTCCTTCATGGCAGCCGGTGTCCGGTGCGCCGAGAGCACCCGCATCTCGTAATTCAGGTCGAAGTTATCCAGCAGCTCGGCGGCATCCTGCATGACGGGAAGATCAGACTCGCTTCCCATGGCGATTCCGATGGCGGGTGTCGAATCTGACATAGAGCGGGAGGTCAAAGGTAGAAGGGAAGAGATAATTGGCGTGACTCACAGCTGGATCGCAGCGGCGGCTTCTTCGGCCCGTCGACGGACATCGTCTGCGTCGTCACCGATCACAGTGACATGGCCCATCTTCCGGTTCGGGCGGACGTGAGGTTTTCCGTACACGTGGACTGCGGCGCCGGAGATGCTCAGCGCCTCGTTCATGCCCGTCGTCTGCGGCGGGTGCCCGTCGCGGTGGCCGAGCACGTTGACCATCACCGCCGCGTCGGCCCGAAGCCCGGGGTTGCCGAGGGGCCAGTCCAGGATGGCCCGGATGTGGTTCTCAAACTGCGACGTATGGGCGCCCTCGATCGAGTAGTGCCCGGTGTTGTGCGGCCGAGGGGCCAGTTCATTGACGAGAATCTCGTCGTCCTCCGTCTGGAAGAGTTCGACCGCGGTCAGTCCGACCCCGTCGACGGCGTCCACGGCGGACGCGGCGATGTCGCGAGCTTTCGCTGCCACATCGGGCGAGATCGGTGCCGGCACGACGACGGCGTGGCACCGATGGTCCCGCTGGACGGTGTAAGCGACCGGGTATGTGACTTGCTGGCCGCCCGGGCGGCGCGCCACCTGAACGGCGAGCTCGCGCTCGAAGGGGACGAAGGCCTCAACCAGGGCACCGTCCTCGGCGGACAGGTCCGGCCATGCCTGACGGAGAGCCGCTTCATCCTCGACGGTCGCGTTTCCGTATCCGTCGTAGGAGCCGCGGAACTGCTTGAGAACGACGGGATAGCCGAGCTGAGACGCCGCGTCGACCGCATCGGAAAGGGTTCGGCAGCAGGCAAATGCGGGCAAGGGAAGCCCTGCCTCGGCAAGCGTTCGGTTCTGGACGCCCTTGTCCTTGATAAGATCGAGTGTGGACGGCCCGGGCCGCAGGCTCACACCGTCCGGGAGGACATCGGCCATCTCGGCCGCCGGGGCCCACTCGCTTTCAACCGTGATCACATCGCATTCCGACGCGAATGATCGCAGCACATCGGCATCCGTCCAGTCGCCCGTTCGAGCATCGGCGAAAAACTGCATCGGGCCGGCGTCTTTTGGGGACAGCAGTCGCGTCCGCACGCCAAGCTGTTGGGCGGCTGCAGCCATCATCTTCCCGAGTTGACCGCCACCAAGAATTCCGACGGTAGGGAAGGATTGGGACGAGTCCGAGGGCATGTCAGGAGGTGGTTAGCGGGAGAGAGCTATTCGTCGTCATCTTCGCCGGAGAGGAGCCGGTCGAGCTGTTCTTCGTCATCGACGAGGACGTCGCGTGCTTTCGTGCCATTGAACGGACCGACGATTCCGGCTTCTTCAAGCTGGTCGACGATACGCGCAGCTCGCGTGTATCCGACAGCAAGCTTGCGCTGCAACAGCGATACGGAGCCCTGCTGGCGTCGAACGATGACGCGTGCCCCCTCCTCGAAAAGATCATCGGTGTCTTCCACGCCGAGCGTTACGTCGGGGCCGTGCCCGGCGTCTGACAGGGAGGGAAGTTCGTATGCACCGCGTCCCGGCTGATCTGCGATGAAATCGACGATTCGTTCGACCTCTTCGACGGAAACGAAGGGCCCCTGCAGTCGAATCAGCTTGCTTCCACTGAGGTACAGCAGGTCGCCGTTACCGACGAGCCCTTCAGCGCCGATCTGGTCGAGAATCGTGCGGGAGTCCACACGGGAGGCGACCTCGTAGGCAATCCGGGACGGGAAGTTGGCCTTGATGAGACCGGTGATCACGTCAACGGAGGGACGCTGTGTTGCGAGCACCAGGTGAATGCCCACGGCACGCGCCATCTGTGCGAGACGAGCGATCGGACCCTCAATCTCTTTTCCGGCGGTCATCATCAGGTCCGCGAGTTCGTCCACGACGACCACGATGTACGGCATGTGCCGGTGCCCGTCTTCCGGGTCGAGGGCGCCGTCCTTGAACTTCCGGTTGTAGGCCCGGATGCCACGCACGCTGGCCTCGGAGAGAAGATCGTAGCGTTCTTCCATCTCCTTCTCGCACGACTTCAGAACGCCGAGGGCTTCGTCCACATCCGTCACCACCGCGTCCGACAGGTCCGCGGGTCGAGCGATGAAGTGGTCGTCCAGGTGCGAGTATTGCTGAAGCTCGATCTTCTTCGGATCGATGATGACGAACTTCAGATTGGACGGATGGCACGCGTAGAGGAGCCCGGTCAGCAGCGTGTTGAGGCCGACGGACTTGCCCGAGCCCGTCGCTCCGGCGATCAGGAGGTGCGGCATCTTGGTAAGGTCCGCGAGGAAGACCTCGCCCTCGATGCTCTTGCCGAGGGGAAACGGCAACTCCATCTCCGTGTCGCGAAACTTGGCGGTGCCGATTACTTCCCGGAGGCGCACCAGCTCTCGATTGCGGTTGGGAATCTCCACACCGACGGCGGACTTGCCGGGGATGGGTGCGATCATCCGGATGCCCTGCGCGGCCATGGCCATCGCAAGATCGTCCTCGAGCGACTTGATGCGGCTGACCTTGATGCCCGGGGCAGGTGTCAGCTCGTAACGAGTGACCGTCGGACCGACGACCGCTTTGATATCTTGGATCTCGACGTTGTACGTCTCGAGCTTGTCGAGCAGGATCCGCTTGTTTTCTTCGAGCTCGTCCCGATCCACGCTGCGGTCGGACTCCTGCGACGCATCCAGAAGATCGATCGACGGGGCAGAGTACGGGACCTCTTCCGGAACGTCGGCCTGTCGCTCGATGTCGTCTGCCCGTTCTTCCTCGACCTGCTCCTGTACATGGAGCTCAACGTCGCGCACGGAATCGGCTTCTTCGTCATCATCACGAGCCTCTTTGCCCGCGTTCTCGACAGCATCCTCCGACGTGTCATCCGGTGCCGGCACATCCAGATCGACAACGTATGGATCGTCCTCTTCGTCGTCCTCGTGCAGTTGCTCCTCGACCCGGTCGAACGCCTCGCTGAAGTCGGCCTCCAGCTCGTCGACGTCGATGTTCGCGTCGTCCCCTGCGTCGCTGCCGTCCGTATCTGTAGCGTCGTCTCGGTCGTATACTTCCTCTGCCTCCTCTGGGGCGTCGGCCGCGTCGGTACGGACCTCGGTGGAGGCATCGGGGCCGTTCGACGTCTGGGTGTACGCAGAGCGCAGGCGGTCCCGGAAGAGGTCGTTGCGGATCGTCATCCCCGGGGACGAGGCAGTGCCGCCGTCGCTGGACTCTGATTCGGATACGTTAGATGAGCCGGGGACCGACGAGGCGTCCTTTTCCTCCGGATCCATTGCCGGTGCCTCCTGTGCGGGGCTTTTATCGGAAGGAGGTGGAGGCGGCGACCCTTGTGTCTCGGCATCCGATGCAGAAGCAGAAGACGCAGATGACCCGTCCTCCTGAGGTGCGCGCCGGGGCGATGTAGAGGATGGATCGGGAGTGGCGGTGGGGGCGGACGTTGTTTCCTCCTCGATCCGCGCCCGGTGAGCATCGGCACTCCGCCGCTTTTCTTCCTGCTTTCGCCGTTCGCGTTCGATTTCGGCCTGCCGGCGTTCACGGGCCGCCTCGCGCTCTTTCTCCCGCTCACTTCGCTGCGATTGCCGCTCCGCCTTTCGCCGGGCCCGCTTTTCCGCCCAGTCCATGTATCGGGTCCGGACGCGTTCGCGGAACGTTTTGACGAAGTCCACAACGCGATCGATCGACCGCTGGATGTCATGGTCGACGACGAGCAGCAGCACCACGGTGCCGGCAAGGAGCAGGAGGATGAACGATCCCGTAACGCCAAAAATGCGCTGCATCCAGCCGGCGGTGCCGACGCCGACGGCGCCCGCCCACGTGAGCAGACCGTTCTCCGTTTCAAGCGTGTGTCCGAACCATCCGATCAACGTCGATGCGACGAACGCCGACACGGCTGTCAGGCCGGTCGGGTAGATCAGGCGCCGGGGGTCGAGATGGCGGAATATGGCAAACCCCCAGACTAGGAGAAGACCGGTCAACGAAATCACGGTGTACCCGAGAAAGCCCGGGACCATGACCCGCGCGAGTTCGGCTCCGACAATCCCCAGCGCGTTTCGCACCCGGAATTGCGCCTGGTGGTCGGCCGGGTTGACGATCGCGTCCCCGAGCGAGATGGCGCGGGCGATGGCGTCGTCTTCCGGCTGGTACGTGACGAACGCCAGGGTGAGAAGAAGAGCGAAGACCATCAGCACGAGTCCGAGAACCTCGAGCTTGCGCCGCGTGGAGATCGCGGGTGCATCCTTCTTCTTCGATTTCTTTTTCGAGCCCGTGGAGGCCATACCGCAGTGGGAACCGATTCATTCGACCGATGCGCCGCGCGCCAGACGGGGCACGGCGACACCGGCATGTGCGCTATATGTTAACCTCGTGAGCGGCTGTCAAAGATACAAGCCGCAGTCGTTGATCCCTCGATCTCGACAACGTCCCGCCCGGCGTCGATGCCGCTCCAATAGCGTACGCCCGATGCGACTGAGACCGGCTCGTACGGGTCCAACCGTCATGCCGTGTCGCGAGAGGCGTCACCGTCCCCATCCAGTGGGGCCGACGCCAGGTCTTCGTACAGGACGAGGCGGTTATCGGTATAATAGGGAAGAACCGGGAGAGCGTCGACCTGGAAGCAGTAGTCGACGTCGTCCGAGTAGCCGCGATCGACGAGGTTCTGCGCGTGATTGGCGCGGCGGAGTGCGGCACCGACGTCGTGTCGGTCTGTGTGGAACAGGGTAAACGCCGTGTGTGCCGAATCGGTCGCAGCGTCCGGCTCGGCGCCGTCCCACAATCGCTCCAGCATCAGTCCCGCGCAGAGGGTATCCTCGAGCGAGAGCCGGTTCTGCCGGCCGGCGCAAATGATAGCTACGTCCCGTCCGGCCTCGCGGATAAAGTCTACGACCCGACCGGCATTCAGAAAGCAGCCCGCGACGAGGTGACTGGCGGTGCGCGCGCGGCTCAGCGCTTTGGTACCATTCGTGGTATTGAGAATCACGTCCCGATCCTCGACCTGCTCCCGGGAATACTCAAGCGGCGAGTTGCCGAGGTTGTACCCTTCAATTTTCTCTGCATCGCGCTCTCCACCGAGCCGATACACGTCCGGATCGAGATTCGCGGCAATCTTGCTTGCCTCTGCCATGTCCGGTACCGGCATGACCGCCCGAGCGCCGTTCTGCAGGGCAGTGGCGATCGTGGAGCATGCGCGAAGAACGTCGATGACGACGACGCTGCGATCTCGTACGTCGTCTTCAGTAACGTTCGAATGCGTGAGAAAAACTTCTACGTCCATCGGGATGGAGAGAGGAATTGAGTAAGCGTCAGCCGGATGTCCAGCGCGACCGGACGATCCGCCGTCGAAATCAGATTATCAGGGTACGGGACACGGCGCGCGCAGACCATGAACAGGAGGTTAGTTCTCCCGTCGCTTCCGGATCCGGCCGGATCCTACTTCGAAGTATGAAGCGGGGGCTTGCGAACCTCGATTTGAAACGGACGCCGTCCGCCGATTCGCAGCGCGGTTCCCGGTTCGGTGTACTGCGTGTCGTTGGGCACGTAGCCGAGCCCGATACCTGTTTCCAGGATAGGGGACTGCGAACCGCTTGTCACCACGCCGATGGCTTCGCCGCCCGGCGTTTCGATCGGGTAGTCGTGGCGGGGAATGCCGCGTTCGGTTGCGACAAACCCAACCAGCTTGCGTGCCGGGCCCCCGGAGTGGATCGCCTGAAGCGCATCGCGTCCAATGAAATCGCCCGCATCCAGCTTGACCACCCATCCGAGACCCGCCTCGTAGGGGTTCGTTTCGTCTGTGATATCATTTCCGTAGAGGCAGTATCCCGCCTCCAGCCGCCGAGTCCGGCCGGCTTCAGGCCGTGGGCGTCCCCTGCTTCCAGCAACGTATCCCACACGGTCCGTGCGTCGTCGGCCGGCACGTAGAGCTCGAGGCCTTTTTCTCCCGTATATCCCGTCCGAGAAACGATGGCGGTGTCCAGGTTCATGAATGCCCCGTCGTGCGCCTCGAGAAAGTGATAGAACTTCAGGTCATCGAGGGGTTTTTCCACGAAAGGCTGTGCGATGTCGAACGCTTTCGGGCCCTGCAGCGCGAGGAGCGCGAGATCCTTGCTCAGGTCGATCAGGTCCGCATCCATCGGGTTGTTTGCCCGCATCCACGCAAGGTCCTTCTGAATGTTGGATGCATTGATCACGAGGAGGTATGACTCCTCGGAGCGGCGGTAAACGAGCAGGTCGTCAACGATGCCGCCGTCTTCACGACACATGACCGTGTACATCGCCCGGCCGTCGTAGAGTTTGCCGGCGTCGTTCGTAACGAGCTGCTGGACGAAGTCGAAGGCCGCAGGTCCACTCACTTCCACCTCACCCATGTGGCTCACGTCGAACAGACCGGCTGCTTCCCGCACCGCGCGATGCTCCTCGATGATGGAGGAGTACTGCACCGGCATGTCGAAGCCGCCGAAGCCCATCATGCGGGCCTCGAGTTCAATGTGAGCGTCGTGGAGAGGCGTGTATTCAAGCGTGTTGGGCTCGGCCATACGGTACGGGTGAGTCGGTGAGAATCGAGGCGACGGTACAGGTCCAACGCGGGCAACTTTTATGATAGGTGTCGGCTCCGCGCAAGTCAACGAATCCCCTTTGATTTTATCCTTCAGGGACGTCCGGTCTGTCGGCGGCGATCGCTACCGATTTCACGCGGAAAGGCGCTCAGGGTGCAGCAGTGGATCAGTCGAGCCGGCGCGCCTCGTAGTCCGATGCGTTCAACGCGTCAACGGCCGCGTCTGCTGTGTCCGCGTCATCGAACCCGAGGCGGAACGTACCGCCTGTGCCCTCCCGGAATTTGAGGAGTTCGACATCCTTTACGTTCAAGGTTTTCTCTGCGAGGACACCGGTCACAGCATGCAATTCGCCCGGCCGATCCGGCGCACGCACGAGGATGTCGTAGAGTGGCTGTAGAAAGCCTTTTCGGTCACGCGGAATGGAAGACCGTGCTGCTCGGGACTGGTCGAACGCGTCGTTCAGGGCGTCGACGTCATCCTCGATGAGTCGGTTTCGAAGGCTTTGAATCGAGCGAGCGAAATCGCCGAGCGCGTCCAGAATTTGCCCCTGATTGCCAACGATCACGTCGCGCCACATCGAAAACGGCGAACTGGCAATGCGGGTCATGTCTCGAAACCCACCGGCGGCGAGTTGACGCGCCATGTCGTCGTCCAGGTCATCGACCACGTTCATCAGCGCCACCGCGAGGAGCTGAGGTAGATGGCTGACCCATGCCGCGATCCGGTCGTGTCGCGCGGCACGAAGAACGAGGGGATGGGCACCCGTTGCCTCGATCAGGTCGATGGCGGGGGAGAGGCTCCCGGAAAGCTCCGACTCGTCGACTCCGTCGGGAAGACAGACGACGTAGGCTGCATTTTCGAACAGCAGATCATCCGCTGCGTCGATGCCTGAAGACGCCGATCCCGCCATCGGGTGCCCCCCGATGAAGTGGACGGTGTCCGGCAACGCGTCCTTCGCCTGCTCCATGACCGGTGTTTTGACCGACGCCACGTCTGTCACCACGGTGCCTTCGGTCAGGTCGCCGCCAATATCCTCCATGAGTCGGAGCGTGGTTCCGAGCGGGGTGGCGAACACCACGAAAGCGGCATTTTCCACGGCGGTGATGGGATCGGCGGCGCGCTCATGAATTGCACCACGCTCGTAGGCCCGGTCCAGCACGTCTGGACGGTCATGGCCGATAATGGTGGCATCCGGCCGACGCTGCGTCCAGGCCAGGCCCAGCGAGCCGCCGATGAGTCCCGTCCCGAGAATAGCGATGCGTGGCGATGAGTCCGTCATACGAGTCTGTTTGATCGATAGAACTGCGATGCACTCGGTTGGTACATCCTACCGGACGGATCGTGCCGCCCACGTGTCGGCTCGGTCGTGCCAGACAGCTCCCCCGCATCCAACGCATACGTTCTTCATGCTCATTCCGATCGGAGACGACGATCGTCGCCTGGCGGGACCGGCGTTTGTGACGGTCGGACTGGTCATGGCCAACCTGCTCGCGTTTTTTCTCTGGCAGGGAGCGGGAGCGAACCAGGTCGCGATGTACGGCTGGACCGTGATCCCGGCGGAAATCACGCAGGGCATCGACCTTGTTCAGACGCAGTACGTCAACGCGAATGGTCAAAGCGTGCCGGTCCCGCAGGCTCCCGGGCCGACCCCCGTTTACTTGACGATCCTGACGGCAATGTTTATGCACGGGGGATACGCGCATCTGTTTGGCAACCTGCTGTATCTCTGGATCTTCGGGGATAACGTCGAGCACCGCCTGGGCGGGCTGCGCTTCCTCGGATTCTATCTCTTCTGCGGAGTGGCCGCGACGCTGATCCAGATCGCCATCATCCCCGATGGCGTGATTCCGAACCTGGGAGCATCGGGCGCTATTGCCGGGGTGCTGGGCGCGTACATGGTTTTTTACCCGAAAAACCGGGTCCATGCCCTGTTCGTGTATGTGATCATCTCGGTGCCGTCCATCATCGCGATCGGACTGTGGATCGCGTTTCAGTTTTTCAATGGCTACGGTGCCCTCATGGAAACGCAGCAGCTAGGAGGGGTCGCCTATGGTGCACACATCGGCGGTTTCGTGACGGGTGCCCTGCTTGCAGGCGTGATTCGACTCGCACGACCGGCGGAACGTCGTCCCCCCGTGCACCCGCAGCGAAAGAAACATCATCGCGACGCGTTTCGCTCGTAGCACTTTCCCGTGGATGCAGCGCGCTATTGTCGCTGTGTCGTAGCATCGCGTCCGGGTCAGTGCTGCATCGTGGGCCGCGGCGGACGCTCTCGGTACCACTGCCTCACGTCATATTCTGAAGTCGATTACTCATTTATGCCGGATTCTGAGCCCGTTGTTGCTCTCTGGAGCGGTGGCAAAGACGCCATGTGGATGCTCGAAACGATGTACGACGACGCCTGCGTCTCCGTGTCCGCTCTGCTGACGACAGTCGTGGAAGGCACGGAAACCGTCACGACCCATGGAACCCCGCTCGGGTTGATTCGACGTCAGGCAGACCGGCTGGATCTGCCGCTGCATGTCATGCGGGTACCGCCCGCACCGTCAAACGATACCTACGAGGCGGCGCTGGAACGAGCGCTTGCCCCGGTCCAGAGCCAGGGAATCACTACCGTCGCCGCGGGCGACCTACACCTGGACGAGATCCGATCGTATCGGGAGAACCTGTTTCGCCGACTCAACATGTCCGTCCGCTTCCCGATCTGGGGAACGGATCCGGAGAAGGTATCGCAACATCTACTGAAAGACGGGATGCAGGCGATCGTGGTGAGCGTGGATACGTCGCAGCTGGACGGATCCTACGCCGGTCGGCGCTACGATCGGGGGTTTCTCGACGATCTTGGCGACACGGTCGACGCGTGCGGCGAAAACGGCGAGTTTCATACGTTCGTGTCCCACAGCACATCCTTCGAATCACCCATTCCCGTGCGCGTAGCGGAGGTGCATGGAACGGGCCGGATGCGGTATGCGCGCCTGGAGGCAATCCATCGAGCGGAGGAGGGGAGAGGCACCACGTAGCGACGGGCGCCGCTGCGTAAACGTCGGTATCGTACCGGACACAAGAAACGCCCTCCCGTCGCGAGACGAGAGGGCGTTCCTGTACTACTGTTTCGGGGCTCAAGAGGGATCTACTCCTCTTCTGCAGCCGGTGCTTCCGGGGATTTCTCCTCGGAGTCATCGGCGGCGTCTTCGGCTTCTGCAGCCGCACCGTCCTCAGACGGCGCTTCACCGTGTTCGATATCGAAGGCGAGCTCTTCTTCCTCGTCCTCGTGGGTGAGGACGACGGTGTCGCCTTCGCCCAGATTCTTGTTCAGTAGGGCCTCAGCGAGCGGGTCCTCGACGTACTTCTGCAGGGCGCGCCGGAGCGGCCGTGCACCGTACTTCGGGTCGAAGCCCTTGTCCGTGAGAAACTCCTTCGCCGACTTGTCGAACTCGACGTTCAGGCCAAGCTCTTCAGCCCGGTCGAAGAGATCCTCCGACATGATGTCGATGATCTCGAAGATGTTCTCCTTGTCGAGCGGGTGGAAGACGATCACGTCGTCGATCCGGTTCAAGAACTCCGGATTGAAGACGTTCTTGAGCGCGTCCTGGACGGTGGACTTCATCGTGTTGTAGTCCATGTCCTCGGTTTCTTTCTGAGAGAAACCGATGCCCTTCCCGAGGGACTTGATGTCCTGCGTCCCGATATTGGACGTCATGATGATGATCGTATTCCGGAAGTCCACCCGGCGGCCAAGACCGTCGGTGAGGACACCGTCATCGAGCACCTGAAGCAGGATGTTGAATACATCCGGGTGCGCCTTCTCGATCTCATCAAGCAGGATCACCGAGTACGGCTTGCGGCGGACCTTCTCGGTCAACTGACCGCCTTCTTCGTATCCGACGTACCCGGGAGGTGCACCAACAAGGCGGCTGACACTGAACTTCTCCATGTACTCGCTCATGTCGATGCGGATGAGCGAGTCCTGCGAGTCGAACAGGTACTCTGTCAGCACCTTGGCGAGCTCCGTCTTGCCGACCCCGGTGGGGCCGAGGAAGATGAACGAACCGATAGGCTTCTCCGGGTCTTTAAGCCCGGCACGGGTGCGCCGGATTGCCTTGGAGAGCTTCTGAATCGCCTCGTCCTGTCCGACGACGCGCTCCTTGAGCGTCTCCTCCATCTGGAGAAGCTTCTTTTTCTCCGGCT
>JAAAOT010000147.1 GCA_009908725.1 Bacteroidota bacterium | reverse complement strand
AGAAAACGAACGCCCAAAGCGACCCAGCCTTGTCGATGCGAACTCGAAGGGAAACCTCGCTTCGGTTCTGGCAACGGTTCGGGGTCTATCGGTGGGCAAAAGGAAGCGGCGCTCCAGCTCTCCCGCGGTCTCTTTCCGGGACAGACCCTTCGAAAGGACCTAGAGGGGTACGAGCTACCGCCTCCAAAGTCATGATCTCATGCTATGATCGAAGATACAAGAGGGTGAAAGGGTGAAAGGGTGAGAGGGGGTGAAGGCGATGGGTGCGAATGTTCGGGTTGATGTGCTCCGGGCGTAAACCCTTGAACATTGACCCTTAAATGCTCGCCTGAAACGTAACGCGTCCGTTCGTGGCGCGGGACGACATGATCTTTTAAGCAGCAGTGTGCATCTTCTGTGATCGCGCCTCCCTTTCACGGATTTCAGTCGCTCATGTCGTTTGGACGTGTATTGCTTGCTGTTCTCGCTCTCGCCCTTCTACTGGGCGTTCCGTCGCCTGCATCCGCCCAGAACGGGGATGGGGGCGGCGATCGGTTGACCGGTGCCGGGTTTGCTCGGAGCCCGGTGATTGCCCCGAACGGAATAGCTGCCACCAGTCAGCCGCTTGCCTCGCAGGTGGCGGTGGACGTGTTGAAAGAGGGCGGGAGTGCCGTGGACGCGGCGATTGCCGCGAACGCCGTGCTCGGCCTGGTCGAGCCGACAGGTAACGGCATCGGCGGCGACCTCTACGCGATCGTGTACGACCCCGAGACCGACGACGTCTACGGCCTGAATGCCAGCGGCCGATCCCCGCAGAGCCTGTCCTACGACCAGCTACGGGAAGAGCTGGGCGACACTAACCAGATCCCGCTCGTCGGCGTACTGCCGGTCAGTGTGCCGGGGACCGTGAGCGGCTGGGAGATGCTGCATGAGCGGTTCGGCGAGCGATCGATGGCGGACAATCTGGCTCCCGCCATTCAATACGCACGGGATGGCTTCCCGCTCTCCCAGGTCATCGCTTACTACTGGGACCGAAATATCCAGGCGTTCGAGTACTACGAGGAGCAGGGCACGCTGACGGACGACAACTGGCGCGAAACGTATCTGGTCGAAGGCGAGGACGGCGAGATGCGTGCACCGAGAGAAGGTGAGATCTTTCGCAATCCGGACCTTGCCAACACGCTGGAATTGATCGCGGAGAATGGGGCCGACGCTTTCTACGAAGGCGAGATCGCGAAGACGATCGACCGCTACATGGAGCGGGTCGGCGGCTACCTGACGGCGGAGGACCTGGCCGAGCATACGTCCGACTGGGTGGAGCCGGAGAGCGTCACGTACCGCGGCGTCGAGGTGTTCGAGCTTCCCCCGAACGGACAGGGTATTGCCGCGCTCCAGATGCTGCAGATCCTGGAGGCATACGATCTTGAGGGGATGGGGCATAACAGCACCGATTACCTCCATGTCCAGACCGAGGCGAAGAAGCTCGTCTTCGAGGATCGCGCCCGGTTCTACGCCGACATGGACTTTGCCGACATTCCAATCGAGGAACTCCTTTCCGAGGAGTACGCGGCGGAGCGACGGTCCCTCATCGAAATGGACGGCGTGCTGTCGGAGCCGTCGCACGGCGACCCCCGGGCGGTGGTCAGCGACCGACTGGAAGAAGGAGACACGATCTACCTCACGGTAGCGGACGAGAGCGGCATGATGGTCTCGCTCATCCAGAGCAACTATGCCGGCATGGGCAGCGGCCTGGTGCCGGATGGACTCGGTTTCATGCTACAGGACCGAGGGGCTCTCTTTACGATGGAAAAAGGCCATCCGAACGTCTATGAGCCCGGCAAGCGGCCTTTCCACACCATCATTCCCGCGTTCGCGAAGAAAGACGGCGAGCCGTGGCTCAGCTTCGGCGTCATGGGCGGCGCCATGCAGCCGCAGGGCCACGTGCAGATCATCTGCAACATGGTTGACTTCGGCATGAACGTCCAGGAGGCTGGCGACGCGGCCCGGTATCGCCACCGCGGCAGCACATCACCGACCGGGGAAGCGATGGATGGTCGCGGCACCCTGCACCTGGAGAGCGGTGTATCGCAGAATGTCGTGAACGCGCTTAGTGGCCGGGGTCATGCCGTGGAGGTGGACGCCGGCGGGTACGGAGGCTACCAGGCCATCATGTGGGACCCGGAGGAGGGTGTCTACTGGGGCGGCACGGAGATGCGTAAGGACGGTACCGTCGCAGGGTACTGATTCTCGACCCGGCTTTTCCACCGGAAACAGGCCGTCCCCGGGCATTCCCGAGCGGTCCCTGCACCTCAAACCGAAGGCGGCCTCCGACATGGAACGGGGCCGCCTTTCGCGTTTGCTCCAACCGACGAGGGCCGGCCGGGTATGAGTCGTAGCTGTGCTTCAGTCAAACCGATCGGTGCCGACGAGTTCGAACGCGGTCGTGCGCGAGGTGGTGGCGCCGGTCACCGTGTCCGTCACCCGCACTGTCACCCGCACGTCCTGGTTCTTCTTGTCGCGCAGCTTCGAGAGGTCGAGGTAGATGTACTCCTGCGTCCGGCGGGCCGTGCTCGAGTATTCGGCCTCCGTACTGGTGCGGCGAACCTCGTCGTCCCGGAAAACGCGCGTCCAGCCGCGCTGCGTACGTCCTTCCACCTCGTACGCAACCTTGTACCGCGTCCGGTCATCCGCATCGTACGTGAGGTGGTAGAGCTCGAAGTAGAGAATGAGCGGCGTGTCCGGACCGATGGTCGAGAAGGGGAACGCGACGGCATCGGACACGCTACCGGTCTGCGATACCATCACGCGCAGGTCGCTCATCGCCACCTCGTTCGGGGTCGCATCGATCGGCCGGAGCGAGTCCGCACGTAGCGTCGTGTAGCGCACGCGGTCCCCGAGGCTCGCGTTGTTCGGGTCCTCCGAATTGACGGCGAACTGCGACCACTGCAGCCCGATGTGGAAGAGGTCAGATCGGCTGTTCACCGACACCGGCGGCGACACGAAAATGCTGTTTCCGTTGAGGGATTGGGCCGTGAGCAGGTGCCGGCGCTCGGCGCGTCCGGACGCACTGAGGTCCCCGTTGTACTGCACCGCGTCGAACGTCAGAACGGACGGCTGCTGCGGTTTGTCTTCCGCGCGCAGATGCCGTTTCTGGATGCCCCAGTAAATCTCTGTGCGTGTGGAGCCGTCCGTGTTCAGGAAACGGGCCGTTCGGAGGGCGACCGGAATGGATTCCTGCTGCTGGAAGATCTCTGTTGCCTGACGCGGCATGGCGTTCTTACGACGGTGACGCGCGGCGTTGTCCTGGTGGTTCAAGCTTGTCACCATCGAACTGATGAAGCCGCTGGGCGACTCGATCCCGAAGTTGGCCGATGAGGACACGGTCCGCGTCTGCCCGAACCCGGCCCCCACGGTCTGAGACTCCATCCCGGCGCCCTCTCCTTCAGCATTCGACCGGTCGCCGCTCAGGCGGGACCGCGCCTCCACCGACAACGCCTGGTTTTCCTGGAAGATGGCGTAGCTGGAGATCTCGTTGAAGGCTGCCGCGAAGTCGATGTGGAAAAGCGACAGCTCGGAGAAAATGTACCTCAGGGCCATCAGCGCCGAATAGGAGATATTTTCCGCGCGCTCGGTGTCACCCCGGTTCTGGTGCAGCCGAGATGGAAGCAGATCCATCGCCCCGGAGATCTCGTAGCACTGGTCGCTGTTTTCCGTAAAGATGTAGTAGCCGGCGTCGGACAGGCTGCCGTACGACCACAGCTCGTTGTCGGGAAACTCGCGCGGGGTTACGGAGACGCCGAACCGGAAGACCTCGCGGCGAAACTCCGGGTCTTGATAGTCGATCACGTGCGTGCGGCCCGGAGCCCCGAAACGCAGGAAGACGAGGCCACGGTCGTCGAGCCCGCTCACTCGCTCGTCGCAGCCGTATTCCTGAAGGGCGTAGGCCCGCCGGCCCAGGTGTTCTTCGATCCGTTCGTTCTCCGCCGTTACCGGCATGGGATCGAGCTGATTCCACCACGCCGACACAAAGTCTCCCGCGTCCGGTGGGAAGGTCCACGACTCCGCGTCGGCGTCGGGCGACTCGTTAATCATCTTCGAGACGTGCTCCTGCGTCATGAGCGGCGCGAGCTCGGCTGCATACTGACGCTGGATGCTGCGCTCGGTCTCGCTGGCGGCGGTGCCGAAGGAGGAGATGATGGATCCGTAGGTCGTAAGCGCGAGAGATCGATCATCCCGCAGTCGTACGGGGGTTAGGGACTGAATGAATGCATCGGCAAGCTGGATGTCGAAGGCGTTGCGGTCGCGCATGGCGCGGACGGCATCTCGCCACGTGCGATAGGCGGCGTCTGAATCGCCCGAGCGTTCAAGGGCGGTCCCGAGCCAGTAGGCTGCTGACCCGTGCGTCGCGGATACGTAGGTGGCGCGGTCGGTGACGATGCCGCGCAGGAGGGGAACTGATGCGTCGGACTGGTCGGAGTGAACGAGGTTGATTGCTGCTGCGAGCTGCGTCTCGGGCGACACGCCCCGTACGTCCGGCGTCTGATGCTGCGCCATGCCCCGCTGTGCGAAGACGTCGGGCGCGGAGAAGCAAACCGTCGCAAGGAACAACCCGGCGATGGCAACGGGTCGAAGGCGCGAAGGGAAACGGTCGAGAGCAGTGGCCATGGCGGGGAGACGAGTGGCCCGAGAAGCTGTTGATAAGCGGGAGGGGACGGGAGCGGAGCCGCGGCCTGGGACGACGGCTTCCGCGTGCCGGGACGACACAGGCACCGGTTAGAATAATCGCCTCCGGCGCAACAGGACACACCCGCGCTCATAAAATGAAATCATCCCCGAGAAGGTTTCGGCATTCCTTCATAATTGTGCCTTCTTCGCCGTTATGGTGGGGCTCATAGGGTGGGGCGCGTCTTGCAACCGGGCGTCTAGTCAGTCATTCTCAGCGACCCGCCAGCGCGTGGAGGCCAGAGCAAGTGTGCGGTCGCTTTCCGCGTGGCGGAGATGGTGTCGGAAGGTGCTGTCGGGGTCGTCCTCGGCACCGGCGTACGCTTCGGCCCGAACCGGGTCGTCCGCCGTGGTTTCCGCGCGAAACTCGAGCGTCAGGTGGGAGAGCTCATGCGTGTCCAGCCAGCCGGCGTCGAGTGTTTCGACGGCCCACTCGACGTATCGGACGTTGTTGACGTGGCGGTTGAGGTCGAGGTCGTGGTACCGGACGCGGAAGTCGCGCTCATGGGGCGGAGAGCCCTCCGGGACCGACGACTTGCTCTGCTGCGTCGAGAGCGGGCGGGGGCGATCCGGCAGGTCGATGTCGTGCAGAACGGCGGGGGGACGGGCCGGCCGGCGGCGGTCCGTGTCAATCACAAACCAGGCGCTCGTCGCCCGTGCACACGGCCCGTCATCATCCGAAAGGACGAACTCACGCGTCGCGTAGATGCCGTCCAGCCCGGACGGCCACGTTTCCAGTGTTACCTCCCTGTGCCACGCCGGATACCGTTCGACCTCAAGATGCAAAAAGGCGAGTACCCACGCCCGGTTGTCCGACAGCAGGTCCTCCATCGACACGCCGAGATGATCGGCATGGTTGCCGGCGGCCTCCTGCAGGAAATCGCAGATGGCGAGCGGGGACGCGGTGCCCCGCGGCGTGATGTCGTACGCACGAATGGGAAACGACTCGGTCCAGACGGAACGGGTGGACATAAAACGGACGTCAGGCGAGGGCAAAATCGATGGATGAAGGTATACGCCCCGTCGCCTGCTCGCCTCCGCGGTCCCGGTTAAGCCTCTGGCAAGAACCGAGACCCCGAAATGATTCGTGACGGCTCGTGTGCGTGCTGACTCATTATTCCGTGAGATCGCTCAGGATCGAGCGGTGTGTCTCCAGGGCGTCGTTGTCGAACAGCACAAACCGGACGCGCCGGACGCACTCCAGGTCTCCGGCGCGGGAGAGGACGGCGTCGAGGGCAATTTGTGCGGCCGGCTCCAGCGGGAAGCCGAAGGCGCCGGTCGAGATCGCCGGGAAGGCGATCGAGGTGAGCTCGTTCGATTCGGCCAGGTCCAGCGCGTTTTCGTAGCCCGCTCGGAGCAGTTCCCCCGACGGTTCGTCCCGTCCGTAGACGGGTCCGAGGACGTGAATGACGTGATCGTTCGGCAGGTCGTGTCCACCGCTGATGACGGCTTCGCCGGGCTGGATGGGCGCCATGGGTCGGGTTTCGCGCGCAAGCCCGGGGCCGGCAGCCCGGTGGATGGCCCCGGCCACTCCGCCGCCGGTGCGGAGCTGGGCGTTGGCCGCATTGACCACGGCATCGATGTCGGGCTGGTTCGTGATGTCGCCCTGCACGAGCTCGATTGTGACCCCGTCGGTCTCGTACGTCATGGAAAAAAGGTGGTCTGGCGAGAGGAGGACGTGAATTTGTGTCGAGGAACCACCGGGAGGCCGGCCGGGATACAGTCTGTAGCGTTCCGTTTCCGTTATGTTCACGCTCCCGGCCTCCGTCACGACTTCGCTACACGCCCGCTCGCATGAAGTACGACCCCATCAAAGATCGTCTCGGTCGTTTTTTCAGCCGACACCCGCTGCTGCATCGCCTGTTCTTCGGCGTGCTCAACCTGCTTTTTCTACGGGCCTGGTACGTTCGTCGCGAAATCCGCCGCATCATGAGCCTGCAGCCGACCGGACGCACCGTGCGGGTCCTCGATGCCGGGACCGGCTTCGGGCAGTACGCCTATTTCGTGGCGAAGAACTTTCCCGAGGCGACCGTGCGCGCCGTGGACGTCAAGCAGGAGTACCTGGACCGCGCGAAAGACTTCGTCGACCAGACGCCGCAGTCGGACCAGGTGACCTGGGCGATTGATGATCTGACGGATCTTCAGTCCGAGGGCCCGTTTGACCTGATCCTGTCGGTGGACGTGATGGAGCACATCGCCGAGGACCGTGCCGTGTTCGGCCACTTCGAGCGCGTCCTCCGCCCCGGTGGGCACGTCATCATCAACACGCCTTCGGATCAGGGGGGCTCCGACGTGCAGGAGGACAGCGATGAGAGCTTCATCGGGGAGCACGTGCGAGACGGCTACAACCTCCGGGATCTTGAGGGGAAATTGCGGGATGCCGGACTGGAGCCAGTCCGCAGCATCTACACGTACGGAGAGTACGGATCAACCGCATGGCGCTGGCTCATCAAACGCCCCATGCAAATGCTCGGTGCCACCTGGGCGTCAATCGTCATCCTGCCGCTTTACTACCTCGCCGCGCTTCCGATCGGCTTATTGCTGAATGCCCGCGACGTCGCTAATGAGAACGAAAGCGGCACCGGTGTGCTGGTGGTGGCGCAGAAGCCGGCGGAGTAAGTTCGCCTGTAGGTGTGTCGGCGGGTAGGATCGTAGGGGTTGAGGATGGCGGATCAGGGAGTTAGGATTGATGGTACCGTACCGGGGACCGTGGCATTACGTATGTAGCGTTTCGCATTTCGAAGGGTTCGTTCACGCTGCCGTCGCGTTCGACCGGCGGCGCTTCCGTCGAGGCCATCTACCTGTTTTACCCAAGAGAAGGGATTTCCCCACGACGGTGTAGGGACGGACCGCTCAGTGCTCCCGTGAGCGATGTTCGATCTTATATGCCGACCGGCCCGCTTCTCATTGACGACCGATCTCGACATGACGCAGACCAAGACCGCCATGACCATCGCTGACATCATGAGTCGAGAGCCGGAGTGCGTTTCCCCGGATACGTCGCTCATGGAGATCCGCCACCTTCTCGACCAGCGCGGCTTCCACCATCTTCTGGTGGTGGAGGACGGGTCCCTCGTCGGGGTCATTTCCGATCGTGACGTGCTCCGTACGCTGAGCCCGTTCCTCGACACCCGCAGTGAAACCCCGCGCGACGTCCGTACGCTCGCCGAGCAGGCCAGCGACCTGATGCGCGACGATCCCGTGACCGCCACGCCCGGCATGACCGTCCGCGAGGCGGCCACTCTGCTGCTCGACCACGCAATCTCCAGTCTTCCGGTCGTGGACGACGGCACGCTCGTCGGCATCGTCACGACCAAAGACATGCTCGAGTATTACCGCGGTCACGACGCCTGAAGCCCGAATCCACCCCGGACCGCGAACGCTTGCTCGACGGCCGGCCTCTCCGTGAGGCCGGCCGTTTTCTGTGTCTCCACCGTTGCTTCACCGCGATTCCGTCGCCGCTGCACGGGAAATCGACGCTGACGGGCGGCGGTCGTTGAGAATCACCCGTCGCGTGGGCTACCTTGTATTCCAGATTTCCCGCGCGTCTCTTCGGCAAGAATCTGGGCTTCCCGTGCATACCAAGTATATTTTCGTCACCGGCGGCGTGACGTCGTCCCTCGGCAAGGGCATCTTTAGCGCCTCCCTCGGTCGCCTTCTCGCGGCCCGCGGCCTGACGGTTACCATCCAAAAGTTCGACCCGTACATCAACGTCGACCCGGGGACGATGAATCCCTACGAGCACGGCGAGGTGTACGTGACGAACGACGGTGCCGAGACGGACCTCGACCTCGGGCACTACGAGCGATTCCTCGGGCGTCCGACGAGTCAGGCCAACAACGTCACCACCGGACGCGTCTACCTGGAGGTGATCACCAAGGAGCGGGAGGGGGCGTACCTCGGCAAGACCGTGCAGGTCGTGCCCCACATCATCGACGAGATCAAGCACTGGATGCTGAAGCTCGGCGAGACGGGTGAATACGACGTCGTCATCACGGAGATCGGCGGGACGGTCGGCGACATCGAAGCGCAGCCTTACCTGGAGGCCATCCGGCAGCTCCGCAACGAGCTTGGCCCGCGCAACTCCCTCACCTCCCACCTAACGCTGGTCCCGTACCTGCGGGCGGCCGGAGAGCTGAAGACGAAGCCCACGCAGCACTCCGTCAAAGAACTGCTGGCCCACGGCCTGCAGCCGGACACGATCATCTGCCGGTCCGAACGCTCCCTTGATGCCGACATCCGGCGGAAGATCTCCCTCTTCTGCAACGTAGACGAGGAGGCGGTCATCCAGATGCTCGATGCGGAGACGATCTACGAGGTGCCCCTTCTGCTGCGGGACGAAGGCATCGGTGAGCTCGTCGTCGACCGATTGTTCACCGAGCAGGAGCAGGACCGCTTCGCTACCACGCCAGATCTGGACGCGTGGATCGACTTTCTGAAACGGTTGAAGAACCCGAGCGTCACGATACCGCTCGCACTCGTGGGCAAGTACGTCGAGCACCAGGATGCCTACAAGTCGATCACCGAGAGCTTCATTCTGGCCGGCGTGCCCGACGAGGTGCAGGTGGAGTGCCGCTACGTGCTGTCCGACGACCTGACCAAGGACAACGTGGAAGAGCAGCTCGGCGATGTGGCCGGCGTGCTCGTCGCGCCGGGCTTCGGCGATCGCGGCATCGAGGGGAAGGTGCAGGCCGTCCGCTACGCCCGCGAAAACGACATCCCCTTCTTCGGAATCTGCCTGGGCCTGCAGTGCGGTATCATTGAGTTTGCAAGAAACGTATGCGGGTGGGAGGACGCGAACTCCACGGAGTTCGATCCCGAGACGCAGTATCCGGTCATCAACCTGATGTCGGAGCAGAAGAAAATCTCCGACAAGGGCGGCACGATGCGGCTCGGGCAGTACGAGTGCAAGGTGAAGCCGGAGTCCCGCGCGGCGGAGATTTACGGGGCGGACCTGGTCCACGAACGTCATCGTCACCGGTACGAGGTTAACAACGTCCTCCGGTACAAGCTGATGGAGGAGGGGATGCGCTTCACGGGCGTCAACCCAGATACCGACCTGGTGGAGATCATGGAGCTACCGGACAAGCGCTGGTTCCTCGGTGTGCAGTTCCACCCGGAATACAAAACCACAGTCGGCGATCCCCACCCGCTGTTCCGATCCTTCGTTCAGGCATGCGCGGCGTACGCACAGGAGCGCGGACTCCGCGAATCACCCCAGCCGCCGGAGCGCAAAGTGGTCCCGCTGGCCTCGGCCGATATGTAGGCGTTCGTAGGAGGCGGGATTGAGGTTCGGGATGTGAGGTCCGGGTGGAGGTGCTGAAATCAAACCCGGACGCCCGTCCCTTGCCCCGCTTCTGGGCTGGCCCGTGCGCCCTCTCCGGGATATGCAGCTGCCACCGTCGCATCTCTCTATTGTCGGGCAGAGAGCAACTTCCCGGTGTGATATTCTCTGCCCCATTTCCCGTTTGCAAAATGACTGATTCGTTCGTGCGTCGTCTCTTCCGGAAGGGAGCGTTTATTCTGGTTCTCTTCCTCTTGGTGATGACGGGGTGTAAGTCCACAGAGCCGACGGCGCCGCCGTTGTCCGCCGACGTCTACGATGCGTCCTGGCTCGTCGTCCCCGTACATCCGAGCCCGCGGTTTGCGGATGCCTCGGATCTCGACCTTGCGCGATATTATAAGCACGTGCTGGCCGAGGCAACGCAGTCGCTGGATGGCTACGGACAAACCTATTCCGTGTATGCGAATGCTCCGCACCGGGACACCGGCATATCTGCGGATTCGCTGTACGAACCCGTTCCCGAGGACGGTGATGTCGATGAGGATTCGCCGCAGCGGGTGAGGGTGGACGTGCTTCGCGCCTTGGCAGCCGAGGCAGATGCGCAATACGTTCTGGTTGTCGATCCGAACATCAAGATGGAGATCGACGATGACGGGATGTCGCCTCCGTTCATTGGCCCGGTCGTAGCCCCCGGTCTCTCTATCGGCGTCTCGATCCCCGTGCTTCAGATTGACCTTTTCAATCGACGGTCTCCAATGACGGTTGCTATGGTGTGGGACATGGGGCCGGCGCAGGGTGAGAATACCGCGGGGGCGCGGCCGATCTGGGTCGGCCTGCGGTCGGCGTTGTCCAAGAATTACGAGCGCATCTCGTCGAACGAGGACGCCGTCCGCTACGGGATGCGGTCGCTTATGGTAGAGTCAGCAACGGGGCAGCGGGTGGGGCCGGAAGCCTTTCTCCTGGAAGCCGATAATGCCGTGATCGTGTATCGCCGCGACCAGCCGACCGTTCGTGGAGACGGATTTCACATTGACGGGACGGACGTCGTCGTCCACCAGAAGGAAGACGAGGCGACGCGGATCCCGATCCACACGGTTTCGACGATCCGGAGTCCGTCTCAAAACCGGATTCTTTTCTGAATCTCCGGACGGCTCCTCCGATTCGTCTCGCCCCTCGGCCTACAGCTGGTCGTCGTCCCACCCCGCCCACTGCATCTCACCTTGGTTCTGCATGAGCAGATCTGGGATCGCTGGGCGGCGACAGGTGCCGCCAGGTGAAGAAAAAATTCGTCATCGAGCCGATGCGCGAGTTCGTTCGGACGCCGTTATATCGCCCGTCCGAAGCGGGAGATATGTGTGGAGCAAAATAATGCGGCCGCCGAAATGAGGCGACGTCGTCTCCCGATGCGCGTTTATCTTAAATGGACGCAGATCGCCGCTCCGATCGACGGCGATCCGCCCGTAAATAGGGTATGTGCACATCGATCGGACATGATTGTTTTGGCGCAAACAATCGGGGTTTCTCGCGGGGAGACCTTGACATTGGGGGCCATCCCCGTACTTTGTGGAGATGCGTGGGGAAAAGTGGGGAGTGCTCCCATCCGGCCTCACGTCGACAGCGCGTTCATTCCGACCTCTCCGCCATCCGACCCGTGCTCGCGGCGCCGGGATGCGCGTTCGAGGCGTCGTGCCCACTCCGTAGTTCGGGGGCTGCCATCATGGTTTTTAAGGGTCAGGCTGAATATTCCGTCGACAGTAAGGGACGGGTGTCCATTCCTGCGAAAATGCGGGGGGTGCTGAATCCGGAGGCCCAGAACACATTCACGATCACGCGGGGCTTCGAGGAATGCATTTTCCTCTACCCGCTGGATCAGTGGGCCGAGATCGAAGAGGCGATCGGGGCGCTGAACATGTTCAACCCCGATGCCCGAACCTTTGTACGGGCGATCATGATGTGGGCCGATGAGGCCACGCTCGACGGACAGGGACGCGTCACGATATCCCGGCCACTGCTGGATTTTGCCGATGTCGACGGTCGGGCGCTGATCATCGGTGCCTTCGACCACATCGAGATCTGGGATCCGGACCGGTTCGATGAATACATGGACCAGCAACCTGACGACTACGAAACCCTGGCCGAGCGCGTCATGAACATGTAGCGCTTGCCTGTACCGCTTCCCCCGATGCACCGACCGATGACGGCTTCCGACGCCCCCGCTTCTTCCTCCGGCTCCGACGCCGGCCCGGACGCTGATCCGCTGCGCTACGCAACGGAGTACCACGCGCCTGTTCTTTCACACGAGGTCACGGACCGCCTGATCACGGACGCGGCCGGCTGCTACGTGGACGGTACCCTCGGTGGCGGTGGCCACGCGAAGGCGATGCTGGATGCGCTCGCGCCGAAGGCCGAGGTGATCGGCATCGACCAGGACGCGGACGCCCTTGCCGTTGCCTGTGACCGGCTCAAGGAGGAGATCGATGCCGGGCGATTCCGGGCCCTGCAGGGCAACTTCGGCCGGCTCCGGTCGCTCCTGGACGACGCCGGAATCGACACCGTGGACGGCCTGCTGCTGGATCTGGGCGTCTCGTCTCATCAGATCGACGAGCCCGAACGGGGCTTCAGTTTCCAGCGGGAGGGACCGCTCGACATGCGAATGGACCCGCGCGGCGGTCTCACCGCCCACCAGATTGTAAACCACTGGGATCAACGCGACATCGCGGATGCGATTTTCCACTACGGCGACGAACGCCGGTCCCGACCGATCGCCCGCGCCATCGTGGACGCGCGTCCGCTCGAAACCACCCATGACCTTGCCGACGCCGTCCGTTCGGCGGTGCCGGAACGGGACGAGGTGAAGAGCCTTGCGCGCGTCTTCCAGGGCCTCCGAATTGCGGTCAACGCCGAGCTCGACGTGCTTGAAGACGTGCTCGAACAGAGCGTGGACGTGATCCGCGAGGGCGGCCGCATTGCTGTCATCAGTTACCACAGCCTCGAGGACCGGCGCGTCAAGCGCTTTCTGCGTTACGGCAACTTCGAGGGTAAGCCCATTCGCGACATTTACGGCACCTTGATCGCGCCGTTTGAGGAGACGCCGCGATCGGCCATCGAAGCCGGTGAGGCGGAGGTGGAGTCCAACCCCCGGGCCCGAAGCGCACGCCTCCGAGTCGCCGAGCGCACCCCGGACGATGCCGGCACGCCGGTCCCGACGCGCTGACGTTGTCCCCGTCGTGCCTCGTTCTACCGTATTCCGATTTTAACAGCCATGACCGATTCCCCCGACATTCTCTGGCGCCGTGTGCGCCGCGCTCGCCGGTCCGCGCCGGACGGGCAGCCCGTACTTCTCGTTGTCGATGCCGACCCCAAGGTCCGGCTGCAGGTGCAGTACGCCCTGCGCCACGACGGGGAGGTGGACGTCGCGACCGCGGCCGCCGACGCGATCCGGCTGGCCTCCGACGCTGTCTATGACGCCGTGCTCGTGAGCCTCGACCTGCCGAATGCAGATCGAGATGCTCTTCTCGATCACCTGGGCGCAGACGACGGCTACCGGGACGTCCCGGTCCTCGCCATGTCCGACGACACTGACGACGGACGCCGCGTCCCCGACGACCGGCGGGCTGCATTCGACGGATGCGTTGCCAAGCCACTGGACCCGAACAGCCTGCAGGCCCGGCTGACGCGTATGCTTGCCTGCAAACCGGCCGCGCGCCGCCGCTCCAACGCCGCCGTTCGTGCGCGCCAGCCGTCATGATGCCTGCCTGCAGCCGTTTTGATGCCGACCCGATGTAGAGCGAGGGCGTCGTCCCTCTGATTCCGATGAACCGCATTCTGAACAAAAGCCGACCGTCCCGGAACGACGCGTCCCGCCGTGACCGCGGGAGCCGCGACACCGATTCGACGCGGTACCAGCGCCACGGGACCGCCCTGCCGTCCTGGTCGGACCTCGAGCCGAAGACAAACCGGCGACGAGACGAGCGGGACGATGACGGTTCGTTTCTCGAAAACGTGTCTACCGTCCGATTCGGGCTGGTTCTGCTACTGATTGCGGCGCTGTTCACGCTCTACGTCGGTCACGTCCATGCCACGCAGCAGCTCCTCATGGATGTGCAGGAGGCGCGACAGATGAATCACAAGCTGCACCTGAAGCACAACCGACTGAAAGGGGAGTTCGACCACGCGACGGGTCCATCCGTCATTTACGACCGGGCCCGCGAGCTCGGTCTCCGCGAAGCCGTGCCGACCGGCCGGACCGTGGTCGTTCCCGAGTAACGCACGACCGATTACTGCAACCTCGTTCTCCGTCCCGTGAAGCCGAAAAATCAAATACTCACCCGGATGTACATGGTGCTGACGCTGCTCAGCATCGTGCCGCTGTTTGTGTTGGCGCAGATGGGGTGGATCATGCTGACGGAGGGCGCCGAGCTGAAGGCTCAGGGCCAGAACCAGGCGCGGTCCACCGTCGAGATTCCCGCCATGCGCGGGAGCATCCTGGACCGGGCCGGTCGGGCACTCGCCATCAACACCGCCCGGTACGACGTCGCGCTCGACCCCACGATCGATGGGTTCGAGGCGAAGAGCGGCATGTTCTACGAGCGGTTCGCCGCCCTCACCGGGATGTCGGAAGCCCGCCTGCGGACCACCGTGGCCGAGCGGTACAGCCCGCAGTATGTGATGCTGTTCCGCGGCCTGGATGAGACACAGCGTGAGACGGTTGAGAGCTGGGACGTTCCCGGTCTGATTCTGTCGCCGCGGTTTGCCCGCCGCTACAACTACGGGACGACCGCCGCCCACGTGCTCGGTCACATCGACACCGACGGGACCGGGCGGTCCGGCGTGGAGCTGCAGTACGACGACTACCTGACCGGGGAGCCGGGATGGCACGCCGTGAAGCGCGATCGGCGCGGCCGGATCAAGGCCTTTGTCGGTGGCACCGTGGTGAAGCCGGAGCACGGGCAGAACGTGGTGCTCACGATCGACCTCGTACGGCAGGCGGCCCTGGAGGACGAGCTGGCCCGCGGCGTTCGAGAGAGCGGTGCCCGGTGGGGGACGGCCATTGCCATGGACCCGAAGACGGGCGCGATTCTCGCGATGGCAAACGTGCCGACGTATGACCCCAATCACCCGGGCCGGGCGTCGTCGGACCGTCGTCGAAATCGGTCGATCACCGACCAGTTCGAGCCGGGGTCGACGTTCAAGCTGGTCGGCGCGGCAGCGGCCGTCGAGCAGGATATCGTCTCGCTGGGCGACTCCGTAGAGACGGGCGACGGATGGGCCGTCTTCCACGGCTACACGATGAAGGATGTGAAAGCCTACGGCACGATCTCTTTCGCGGAAGTGCTGTCGAAGTCGAGCAACGTCGGCATGGCAAAGACCGCGACGCGAATCGATGAAGGCATCTTCTACCAGTATGCCCGGAATCTGGGCTTCGGCCAGCCGACGTGGGTCGATTTGCCGGGCGAGGTGAGCGGCACGCTGAAGAAACCGGCGAGCTGGAGCCGGACCTCGCTCACGTCCATGAGCATCGGGTACGAGGTGGCGGTCACGCCCATTCAGCTACTGGCTGCGTATTCGGCGCTGGCGAACGGCGGCCTGCTTGTCCAGCCGCATATCGTGAAGGAGCGCCGGAGCATCACCGGAGACCTTCTGTGGAGCCAGCAACCCGACTCGATTCGCCGTGCGCTGCAGCCGTCGACCGCGGAAGCTCTGCGCCCGGCTTTTGAGAAAACGGTCCAGACCGGCACCGCCACATCGGCGCAGATTCGTGGCCTTGATATTGCGGGGAAAACGGGCACGGCGCTGAAGGTGAGCGGCGGAAAATATTCCGGTGAACAGGCGCGCGCATCCTTCGTCGGGTATTTCCCTGCGAATGATCCTCA
This sequence comes from Bacteroidota bacterium, assembly GCA_009908725.1. Classification (GTDB taxonomy): domain Bacteria; phylum Bacteroidota; class Rhodothermia; order Rhodothermales; family Salinibacteraceae; genus Longibacter. Next base: position 31,386 of record JAAAOT010000147.1, on the reverse strand, counting down.
GGTCGCCGTTCTCGTGATCGTGGGCGAGCCGGAGACCAGCATGTACGGCGGCGCCGTTGCCGCCCCCATTTTCCAGAACATCGCTCGCCGCTGGGCGGGCACCTTCCCGGAGGTCGTCGATCACATCGTGGCCCGGGCGGACATCGGGGCCACGCTCCCTGCGCCTGGCGCGGCAACCCGCACGGCCTCGACTGCCGCTTCGCCGCCGGCCGTTCAGGCGCGCCTCGCAGACGCCGGGGCCGACGCGATGCCTGATCTCACGGGCCTCACAACGCGCGATGCCGTCCACTGGCTGCACCAGCGCGGCATCGACGTCCGCCTCTTCGGTCGCGGCACCGTTCAGGATCAGTCGCCATCCGCCGGGCAACCACTGCCCTCCACGGCGATGATCACGGGCGAATAACGTTCATCGAGGTTTTCCCTCGTGCTATGACTCCCGATCTTTCCTCTTCCAAGTCCGGCAGGTCGAACACGGATGCTACGTCCGTGTCGTGGTCCGCGCTGCGTACGGCGCTGGAGGACGCGGGCGTGCTGCGCTCGGTTCACGCGGCACGAGAGGTCACGGGCACGGACCTGCTCGTCGGGCAGGTGTCGGACGACAGCCGCATGATCCGCGTGGACGCCGCCGACGGCACGACCTGTTGCTTCGTGGCGGTGAAGGGTGTGTCCGTCGACGGGCACCGTTTCATCGATCAGGCCATCGCGAACGGCGCCGGCATCGTTGTGTGTGAAACCGTTCCGGAGCAGGCGGACGAGCGGTATCCGGAGGTCGTGTTTGCCGAGGTGACGGACGGGCGAACCGCTGTTGCCGAGCTCGCGGCCGCGTTCTACGGCCACCCCTCGCGATCGCTTCGCATGGTCGGTGTGACCGGGACGAACGGGAAGACGACCGTTTCTTACCTGGTCCACCACGCGCTCGAAGCGCTTGGTGAGACGCCCGGATTGATCTCGACGATCGAGGTCCGGACGGGAGCCGTTGCGACCAATGCCGCCCTGACCACCCCGGGCGCACTGGAGCTCCAGCGCACGCTTCGCCGCATGGTCGACGATGGATGCAAGGCCTGTGCGATGGAAGCGTCATCGCACGCCCTGGACCAGCAGCGCGTTCACGCGATCGAGTACGACGTCGCCATTTTCACCAATCTGACCAGCGAACACCTCGATTACCACGGCACGCTGGCTAATTACCGCGCCGCGAAGAAGAAGCTATTCGACGGGCTCGCCCCCGGCGCGACCGCCGTGATGAACGCGGATGACGATGCCGCGGCGGCCGTTGGAGCGTCCACCCGTGCGAGCATCCAGACCTACGGAACCGATGCGGGCGCAGACGTCCGGTTCGACGTAGTGGAAAGCCGAACGAGCGGCCTCCGCCTCCGATTTCGGACGGCCGACGGAGCCGAAGATGACACGGCGGTTCACACCTTCCGCCTGGCGGGCCGGTTCAACGCGTACAACCTGGCCGCCGCCTTCACCGCGCTTCGAGCTCTCGGCCACGACCCGGACGACGTGCTCCAGGTCCTGCGCGAGGCGACGCCCGTGCCCGGCCGGTTTGACCAGCGAACCTTTGATGATGGCACCACGGTCGTCGTCGACTACGCCCACACGCCCGACGCTCTGGAGAACATTATGCAGTCGGTGCGAGAGGCCACGGACGACGGCGCCACGCTCTGGTGCGTGTTCGGTTGCGGCGGAGACCGCGACCGGTCCAAACGCCGTGTTATGGGCAGCCTGGCCGAGACATTCGCGGATCGTGTCATCGTGACGAGCGACAATCCGCGCACCGAAGAGCCGGAGGCCATTCTGAACGACATCCGACGCGGGATGAGCCGGCCCAGTGAGGCCGAGTGGATCGTGGACCGAGACGAAGCCATCCGATTCGCTGCCGACCATGCCGCGCCGGGCGATGTGGTTCTGATCGCCGGAAAAGGCCACGAAACGTACCAGGTGGTGGGCACCAGGCGACGCGCCTTCGACGACCGAAAGCGTGCGCACCAGTACTTCCAGCAGCGCACCTCCCCGTCCGCCGCATAATCTTCGATCCGCTGCGATCGGCTCCGCCCCCTTCGCCCGTTTTCTTCATCCGATGCCCCGAGCGACCGGTTCCGCCGCGACCTCTTCACCCCCCACATGTTCTACTACCTCATCAGTTACCTGGAGCAGGTCTACCAGCCGCCCGGCTTTCAGGTCATCCAGTTTATCACGGTCCGCGCGGCGCTGGCGGCCATGACCGCGCTGGTGATTGCCCTCTTCGCGGGGCGCAGCATTATCCGGTGGCTGGCACGGCAGCAGCTCGGTGAACAGATACGCAAAGGCGACGACGCCGGCGTGGTGAGCCACGCACATAAGGCCGGCACCCCGACGATGGGCGGCATCATTATTCTGCTCTCCATCCTCGGGGCGACGCTCCTCTGGGGCGACATTGCCAAGACCTACGTGTGGCTGGCGATGCTGGCTACCGCCTGGATGGGCGTGGTCGGGTTTGCCGACGATTACATCAAAACGGTTAAGAAGCAAAAGGATGGACTCGCACCGCGATACAAGGTCGCCGGACAGATCGGCATCGGACTCGTGGTCGGGAGCGTCCTCTATTTCCACCCCTCGTTTTCCGAGTTCAACACGCTCACGTACGTTCCTTTCCTGAAGGACCGCGTGATCGACTACTACTTCTTCGAGGCATGGACGAACGGCATCGATCTCGGTTGGATGGTCTACCTGCCCGTCGTGGTTTTCATCATGACGGCGGTGTCCAATGCGGTCAACCTGACCGACGGACTCGACGGCTTGACCACCGGAGTGACGGCCTTCGTTTCGCTCGGGCTGGTCGCGCTCGTCTACATCTCGGGGAACGTCAACCTGGCGACCTTTCTCGACGTCATGTACCTGCCGGGGATCGGCGAGCTGACGATCTTCGGGGCGGCCATGGTGGCGGCCTGTTTCGGCTTTCTCTGGTACAACGGGTATCCGGCAACGGTCTTCATGGGCGACACCGGCGCGCTGGCACTCGGCGCTGCCGTCGGGGCTGTCACGCTCATGGTGCGAAAGGAATTGCTCCTTCCGCTCCTTGGCATCGTGTACTTCGCCGAGGCACTCTCGGTCATTCTACAGACGAGCTACTTCAAGTACACCCGGCATCGGACCGGAACGGGGAAACGACTCTTTCGGATGGCGCCGCTGCACCATCACTTCGAGGCGCGCGGCACGCACGAGGCGAAAATCGTCACCCGCTTCTGGATCGTCACGGCGCTGACGGTGATCGCCGCCCTCCTCACGCTCCGCATTCGCTGACGCAGACTCTTCCCATTCCACCGCACAGGTTTCCCCGCGGCTCTTTCGTGATGAATCCCTCCACCCTTTCTGATCAGTCCGTGACCGTCGTCGGCGGTGCGCGCAGCGGCCGGGCCGTCGCGCGTCTGCTCGCCGGGGCCGGGGCGTCCGTGTTTGTGACGGAGCACGGACCGCCGAAGGACGGCATCCGCGATACGCTGGATGCGATCGGGGTGGAGTATGAGTTTGGCGGGCACACCGAGCGCGCCGCCCGGGCGGACCTGGTCGTTGTGAGTCCCGGTGTCCCGTCCGATGCCGCCGTCGTGGAGATGTGCCGGGCGGCGGGACTGCCGGTCTACTCGGAAATCGAGGTGGCGTCCTGGTTCTGCGATGCCCCCATCATAGCGATCACCGGCACGAACGGAAAAACGACGACCACCAGCCTCACGGGCCACGTCATTCGAACCGCGATGCGCAAGGTGAATGACCGCGCAACGCTCGTTGCCGGCAATATCGGGGATCCCTTTTCCGACGAGGTGCTCGAGGCACGGGAGCAGGACATCGTCGTGCTCGAGGTATCCAGCTTCCAGCTCGACCACGTCGATACCTTCCGCCCCCGTGTCAGCGTCCTGCTGAATATCACGCCGGACCATCTTGACCGGTATGACGACGACTTTAGCGCCTATGCGCGGAGCAAATGTCGCATCTTCGCCCGACAGGGCCCGGGGGATGCCGTCGTGTATAACGCGGACGATGACCTCATTCGTGAGGCAGTTCAGGCGCGGGCCGCAGAGCCGGACGCCTTCGACCCGGTGGCGATCAGCATCGAGGGGCCGGTGGAGCGCGGGACCTTCGTCGACGGCGATACGATCGTCTTTCGCAACGACGACGGCGATATGCCGCTCATGCCGGTCGGCGATCTCGCGCTTCGCGGGCCGCACAACCTGTACAACTCGCTCGCCGCCGCCACATCGGCCCGGCTGATGGACATCCCCGACGCGCAGATTCGGGCGGGGCTGGCGACGTTCAGTGGTGTGCCGCACCGGCTCGAAACCGTAGCCACGGTCGACGGCGTGCGCTACGTCAACGACTCGAAGGCGACAAATGTGAACGCTGTCCGGTACGCCCTCGAGAGCTTCGATGAACCGATTGTGCTGATCGCCGGCGGTCGCGACAAAGGAAATGATTACGGACCGCTGGCGTCGCTGGTGCGGGAGCGGGTTCGCGGCGTCGTTGCGCTCGGCGAGAGTGCCGAGAAAGTGATGCAGGAGCTCGGGGCGGCGGCAGCTTGTGCGAAACGGGCGACGACGATGGAGAACGCCCTGGCGCACGCCCGGGACATCGCACGCCCGGGAGACGTCGTGTTGCTCAGTCCCGCGTGCTCATCTTTCGACATGTACGAAAACTATGAAGAGCGCGGCGACACCTTTCGCCGTCTCGTGAGGCGTTTGTAAACCGGCCGGACCCTGAGCTATACTTCGGGTCGCCTTTCCGGCGCTTTTTTGCCCCCCGCTTGTCATGAACGCATTTCGAACACTTAAGGACCGCCTGTCCGCCCGCTCGTCGGCGGATAAGTACGTGATCTGGGTCGTGCTGGCCCTGTCCGCCGTCGGCGTCGTGGCCGTGTACAGCGCGATCACGTTCCTGGCGGAAACGAAGGCCGGAGGCGACACCGAGCGATTCCTGATCCGGCACGTGATCCGGGTTGTGCTCGCCCTCGGCGTCATGGGTGTCGTCAGCCTGATCGACTACCGGACGCTCGCACGCTACAGCAAGGTCGCCCTGGTGATTGCGCTGGGGCTGCTACTCGTGGTGAAAGGGGTGGGCCTCTTCACCGAAGGGCCGGACCGCTGGCTCCGGGTTGCCGGCTTCGGATTTCAGCCGTCCGACCTTGCGCGGGTGGCGCTTGTCTTCTACATCGCGGTGCTGCTCGCGCAGAAGCAGGACTATGTGAAAAGCTTCGGCCGCGCGTTCCTGCCTATTCTGATCTGGGCGTTCGGTACGATCCTGCTGATCGGCCTGGACGACCTGTCGACCTCCGCCGTCCTCCTCGTCGCGGTCATGCTGATGGGCTTCGTGGGCCGCGTCAGCACCTATCAGATCGCCGCCCTCGGCATGATGGGGGCGCTGCTCGCGGTGGGAATGATCGCCAACTCCCCGAGTCGAGCCGCCCGCGTCGAGAGCTACCTCGGCGTGAACATTTTCTCATCGACGAATGCCGAGCATGTCCTCAACCCGCAGGGTGAGGGCTACCAGTCGCAGCAGGCCCGCATCGCCTTCGCAATGGGAGGACTGACCGGCGTCGGGCCGGGGAAAAGCATTCAGCGTGACTTCCTGCCGGCGCCCTACAACGACTTTATTTTCGCCATCATTGCGGAGGAATACGGCGTGCTCGGTGCGGTCGCGTTGCTCCTCGGCTTCTGCATCTTGCTCATCCGCGGCTTCCTCCGCATTGCGCGGGATGCTCCGGACCCGCTCGGCCTGTTTCTCACCGTCGGCTTCACGACGCTGCTCGTGCTCTACGGCTTCGTCCACGCCGGCGTCGCCTGCGGGCTGCTCCCCGTGACCGGTCTGCCGATGCCCTTCGTGTCGTACGGCGGCACGTCCATGATTGCCAACGGCGTCATGGTCGGTGTCATCCTGAACGTGTCCCGGCAGGTGAAAGAACGAACCCCGGCGACCGAACGCCGCAAGACCGAATCCTTCGTGTGACCCGGCCCCCCGTGGTCCGCGGCTTTTATCATCCTTGCTTTCCTCGTAAGACCACCTTTTAAACCTACTCGCGCGCATGGCTCGTCCTCCCCACATACTGATCGCCGGCGGTGGCACCGGAGGGCACGTATACCCTGCGATCGCGATCGCGGACGCCATCACGGCCCGGCGGCCGGAGGCGCGCGTCGTATTTGCGGGAACGGAGGATCGCCTGGAAGCGACGGCAGTCCCGAACGCGGGATACGCGCTGCATCCGATCACCGTGTCGGGCTTCCAGCGAGACCTGTCGCTACAGAACCTGAGTTTTCCCGTTCAACTGGCGAAAGGCATGATTCAGAGCTGGCGCCTCGTCGGCGCGATTGAGCCGGATGTCGCCGTCGGCACGGGCGGGTACGTGTCGGGCCCCGTGCTGCTCGCTGCGTGGCTGCGTCGTCGCCCGATCGTGATTCAGGAGCAGAACGCCTACGCCGGCGTGACGAATCGCCTGCTGTCCATGTTGGCCTCGCATATCCATCTGGCCTTCGACGAGGCCCGAGACTGGGTGCCGTCCGGGCGGGCAACGGTCAGCGGCAACCCCACCCGCGCTTCCCTACTCCGCGCCGGTGCGACCGAGGCCCGAGATACGCTGGACATCCCGGCAGATGCTCGCGTCCTTCTCGTATTTGGCGGGTCGCTGGGAAGCGAGGCTCTCAACACGGCGCTGGAAGGGAGCCTCAGCGCGCTGCTCGAGGACCCGGACGTCCACGTGATCTGGCAGACCGGGTCGCGCTACTACAGCGCTATCAGCGAGCGCGTCGCAGACCACCCGCGCCTTCGACTGCTGAAATACATCGAACGGATGGATCTGGCGTACGCCGCCGCCGACCTCGCCCTCTGCCGCTCCGGTGCGATCACGTGCAGCGAACTGATGGTGACCGGCACGCCGGCTGTTCTCGTACCCTCACCAAACGTAGTAGCCGATCACCAGACGAAGAACGCCCGGGCGATGGAGCGCGTCGGGGCCGCGCGGGTCCTGCGAGAGCCGGATCTTGAGGCGCGCCTGGTCCACGTTGTCCGCGACCTGCTGGGCGACGCCGGCGTCCGCCGGGAGATGGCCGAGGCTGCTCGAAGGGAGGCGCGCCCTGAAGCCGCCGACCGCATCGCCGCCGATGTCCTCGCCCTCGCCGACACCCACCGAAGCCTCACCTGAAGATGGAAACCGAACGCAGAAGACAACCGGCTCTGGGGCGGATCCGCCGGGTCCACATGGTGGGCATCGGTGGGATTGGCATGAGCTCGATCGCGGAAGTGCTGCTCAACCGTGGCTACCGGGTGTCGGGGTCCGACCTCACCCGGAGCGACGTGACGCGGCACCTCGAAGAGCTCGGTGCCGTCGTCCACGAAGGCCATGCCGCCGAACAGGTGGGGGATGCCGACGTCGTCGTGTACTCCTCGGCGATCGACCCGTCGGACAACCCGGAGACCATTGAAGCCGAGCAGCGCCGCATCTCCCTGATCCCGCGCGCCGAGATGCTGGGCGAGTTGATGCGGATGAAGTTCGGTGTCGGCGTTGCGGGGACGCACGGGAAAACCACGACGACCTCCATGATCGGGCTCGTCACGAAGGACGGCGGGTTCGACCCGACGGTCATCGTGGGTGGCAAAGTGACCGCGTTCGGTTCCAATGCCGTCACCGGGGAAGGAGACATCATCGTGATTGAAGCCGACGAGTATGACCGGACGTTCCTCAGGCTTACACCGTCGCTCGCGGTAATCACCAACATAGAGGAGGATCACCTTGACATTTACGACGGGCTGGACGACATCCAGGACGCATTTACCCAGTACGCGAACAGCGTCCCCTTCTTCGGAGCCGCCATCCTGTGCCTCGACGATCCCAACGTGCAGGCCATCGTCGGGCGCATTGAGCGCCGAGTGCTGACCTACGGTACGACGCGACAGGCGGAGGTGCGCGCGATCAACATCCGGCGCGACGGCCTGAAGACGCACTTCGACGTACAGTTTCGGGGCGATGCACTCGGGACGGTTACGTTGAACGTGCCCGGAATGCACAACGTCCGGAATGCGCTCGCGGCCGTGGCCGTCGGCGTCGAACTCGACGTTCCATTCGATCACATCCGCAATGGACTGGCCGCCTACGACGGCGTCCGGCGCCGTTTCCAGCAGATCGGCGATGTGGCGGGGCGCGTCGTTCTCGACGACTACGCGCACCATCCGACGGAAATTGAGGCCACGCTCGACGCCGCCAGCCAGGGCTTCTCCGACCGGCGCATCGTGGCCGTTTTCCAGCCGCACCTGTACAGTCGCACCCGTGACTTTCAGGACGGCTTCGCCCGCGCGTTCTTCAATGCTGACGTGCTCGTCGTGACGGACGTCTACAAAGCCCGCGAGGCGCCGATCGAAGGGGTCAGCGGCGAAGAGATTGCCCGCCGGGCTCAGAACTACGGTCACCGCAGCGTTCACTACGTACCCCAGAAGGAACAGCTTCCCGACGAGCTCGCGGAGATTACCGCCGACGGAGACGTCGTGCTGATGATGGGCGCCGGCGACATCTGGCGGTACAGCCGCGACTTCGTAGACCGGCTGACCGACCTCGAACCTGCTCTTTCGAACAGCGACGCATCTGCCTGAACGACCCTTCGCCATGGACCTGGACACCGCACGCAAAATAGCCAAGCTCGCTGTTCGCCTCGGGGGCATTGCTCTCGTCGCGGGCGGCGTGTTCGTGCTCGGCCTTCTCGGCTGGCAGTGGCAGGCCAATGTGCCGGTCTCCGTCGTTCAGGTGCAGGGCGCTCAGCACGTTCACCCGGATACCCTGCGGCGGCTGGCGCGCGTCGACACCGGCGTCGTCATGGACGACCTCAACCTCGGCCTGATCGCCGACCGCGTGCAGCGGCACCCCTGGGTTCGTCGCGTGGACATTCGGGAGCGCCGATCCGCCCGGACGCTCGTTCTGGGCGTGACGGAGCGTACACCGGCGGCGATCGTGGTCCAGGAGAACCGACCTGCCTACTACCTCGACGCCGGCGGATACGCGATGCCGCTCGTCGACAGCACCGCTTTTGACGTACCGCTCCTGCGTGGCGTGACCGCCGATTACCATCCGCTCAAGAGCATAGCCGGGGAGGGGCTAACGGGCTTCCTGCAGTCGCTCGACGGGCACGCGGCAGCGTCCATCATTACCGAAATTGATGTATTCGCGAACGACCGAATTCGTGTGTATACTCGACCCACGGACATCCATCCATCTGTTACCGCCGATCTCGGTCGTGAACGGTTTGGTCTTCGGCTGAAACGGCTCGTGGCCTTCCACCATCAGGTGCTCCAGGCTGGGCCGAATCCGGCCGTCGGATACGTGGATCTCCGCTTCGACAACCAGATCGTGACCCGCGAGGCCGCCGACGGGCGTGCTGCCGTCGAAAGCTGACGCTCATAGCGGCCTCACACGAACCCTCACTACCCTCCAGATTTCCACCGCTCGCTCCGAACCGCTCCCTGTTTCGACAGGCCCGGCTTCTCTGACACATGCTCGCGCTCCGCTCGGTCCGGCAACGGTCTTCGTCGCCTCGACCGGCGCTCTGCGTAGCACCCCGAATCGACACCCGCACCCGCCATGAACGAAAATATCGTCGTAGGAGTCGACATCGGCACGACAAAGGTCTGTGCCGTCGTTGCTGCCGAGGACGAACTCGACCGCGTAAACATCCTGGGCGTGGGCGTTGCCCCGTCCGATGGACTCAACCGCGGTGTCGTCGTCAACATCGACCGCACTGTGAATGCCGTTCGGTCCGCCATCGAAGAGGCCGAGCGGGCCGCCGGCGTGGAGGTGCGAAGCGTTATTGTCGGGATTGCCGGCGACCACGTGCAGAGCTTCCAGAGCCGGGGCGTCGTGACCATTCGGTCCGGCGAGATCACGCAGAACGACGTGCAGCGTCTCCTCGAAGACACCATGCACGTGGCGATGCCCGCCGACCGCGAGATTCTGCACGTCATCCCGCAGGAGTTCATCGTGGACGGACAGGACGGCGTGGCCGACCCCGTCGGCATGAGCGGCGTCCGCCTTGAGGCAAACGTCCACATCATCACCGGCCTCGTCTCAGCGGCGAAAAACATCTACCGCTGCATCGAGAAGTCGGGCTTCGAAGTGGCCGACATCGTGCTCGAGCCGCTTGCCTCCTCGTTCTCGTGCCTTCACGACGACGAGAAGGAGGTGGGCGTTGCGCTGATCGATATCGGCGGCGGGACGACCGACATCGCCGTTTTCGAAGACAACACAATCCGTCACACGGCTGTCATTGCCGTGGCCGGCAACAAGGTCACGGACGACATTCGCAAGGGGCTGGGCGTGATGCGCGACCAGGCCGAACAGCTGAAGCGACAGTTCGGCACCGCACTCGTCGACTTTGCCGATGAAACCGAGCAGATCGAGATTCCCGGCATCGGCGGGCGGCCCGAGAAGACGATCGGGCGCGACACGCTCGCGCAGGTCATTCAGCCTCGGCTGGAGGAAATCCTGGAGATCGCGGCCATCGAAATCAAGCGCTCCGGCTACGCGCGTCACCTCGGCGTGGGCTGCGTGCTCACCGGTGGCGGCGCGCTCATTCCCGGAACGGCCGACCTGGCCGCCGAAGTGCTGGGGATGGAAGCCCGGATCGGTCGCCCGATGGGGCTGTCCGGCGGGCTCGTCGAGGAGGTGTCCGATCCCAAGTACTCGACCGGCGTCGGGCTCGTGCTCTACGGCATGCGCCCGGAAGTCATCGGCGGATCGACCCTCAGCGAGGATATCGATCAGCATCGAAATGGAGAACGCGTGTCGGGAGAAACGCTCGTCAACCGCATCGCGACACGGATGAAATCATGGTTTGACGAACTGTAGCTGCTATGGTACGTTGCGATTCGCCACGATATGCCGTTTCTTTGGCTGATAACTCGTTGCGACATAAGATTTTAGCGGCTCTGACCCTACCCGGGTGCGCCGAACGACGGTGATTCATTCCACGCAACCGTCACGGCGGCTTTTGCCGGAATCTGCAGCATCGTACCCTCACACACTACTTCACGAACCCCACGACCACCCGACGACCCGATCCTGCATGACCTCGGGGCTGCTCACCTCGACCGGATCTTCGGGTCGCTCTGACTTTCGAACCACACAGACTGGAGGGAACTTATGGAAAACGAATTTAGCTCGCGGTTTTCGTTTGACGATGCCGCAAACGAGGAAGCCAAAATCTGCGTCGTCGGCGTTGGCGGAGGGGGAGGCAATGCCATCAACAACATGGTCGACCAGGGCATTCACGGCAGCGTCGAGTTTGTCGCCGTGAATACCGATGCCCAGGCGCTCGCCGAAAACCAGGCCCCGCAGAAGATCCAGGCGGGCCGGACCCTGACCAAGGGGCTCGGCGCCGGCGCGCGGCCCAGCGTGGGTGCTGAGGCTATCGAGGAAAACTCCAACGAACTGGAGCAGGCCCTCGACGGCTACGACATGGTCTTCATCACCGCCGGAATGGGCGGCGGGACCGGAACGGGCGGCGCCCCGGTCGTCGCATCCATTGCGCGAAAGATGGGCATCCTGACCGTGGCGATCGTGACGCGCCCCTTCGATTGTGAGGGCGCCCGCCGCCAGAAGACGGCTGAGGAGGGCATCGAGCTTCTCCGGAAGAACGTCGACACGCTCATCGTCATCCCGAACGAGCGCCTGCTCGACATCGCGGATGAGAATACCAGCCTGATCGAGGCCTTCGAGAAAGCCGACGAAGTCCTCTACAACGCCACGCGCGGGATCAGTGACCTCATAACGGTCCACGGCCTGATCAACCTCGACTTCGCCGACGTGAAGACGACCATGAAGAACGGCGGCGAGGCGCTGATGGGCTCCGCGGAAGCGAAGGGCGACAACCGCGCCGAGAAGGCGGCCATACAGGCGATCTCGAGTCCGCTACTCGACGGCCTGTCGATTGCCGGCGCCCGGAACGTGCTGGTCAACATCACCAGCGGCTCGTCCCTCGGCATTCGCGAGGCGACGACGGCGACCAGCGTGATTCAGCGCGAGGCGGGAGAAAATGTCGAGGTCATCTTCGGTACGGTGATCGACGACGACATGGACGACCTGCTGCGTGTTACTGTCATCGCGACGGGCTTCGATTCTCCGGAAGACGAGGCGGAGGACGAGGATTCGGGGATGCGCCGGACGGTTCCGCTCGACGGCAACGGCCCGAACTACCGCTACAAGGGGGAGGACAACCTCCGTCACCTCGACACGCCGGCGTATGAGCGCCGCAGCACGCCGTTGCGCGGCCGGAAGAAGAAAGACAATCAGGAGGCGCAGGACGGAGGCGGAGAGCCGGCGGATCGCGAGTCCGACGGCGGCAGTAGCTCGCCTCCCCGGAGCAGCTCCTCCGGTGACGGCAGTTCGTCCCGCTCCAACATCAAGCGCCTTCGCGGGGACGACCTGAACGAGGACCGTCCGAACCGGGACCAGCAGCGCTCCCGTTCGTCGGACGACGACACGCCCGCGTTTCTTCGCAAAATGATGGACTGATCGGACGCTACCGTCGGAGGGCGGATCGCACAAGAAGTTTTTCGAGGCATGACATAGGGGTGTCACCCCATGTGCGTATTATGAGTGATGTACATGGCGTCGTGCCGGAAAAGGCGTACGACCTCCGATTCGATACACAAGAGGGCCCTCCAGCCCCACCACGGGCGACCGTGACGCGGCAGTACGAGCGTCGGTCGACCCTCCCGCGCAGCGCTTGAGCACCGCTGTGCCTGTGGTTCTGCGGGATGTCCGTTTCACGGTAATCGTGAAGCGGCTCCCACGTCAAAAGCCACGTCCCTCTCCACCTTCGGGTTGAGCGGGGCGTGGCTTTTTGTATTTCGAATGCTACTGGTGCTCCGTGCCGCTAGGACGTCGCGGTCCGGGTGGGGAGATACACGGGTTCGGCCGGCGATCGGGTGAGCACGGGATGATCGGTCGACCAGGCATGCCGGATTGCGCGGATCCACGTATGAGCTATCGCCGGTGAGAGCGTCGGTGCGGTGTGGATGACGGCCAGGCGCCCCCCGGCCCGCGCCATGCGCTGGAGGTCTTGCAGGTCGTTGAGCGACAGGGAGCCCCCGGGTCGAAAGGGCAGGTCGACAAATCCCGTGCTCCGGCCGGGGAGGGACGCGATGAAGTCCGTCACGGCGGTTGCGCAGATCGGAGTCGAGCGCGTCCACCCAGGTGGACCGGCATCAGCAGGCTTCCGGAGGCCGATGTGAAGGTGATCCCATCCCAGCGCGCCGAGCATTCGCACGTCCCGAAGAAGACAAGCGGGATCGACCCGGATCAGCGTCTCTACGCGGCGACGAACCAGCCGAATGATCGTGTCCGCCTCTCCGGTGGAGTGGGTCCGGGGAAGCGTGATGCCCGCGGCGCCCGCGTCGATCGCAGATTCGACGTCGAGGGCTGTTCCGGCGTGCAGCCGTCGCAGTTGTACGAAGAGCCGGGCGTCGACGCTGTTGGCCCAGTCCGTAAGACCGGAGGGTTCACCGTTCCGGCGCAGTGAGGCACGCCTGCAGATGACGCCGTCCACGCCCGCGTCGGCAACGACCTGCGCGACGCGTAGCGATGGGGCATGAGCCAGGATAAAAAGAGACGGGTGACGAGCGTTCATTCAAAAGGGCGTCGGGCGAGGAGAGGGCCATCGCAGTCCCAATAGACGATGGGCCGCGCAAGTGTGCGTGCTCCCGTTCGGACCGTGCCATCGCGTCAACGAGACGAAGGGGACGTCGCCGCTGAACGCCTGTCCTCGTGCGCCTGTGGCGCATGCAGGGCGCTGGCGTGGATGAACGCCGTCCGGACAGACACCGGTGCCGTCTGCCAAGCAATGTGGGGAGCCTCCCTTCCGAATGACTTCGCGCTACCTAAAACCGGCTTGACGACCCGAAGACCTCCCGAGTGCCGTGTGGATCCTCCGTGCCTCGTCGACGCAGCATTTGGGGTCGTCGCGTCCGCTACTGGTAGCAGCGCACGGGAGAAACAGGCTATGGTCGGACCCTTCGGCATCTACCATTCGTGCTATGCCCACGCACGCATCCGGACGCTGACCATCCAGACTTACCGTGATTCCGAAGGAGCTATTTAAGAAAATCCGGCGTCTGGAGATTCGTACGAAGGGCGTCGTCGACAATGTCTTCGGCGGCGAATACCACTCCGCGTTTAAAGGGAGGGGCATCGAGTTTGCCGAGGTCCGTCCCTACCAGGTCGGAGACGACATCCGCAACATCGACTGGAACGTCTCGGCGCGGATGGACGACACCTACGTCAAGGTGTACGAGGAAGAGCGCGAGCAGACGGTCATGTTGATGGTGGACATCTCGGGCTCCGAAGATTTCGGGTCGCAGGAAAAGCTGAAGCGGGATGTCGCCGCCGAGGTGTGCGCCGTCATGGCGTTCAGCGCCGTTCAGAACAACGACAAGGTCGGATTGCTCCTGTTCACGGACCAGGTGGAGAAGTTCGTCCCGCCGAAGAAGGGGCGTCGCCACGTCCTTCGGCTGATTCGGGACCTGTACGCCAAGGAGCCGGCGTCTCGCGACACGGACATCGGCGAAGCCCTTCGATACGTCACGCACATTGTCCGTCGCCGGTCGATTTTGATCGTCATCAGCGACTTTCTCGACCAAGGATATGACTCGATGCTGCGAGCCGTTGCCCGCCGTCACGACACGGTCGCGGTCGAACTCGCCGATCCGCGCGAAACGGAACTGCCGGATGTAGGTCTGGTTGATCTGACGGATGCGGAGACCGGGGAGACGGTGACCGTGGACGCCGGAAGTGAGAAGGCCCGACAGGCATTCCAGGAAGCTGCCGAAACGCGGCGTCGTCAGACCGCCGATCTGTTTCGCCGCGCAGGCATCGGGCACGTCCGCATCGATACCGGTCCTGACTTCATCGAGCCGCTCGTCGCCTTCTTCCGCCGTCGAAACGAGCGCGCGTAGGTCCGCTTCCCGTGGCGCCCCGTTTCGTTTCCCCTCCTATCTCTGATCTCTGTGGGTTTCGTCGCACGCCTCGTTCTCGGATGCGTCCTGCTGGGCGCGGCCATCGGTGCCTCCGACGCAGAGGCTCAGCAGATTCCGGCACGACTGGACGCGTACGCAACGGCCGATAGCGTGGCCGTCGGTGAGCGTTTTACGCTCGTGGTGACGGCGGAGCACGGGTTTGCCGTCAATATCCGCTTTCCCGAGAACGACGCCGGACCGATGATCTTCGGTGACGTGCAGGTCGTCGCACCGCGCGAGACCGGGGAACGGTACCTCGGGGCAGAGGCGCCCGGCACACGCATCGACAGTGCGCGGTACACCGTCACGACGTTCGCCCTCGACACCGCCCGCGTCCCGACCCTTCCCGTCCAGGTCATCACCGCTGCCGGTGACACGCTGACCGGTGGGACGCCAACGGTGGAGGTGCCGGTGTACGCGACGGTGGCATCGGATGATACCCGGCTGCGTGGTCTTGCCCCGCTGGCGACCTTTCCGGAGCCGCGGTGGCCCTGGATCCTGCTCGGCGTTGCGCTCGTGTGCCTGATCGGAGTGCTGCTGTACCTCTGGCGGACACGCCGGGAGGAGGAGCCGCCCCCCGCCGTTCCCGAGGAACCGCAGCCCGACACCACGGCCCACGAACAGATCCTGGCCGAACTACAGGCCCTTGAGGCCGTCGACCTGTCCGACCCGGACAACGCGAAACCGTTTTACGTCCGGCTCTCGAATAGCCTCCGCCGCTACCTGGGAGCGCGCCTCGACATGTCCACGATGGAGCGCACCACCCGCGAGGTGGTGGCACATCTGGAGCGTCGCACGGACGTCCCGCCCGTTGTCACGAGCCGCGTGCGCGCTGTCCTGGAGCTCGCCGATCTGGTGAAATTCTCCGGCGCCCGCACGAGCGCAGACGACGGCGACATGGCGCTCCGCGAAACACGAAACGTCGTGGAGGTCGTCGAATCACGGCATGT
Source organism: Bacteroidota bacterium (assembly GCA_009908725.1). GTDB lineage: Bacteria > Bacteroidota > Rhodothermia > Rhodothermales > Salinibacteraceae > Longibacter. The sequence goes on along the minus strand of JAAAOT010000147.1, from coordinate 15,418 downwards.
GGAGACGGTCTCGTCTACGCGCGCAGCGGCCCCCTCTTCCGGCTCGGAGCGCGATGGCCGAAACGCGACGCCGCCCGAAACCGTCGATCACGATCTCTCTGACTGACCTCCGGCTCGTCCATGTACAGCGACGCACTCATCGATCACCTACGCAGCGCCGACCGCGTGGCCGTTCTGACGGGGGCCGGGATCTCGGCCGAGAGCGGCATCCCGACCTTCCGCGACCCCGGCGGCATCTGGGAAAAGTTTGAGCCGCAGGAACTGGCCAACGTGGAGGCGTTCTTGGAAAATCCCGAACTCGTACAGGGCTGGTATCGCCACCGCCGACAGGTCGTCGAAGACGCGGAGCCCAACGACGGTCACCGGGCGCTCGTGCGCCTGGAACAGCACGTGGACCTCGTGACGACGATCACCCAGAACGTGGACGACCTGCACAACCGGGCCGGTAGCTCGGAGGTCGTCGAGTTCCACGGAAACATCACCCGAAACTACTGCACAGACTGTGAGCAGGACGTCGACGCCGCCCGCATCGACGCGGCGATTGAAGACGGGCAACCGGCCACGTGCCCGGAATGCGAGGGACTGGTTCGCCCGGATGTAGTCTGGTTCGGGGAAATGCTTCCTCCCGACGCCATGGATCGCGCGAGCGAGGCGACGACAACCTGTGACGTCTTCCTGAGCGTGGGCACGAGTACCGTCGTCTACCCTGCAGCGCGCCTCCCGATGCTGGCGAAAGAAGCCGGGGCCTACGTCGTCGAGGTCAACCCGGATCGAACCCCGATCTCCGGAAACGTCGACGAGTACCTGGCCGGTCCGGCCGGCGAGGTGTTGCCGGCCATCCTGTCGTCCCTGGACAAAGCTGCGTAGAAACGACCCCGTTTAGAAGCGAACCACCATCCGGCGACAGGGGACGGCGTATCGGACGCCACCTGATCGGATGGATACAGAGAAACGGCTCCCTACATGACCTTCGCACACCCTTACATTCTGTGGTTGCTGGTGCTCGTGCCGCTGGTGGGGGCATGGCGGTGGTGGCGTGGCCGGACGGCGGCCGGCCTCCAGTACAGCGACGTCTTCGCGGCCCGTGCGGCAACCCCGTCGTGGCGCGTCCGACTGCGGGCCGTCCCCGACCTCTTGAAGCTTGCGGCTCTCGTTCTCGGTATTGTCGCGCTCGCCCGCCCCCAGGAACGCGACGTGGTCCGGACGCAGAGCGCCGAGGGGATCGACATCATGCTCGTGCTCGACACGTCGACGTCGATGCGGGCGGAGGACTTCCGGCCGAATCGGTTCGAGGCAGCCCGCGACGTCGCCGGCGAGTTCATCAAAGGTCGCGCTTCGGACCGAGTCGGGCTCGTCGTCTTCGCGGCGAAGGCATACACGCAGGCCCCCCTGACGCTGGACTACAATTTTCTACAGCAGATGCTTGAGGAGGTCCGTGTCGGTGTCATCCAGGACGGTACGGCGATCGGCACAGCCCTGGCGATGGCGGTCAACCGCCTGAAAACCACGGAAGCGGAGAGCAAGGTCGTGATCCTCCTCACCGACGGGCAGAACAACCGCGGAGAGATCGACCCGATCACCGCATCGGAAGTGGCACAGGCCATGGGCGTGCGCGTCTACGCCATCGGCGTGGGCACCAAGGGAACGGCGCCGTTTGTTATCGACCAGCCCTTTGTCGGGCAACAGCGGCAGATGCTCCCCGTCGAGATCGACGAAGACATGCTTCGGACCGTTGCCCGGACGACCGGTGGCCGATATTTCCGCGCAACGAGCAAGCGGGCGCTCCGCGACATCTACGAGGAGATCGGGCAGCTGGAGAAAAGCGAAATTGATGAGCGAATCTACACCGACGTAGAGGAGCGCTACCCGAACTTTTTGATTCCCGCCATCGCCCTTCTGTTGGCCGGCTCCCTGCTTCAGTCGACCGTCCTCCGGCGATTCCCATAGACCGCGGCTCCCCGCGTTCCCACGGATTGCTGCGAGCTGAACCTTCCACGAGAACCGTGTCCCCGCCATGTCCTGGCTTCACCCGACGTACCTCTGGTTTCTGACGGGAGGCATCGCTGTGGCGTTGCTGGTGGCGTGGGCGGCCTGGCAGCGGCGCCGGACCGCGGAACGCTTCGGGCGCGCCTCGACGGTGCAACAACTCGCCCGCTCGGTGCAGCCGGCGCGTCGCCTCACCCGATCCATCCTCCTGGTGATGGTTGTCACGCTGGCAGCAGTTGCACTGGCCGGCCCGCGCCTCGGCACGCGCGTGCAGGAAGTCGAGCGGAAAGGCGTCGACCTCGTTGTTGCGCTGGATGTATCGCAATCCATGCTTGCGGAGGACGTGGCGCCCAACCGGCTGGAGCGCGCCAAGAACGAGATCAAGTTGCTCGTGGACGAACTCAGCGGCGACCGCGTCGGACTGGTCTTGTTCGCGGGAGACGGCTTCGTGCAGTGTCCGCTGACGACGGATTACGACGCGGTCCGCCTGTTTCTTGACGTTGCCGAGCCGTCACTGATTCCGACGCCCGGGACGAACTTTGAGGCGGCCTTCCGGGCGGCCCGTCAGGCATTCGATCGCACCCGGCCCGACACGACCGGCGGTCAGCCCCGATCGCGCGCCCTGCTGGTTGTGTCCGACGGAGAAAACCACGAGGGTGATATCGACGACCTGCAGGGGATGGCCGAGGATCGCGGCTGGAAGGTCTTTTCCGCCGGCGTCGGGGAGCGCGACGGGGCACCGGTACCGGAGATGCAGGACGGCCGCCGGATGGGCGTCAAGCGGGGCCCGGACGGCTCGATTGTGCGCTCCCGGCTCGACGAGACGGCCCTCACCGCGCTGGCGGAGAGCGGCGCCTACTTCCGAATTGCCCGAACGTCGAGCGCCCTCTCGGATCTGACGAGCGCACTTAATCGTTTAGAAAAAAGCTCGTTCGGCGTTGAGCGGTTTGAAGAGTACGATGAGTACTTCCAGTGGCCCCTCGGGCTCGCTCTGATTCTTCTGATTGTTGAGCTTGCCATTGTCGAGCGCCGCCGTAGTGCGACGTAGTCGGGCTGCCGCTTCCCCGTCCGTTTTCCGCAGATCCCACGCTTTCCGTTCATGCCCGTCCTCTGGATTCTATTGCTGGTAGGACTCCTCGGTGGGGACGCCGAGGACGACGGGCGTCGCGGGAATCTGTTGTACGAACAGGGCGAGTACGAAGCGGCCGAATCGGCGTACCGGTCGGCCCTGTCTGCCCTGCCGGATTCGACGGGCAAGGTATACGCCGCTCTGCAGAACAATCTGGGCGCTGCGCTCTACCGGCAGGACGAGTTCACCGACGCGCAGGCCGCGTTCACGCGGGCTCATGAAGCGGCGCTGTCGGACGAGGAGCGGGCTCGGGCGCTGTACAACGCAGGAAACGCCGCCGCGCGCGACGGTTCACTGGAGACGGCAATGGACTTCTTCCGGCGCACGCTGCTCGCCGACCCCTCGTTTCAGGAGGCGCGGGCCAATTACGAAATCATCCACCGCCAGCTCCAGGAGCGCCGCCCGCAGGGTGGATCGCCACCGCCCGACGTGGACCCGTCCGCGTTCGCCGAGCGGCTGAAGCGGCAGGCAGAAGCCCTGGTGGCGGAGCAGGCCTATTCGCGAGCCCTGACTCTGATGGAGAACGGCCTTGAGCGTGATTCAACTGTTCGCGCCTACCGCGACTTCATACAGCGCCTCCGAGACGTTTCGACGATTGATGATCTCCCGTAGCCTCCTATGACGCGACGGATGTCCACATTCGGGCCGATGATGTCTGCCGTGATGGCGGCATTGCTGGGCGGGATCCTTCTCGCTCCGGGCGCTTCGGCGCAGAGCGTCGGTGCGCAGGGCGAGAGCGGCCAACAGGGAGGCGATCCCTTCTTTCACGAAGCGGCGCAGTACTACGTCGCGGAACAGAAGCAACCTGCGCTTCAGGCCATCCAGGAGGGGCTGGAGGTAGCTCCCAATCACCCGAAGCTGCTCGCCTTACGCAACAAGATTCGCGAGCAAATGGGTGCGCGACCGCAACCCGGCGATGAAGGGCGGGACGGAGCCGGTCAGGAGCAGGGAGAATCGTCCGAGTCGGGCAACCCGCAGGCAGGAGAGGGCGCGGCCGGACAGCCCCCGCCGGAGCCGTCTCGTGACGAATCCGGATCCGACGCCCCCGGCGAAAGCGGCTCTCCGCAAGATGCAAAGGCCGAGCCGGGCGAAGAGAGCGACGACGGCGAGTCTGAAATGCAGGGAGAGGCGGGCTCCCCGTCGCGGGATCGCCCCTCCGATGCCCCTGATGCAGGACAGGGACGTGGGGACGGAGAGGGAGAGGCAGGGCGGAGCGGCCGGTTGAGTCGCGCACAGGCAGATCGTATCCTGGATGCGCTGGAAAGTCAGGAGAAGCAGTTGCTCCGAGAGGTGCAGAAGCGAGAGGCGCGTCCGCGGCGCGTCGAGAAAGACTGGTAGGTTGTTTCGGTTGCGACAGTTAGAGCGACATCCATGAAGACGCCTTTCTCCCTCCATCGCTGCGACTCAGGCCGGGCCCGTTTGCCCGCACGGTGTGCATGTGCCGTCGCCGTGGCATGGGTGCTGCTGGTGGCCGCTGTGCCGGTGTACGCACAGTCGGATGTTGAAGTAGAAGCCTCGACCGACCGCACGGAGGTGGGCACGGAAGACGTCGTCACCTACAAGATCACCGTCCGCGGCATATCGCCGTCGGCCGTGGAAACGCCCGAGCCGCCGCCGACGACCAACCTGGTCTTGAACAATCCGACGCCCGTGACGCGGCGCGACCTGTCGTTTAAAAGCGGCAAAATGGGCCGTGCGATCTCCTTCGAATGGCGCTACCGGCCGATGCGCGTCGGGATCGCGAGGCTACGCGAGACCGATGTTGTGATCGATGGCGACGAGTATACGACGGGTGAGGTGCGCGTCCGCGTGGTGCCCCAGTCGCAGGCCCCAACTGCTTCCGCAGGACCGACCGGCCCGGACCGGCAGAGACAGCAGGATCAAACGCCGGCTCCTTCGTCCCTCCGTACAGACGACCTGTTCATCAACGTCACGGCCAGCACGGATCGTGTCTATCAGAATGAGCAGGCCATGATCGAATACCGGCTCTTTTTCCGTCCCGGCATACAGCTTCGGCATAGCCGTCTCGCCAGCGCATGGGATGCAAACGGGTTCTGGCGGGAGGAGCTTGACGTCGCGTCCCGGCCCATTCCTGAAAACGACCGCGTGGACGGGGAAATCTACCGCACGATCGTGCTGAAGCGGGTGGCCGTATTTCCGACACGAACGGGATCGCTGAACGTGGATCCGCTTCAGATCGAAACGGAGGCATACTCCGCGGACGCATCGCGCCGACGCAACCGGCTGCGGTCGCAGAATCGCTACGAGCCGGTCAAGCTGTCGTCTGAGTCGATCGCTCTGGACGTCCTCGACCTTCCGGATGGCGCTCCGCCCTCGTTCAGCGGGGCCGTGGGCCGTTTTTCACTGGAGGCCCGTGTGGACGCGGACACCGCACGCGTCGGGGGCACCGTTCGCCTCCGCGTTACGGTGAAGGGGAATGGAAATATCGCGACGCTGCAGCCGCCCGAGGTAGAGGTGCCGGCGGCATTCGACGCCTACGATCCACAGGTCGAAACGGAGATGGATCGCGGCGGGTCGCGGATCCGCGGCACGAAGACCTTCACCTACATCCTCGTTCCGGGTGAAAACGGCCGGTACACGCTGCCGCCGACCACGTTTTCCTACTTCGATCCCGCCTCCGAACGATACGTCGCCCTCGACACGGAGCCCATTCCCCTCCACGTCACCGGGGATGCGGCACCGGCTGCGCTCGGCACGACCGGCGCCGGGTTGCCGGTCGGGGACATTGCCGGGCCGATGGCGTCTCCGGACCTTGCCACCGCGCAAGCCGAGCCACTCCACCGGCACGTCTGGCCCTACGTCGCGTTTCTGCTTCCCCTTCTCCTCGCCGGCGGCCTCATTGCCGTACGGAGAACCCGGGAACGCCAGGCCCCGCCCGCTCGCGAGACGGCCGATGCCCGGCTTGAGAAGGCCGAATCGCTGATCCGTTCCGAGGAGGCGTCCGAGGCGTACGCTATGCTTGAGCGTGCCGTCCTCGGATTCATCGGGGACCGAACCGGCGTGTCCGTCGCCGGATTCTCCCGGGACCGACTGGACGGCTTCCTGGAGGACGCCGGCGCCGACCGCGACCACCGTGACGGCCTGCGGGAACTGCTCGACGCATGCGATCAGGCGCGGTTCGGTCCCGTCTCGCCGTCTCGCGACGCCATGCAGATCGCGCTCCGGCGAACCCGCACGCTCATCCGGTACTTCGACGACCGACTACCCGCCCCCGGGGACCGTTGACGCCTCGACTGTGACGCATCACCGCCCCCGTTCCGCACCCACCGACCATGGCCCGCTGCCTGCTCATTTTCTTCGCCACCCTCCTCGCCGTCCCGGCGACCGCGTGGGCAGACCCCGTCCCGGACTCTCTGCAGGAGGCCTGGCGGGACGGAACAGAAGCGTACCGGCAGGGACGGTACGCCCGCGCCGCCGCGGAGTATGAGTCGATCGCGGCGGCCGGATTTGAGAGCGGAACGCTGTTCTACAATCTCGGCAACACCCACTACCGCCTGGGCCAGATGGGCAGGGCCATCCGATACTATGAAAAAGCCCGGGGTCGGATGCCGTCCGATGCCCGGGTCGCGCACAACCTGAACATGGCCCGGAGCCGCGCCGATGCCTCCGCACAGGGCAGAACGCGCGGTGGCCTGGCCCGCGCCGTCCAGGGGTGGCCCGCAAAAGCGCTCTTCCTGGGTGGCGTGGCGCTCTGGACGGCCGGATTGCTCTTCTGGGGATGGCGCCGTCGGGCCGAACGCGGTTCGGCGGGGGAGGAAAGGGCGTCGGGCGCGCTCACGACCGCGGCCCTCGCGATTGCCGTCCTGGGAGGAGCCACCGCCGTTCTCGCTATGGGCGTTGACTATGTTCAGTCACTCGACCGGCGGGCGGTCGTGCTCGTCGATCGCGTGCCGGTGCATGCGGAGCCCGGCATGCCGACCGGAACGCCCCTCGCTCGCACCGACACCACCGCCGTCATGGCGGGGTCGGGGGCGGACACCGTCCTGGTGGAGGGGACAATCGTCCTGCTGCAGTCTGAGCAGGACGGCTGGAGCCGTATCGAAGACCCGGCCGGGCGTGTTGGCTGGGTCCCGTCTCCTGCGCTCGGAGATATTTAGCGGTCGCAAACTCCCACGCAAAATTCCCGCTTCTCCCTCGACACTGCGTCCGGCGGCCGTTAGATTACGCGGTCCGAGTCTATTGTCCCGTCGTCCCCGCGCTCTATGTCCGTCTCAGAACCCCATATCGTCGACCGTACGCGTGCCGCCGGCTGGATCGAGGTTATCTGCGGGTCGATGTTCAGTGGGAAGACGGAAGAGCTGATCCGGCGACTGCGCCGCGCGCGAATTGCCCGTCAGAAAACCGAAGCGTTCAAACCGGCAATCGAGAACCGGTTCGCCGACGACGAAGTGGTGTCGCACGACGCGACCGCCATCGCCACCACCCCGGTGCACACGGCGTCGCAGATTCTCCTTCTCGCGGAGGAAGTCGACGTGGTAGGCATCGACGAGGCACAGTTCTTTGACCCGGAGCTGGTTGAGGTGTGCCAGAAGCTGGCCGCCGATGGCAAGCGCGTGCTCGTGACGGGCCTCGACCAGGACTATCGCGGCAAGCCGTTCGAGCCCATCCCGCAACTCATGGCTGTGGCCGAGCACGTCACAAAGCTACACGCGATCTGCGTTGTGTGCGGTGGACCGGCAAACCATTCGCAGCGCATCGTCGCAGGCGATGACCGCGTCCTTCTCGGAGCGACTGATGCCTACGAGCCGCGGTGTCGCAACTGCTTCAAGCCGCATCCCGTGGAGGTCGACCGCGATCATCTCGAGGCGCTCGACATGGACGCGCTCGACATCGTCGATGCGGGGCGTGCCGACGAGGATGCATCAGACCCCGGGGAAACGGTCGCTGAGGAGTCTGAAGGCTAACGCTGCTCCAGGCGGTGGGGCGGGCGGCAATCCCTGCGTCGCACCGGACCTGGCAATGTAATCGATCCGTAATCCTCCCTCAACACGTAGCGGCAGTAGCGGTAGGGGAAGGTCCAGAAAGTCAATGAACCGGGAGACGGATCGTATTGCCATGATGACGACGCAGCCGCAGAATCCGACGCCAAAGCGTACGCCGGGACCGAAGCGCACGCCCGGTCCGGGTCGCCGTCGTAAACCCAAGCGTAAACCCAAGCGGGAGCCGACGCGGCCGAAGCAGCCGCCGAAGGTGCCGAATCCGAGCCGGGAGCCCAACACCGAGCCCTCCCCGTCGACGCCGGGACCGGAACGCAAGGAGCCGGCCACGCCCGATCCCAAGCGCCGTGAACCGTCGACGCCGAACCCGAGCCGCGAGCCGGAGCGTTCGCCCGAGAAACCGAAGAACGACGCATAGGCATCCGCCTGTCCGTGGCTCGCCGAAATTGGGGATCGATGGAAATTAAAGGCCGGGGTCGCCGTCGCTGTTGAATCCCCGCGGGGGCCTCCGGTATACTATTCGTATGTACTGTTTTTTAGCGTGCGGCGTCGCCAAAGGCCGCGCGATCCGTCCGCAGATGTCCCGTTCTCCATCCGGCAGCCCCGTCGTTCATGGCCGATTCGCAGCGATACCTCGTCACCGCCCGAAAGTACCGTCCGAAGCTGTTCCGGGAGGTCGTCGCGCAGGAGCACGTCACCGACACGCTGAAGAACGCGCTGCGGCTCGACCGGCTGGCGCATGCCTACCTGTTCAGCGGGCCGCGCGGTGTAGGCAAGACAACCTCCGCCCGTATCCTGGCCAAGGCGATCAACTGCGAGACGCCGCGGTCGGAGCGGGAAGACGAAGCCGAGCCGTGCTGTGAATGCGACTCGTGCCTGTCCTTCGAAGACGGACGCAGCATGAACGTCTTCGAGATGGATGCCGCGTCCAATAATAAAGTGGACGATATCCGGGAGCTTCGTGAGACGGTCCGGATCCCGCCCCAGGGATCGACGAAGAAGGTCTACATCCTGGACGAAGTGCATATGCTGTCGACGGCCGCGTTTAACGCGCTGCTGAAGACGCTGGAAGAACCGCCGCCGCATGCGCTTTTTATTTTCGCGACCACGGAGCCGCACAAGGTGCTCCCCACCATTCTGTCGCGGTGCCAGCGGTTCGACTTTCGCCGCATCCCCGTGCCGAACATGGTGGAGCACCTTCGTACGATCTGCGAGGAGGAGGACATCGACGCCGACGAAGAGTCGCTCATGTTGCTGGCCCGGAAGGGGGATGGCGCGCTCCGGGATGCGCTCTCAGCGTTCGACCAGGCCATCTCGCTGTGCGGTACGACGATCGAATACGGCGAGCTGACGCAGGCGCTCGGAGTCGTCGATCAGGACCTTTTCTTCCAACTGACTGATCACGTCGTCGAACGGTCGACGGCCGGTGTGCTGAAGCTCGTTCACCATGTCGTTCGCAACGGCTACGACCTGAACGAATTCCTGTCGGGCGTTGCCGAGCACATCCGGAACCTGCTGGTGGCGCACTCGCTCGGCACGGATGCGCTGGAAGACGTCGCCGAATCGACCCGCGACCGCTACGAAGAGGATAGCCGTGCCTTTTCCGAGTCCGACCTCCTCCGCCTCCTCATGATTACGGGAGAGGCGGAAGAGGACGTCAAGAACACGTCGCAGCCGCGCCTGAAGCTCGAGATGGCGCTGCTGAAGATGGCATCGCTGACCCGGTCGGCCGACCTCCGGACCGTTCTCGGGAAGATCGACCGGCTCGAGCGGATGGTGGACGAGGGCGAGATTCCGGACGATCTGCCGCTGGGGAACGGAGCAGGCACAGCCGGGGGCGCCTCTAATCCCGAATCGACCGCTGAGAGCGCATCGGCGTCGGACGTACCATCGCAGCGTGCTGGTTCCGGAGATCGCGACGCAGAGGACGACACCGCTGCGGCCCCATCGACGACGGACGAATCCTCTACAGCAGAGGCCGGCGATGCTGCGGGGAGCGACTCCGCGGCGGGAGCCGGCGGCGCGGCGACGCAGACCGCGGCACCTCCGGCCACGGATACGGCCAGGCGCGAGAAGCCGGCACAGGATCCGGAGGCGGAGTCTGCAGATGAAGCTGCGGATGGCGAGAAGCGTGCTGTAGCCGAAGCGGAGGAGGGAACCGAGTCCGACGAGGACGACGCCGACGACACGACCGGCGGCGTGGCGAGCGCGGACGATTCAGGGGACGACGCCGGGGATGGCAGCGGGGGAAGCGGCATCCAGCCGCAGGACCTGTTCGGCACGCCGGCGCTCCAGGGAAAGAAGAAGTCGTCCGACGACGGCGGACGTCCGGAGAATCAGGCGAGCGCGTTGACAGGCGATGCAGCACCGGCAGGCGACACGGGCGTGCCCGAAGCGCGTCCGAGCGGCGAGCCGGATGCCAGGGAGGACCGGATCATGAGGGAGCTCAAAGAGGTGTGGCCCGACCTGATCAAGAAGGTGAAAGCGGACCGGATCGGCGTGGGCACGCAGCTCGGCCCCACGAAACCGGTTGGCTTCGACAACGGCATTGCGGAGATCGGCGTACCGGACAACCTGACGCGCGAACGCCTTCGCGACAAGCAACGTTATCTGCTGAACGCGCTGCTTGATTCCTGGGAGCTCGACGTTGAGTCGCTCCGATTCGTCGTCCGGGAGCCGGAGGAGAACGAGGAGGACGACGGAGCGCCTGAGGAGAAAATGCCGCTGGATCCCCACGAGATGCTGACGCAGCTCCGAGAGCGATACCCGAGCGTGGACACGCTGGTGAATGAGTTCGGCGCCGAGCCGGCATACTGAGCGAGCGCTCGCCCCGGTTCACCCACGTATCTGGAACCTGTTCTCCGCTCCGTCCGGCGACAACGTCGAGACGCGGATACACAGCATTCTTCCGAACCTGACGGATCGGTCGCGAAACTGGTTCGTTGTATGGGTGCTTTACCGATCTCATCGAATACACAGGCGCAGGTCCGGCCCGACGGTTAGCGTGCGCCGTGCTTTTTCACGAAACACCGTGTTTTAGATATGGCCAACGGAGGCATGAACATGCAGAACATGATGGGCAAGATCATGGAGATGCAGCAGAAGATGAATGCTGCGCAGGAAGAGCTTGCCGAGAAAGAGGTGACGGCAGAAGCCGGTGGCGGAATGGTGAAGGTGACCGCCAACGGAGCCCAGAAGATCACCGCCATCGAGATTGATCCGGAAGCCATTGATCCGGACGACATTGAGCTGCTGGAAGATCTTGTCATCGCAGGCGTGAACAAAGCGCTCGACGAGGCGGACGAGATGAAGCAGAACGAACTGCAGAAGTCGATGGGAGGCATGCTTCCGCCCGGCATGGATCTGAGCCAGCTCGGCCTCTGATTCCCTGTGCGGAATGCGTAGTGGCACATGCGAAAATCGCATTGCTGCGCGGCTTTTCGCATTTCGAACTTCAAACTACGCACGGCAATTATGCAGTTTACCTCAGAGTCGGTCGAAGCCCTGGTGGAGCAGTTCACCAAGCTACCGACGATCGGGCGGAAAACGGCGCAGCGGCTGGTCAACTTCGTCCTGAAGATGCCGCGCGAGGAAGTGGAGGAGATCGCCCGCGCACTGATTGCCGTTAAGGATCAGGTGCAGCGGTGCTCCACCTGTTTTGTCGTCGCCGACCGCGATCCCTGCCCGATCTGCTCGTCGGAAAAGCGCGACCGATCGACGATCTGTGTTGTCGAAGAGTCGAGCGACCTCCTTGCGATCGAACGCACCGGCGAGTACCGGGGCCTGTACCACGTCCTCGGCGGGGTGATCTCGCCGCTGGACGGCGTCGGGCCGGATGATCTCCGCATTCGCGAGCTGGCGCGCCGCGTCGACCCGAGCTTTGCGGATAGCGAAGCGGCGAACGTGTCGGCTGCAGACGCCCGGGAGGCGGCAGAATCCGGCGAGGCCGGACCGCCCGAGGTGGGCGATGAGCCTCACGCGGGGGACGGTGCTCCCGCGCCGGACGATGCCGATGGCGCTGACGGCGCCGGCGAAGACGAGGAGGCGGAGGTGGAGGAGGTGATCCTGGCCGTTAACCCGAACGTCGAAGGCGACACCACGGCGTACTACATCTCGCAACTTCTCGAGCCGATGGGTGTGCCGGTCACGCGCATCGCCCGCGGGCTCCCGATCGGGGGGGACCTCGAGTACGCCGATGAAGCGACGCTCTCCCGCGCGCTGGAAGGCCGCGGAGCCGTCTGAGCGACGCGCTACCAATGGATACACAGACACAACACCACGTCACGGAGCGTGGCATGCCGTTCGCGCCGGTAACGACCGGTTCGCGTACGGCCACGGCGCGTTTCCCGCTCGACGATTGATCCCCAAGTCGCATTCCCCCATGAAAATTTCCGTCATCGGCGCCGGTACCATCGGGGCGGCCATCGCCCGCGAGCTGTGTGCCCGCGCGGACGAGGTTGACCAGGTGCAGGTCTGCGACACCCGGTCACGCGCACTGCAGGCGCTCCACGACACGGTCGAAAGCCGGGTGCTCCGCTCCTTTCAGGTGGATGCGCGCGACACCAATGTGCTGTCGCAGATTCTTCGCGGGAGTGATTGCGTCATTAGCTGCGTGCCGGCGGAGCTGAATCCCGGCATCGCGCGGCTCTGCCTGAACGCGGGGGTCAACTTCTGCGATCTGGGTGGAAACGATTCGATCGTTCAGAAAGAACTCGCCCTGGACGAAGAGGCGCGCGAGAAATCCGTCTGGATCGTGCCGAACTGTGGCCTGGCACCCGGGCTTATCAACGTGATGTGCATGCGGGGCATCGAGCAGTTCGACACCCCGACCGCTGCGTACCTCCGGGTCGGGGATGTGCCGCTGGAGCCCGAGGAGCCGTTCAACTTCCGGATCTCGTGGTCAGCCGAGCGCATCCTGGACGACTACACGAATCCGGCGCAGCACATTCGCAACGGACGCGTGGTCGAAGTGGACGCGCTGACCGGTACCGAGACGATCGGGTTCGGCGAAGAGCCCTTCCGGGACATGGAAGCTTTCTGTACGCAGGGCGGTTTGTCCACGCTCACCGACGCGCTGGAGGGGAAAGTCGAAACGCTGAACCATAAGACGATCCGCTGGCCCGGGCACGCCCACCAGATGCGGTTCGTGATCGGGCTCGGACTCGGCGAAGACCGGAAGATCGGCGTTCGAACGCACCTCACCTATCGCGACGTCCTCGTTCGACGGATGCGCGACCGGCTGGGGGGCGACTACGAGGACGCCGTGCTGATGCGCATTGTGCTGCACGGCATCAAGGATGGCCGCGAGCAATCCCTCGTCTACGAAATGGTCGAGCGCTACAACGCGGACACCAATCAGACGGCCATGATGCGAGCCACCGCGATTCCGACCGTTGTCGTCGCGCGGCTCGTATCGGAGAAAGAGCACGTCACTGGCGGCGGGGCTGCCGTGCCGGAAAACGTGGTCCCGTACGATGTGTACGCCGACAAGGTGGCCGAGCGTGGCCTGGACATCCGTGAGGAATGGCACGAAGGCTACGTCAGCGTGTCGGGCAAGCGATCACTGCAGGAGGCGTGAGCGTATCTCGCCGACTTAAGACGTCCCGGCACTGGAAGAGGAGGTGTGGTCGTGGACGATGCGCCATGGATCCGACGGGGTGTCCCGGTGGAAGATGAGCGTGAACAGGCCGCCGGGTGCATCCGCCTCGCGGTCCAGCCGCCACCGGCCGAACACCATCGCCCACCGCGGGCTCATCACGTTCACATCCAGGTTATCGAACGTCAACGTGCCCATGGCCTCGCGATCGGGGTAGCCCGACCGATAATTCTCGAGGGTCGTCTGCCAGCCGGTGCGCACCGACCCGCCCGATGCAAAGCGGAGGCTATCCGTTTGCGCGTACCCGTCCATGAACGCCTCCAGATCACCGCGATTCCACGCCTGTTGCTGCGCGTCCAGGATCGATCGCAGCGCCTGTACGTCGGCCTCGACATCGGGTGTTGATGGAGAGAGGCACCCCGAGCAGAGAACCAGAACAGCAAGCACCGGAACGAGGCAAACGATCCGGGAACGCCCACCACGGGGGCGGAGTAGCGCGAACGGCCAGATCATGTCGGATGGTGGTCGGTTGAATGGGTTTGTCGGGCGTTCCAAGCTACTGTCGGTGGTCCCCACGGGCAACCGGCCGTTCGGTTGAGCGAAGGGGCATTGCAAATTTGCGGTTCAAGCGCCTTCATACCGCCTTGTGTTGAACGTTCGGCATACTGCTTGAAGCCGTCTTACCTGCGCGTTACCTTCTATTCCGTGTCGAACCCACCGTATGGGAGCGGCACCGACTTTCACCTCCCGAAGTTTTTCGCTTTTTCCCTCCTGCGTATCGATCACGTCGCTACCCCTCCTTCAGTTCTGCATTTTGTCCATCTGCAGATGAACCTGCGACCCGGCCCCTACGGTGTCTCAGGCGTCGTCTCCACGAGGTAGCACAGATACGTGTCGTTTTTCTCGGCCCCCCGACTTTTTGCATGGCCTTCCCCCGCCACCGGTGTCCATCCGGCGTGGCGCGCGGCTCGATGGGTTATTCTGACGATGGGACTGGCCGGCCTGATGCAACTGTGGCCGGAGGCTCCGATCGCGGCCGGCGCTGCCGCCCCGGTGAAGGCATTCTCCATGGCCGCCCCACGCGGCGTGAACGTGGCTCCGACGGTCTCGGATACCGACAGCGTGGCCGTTGACAGCGTCGCACTGCCGCGGCAGCAAGACGGCCGACAGGACACCTCCAGGGCGCGCCAGACCCGACGTCCGGACCTTCTGACGCCGGATCCGGTTGTCCGGGACCTGTCCGACCAGGTGGCAGACACAGCGCGTGCGCTCGACTCTGCATCCGTGGCCCGGGTCGACACCGGCATCGTGCAGCGCTACCTTCGCCCCGACCGCAACCGGCAGGGCGTGCGCTTCGATCGGTCGAGCCCTCTTCTCGGACCGAAGACCTACGGCCCGGGAGAGACACAGCTTGACTCCACGCGGGAAGAGTACGTCGTTCGCCCGACGACCGACACGTCGGCCGTCCTGCGCGTAGACGCCGACACGTACCGCCGGCAGCGATTCGAGAGCAACAAAACCGATTCCTGGCGCCAGATCGCGAAGCAGCGGCAGGGCCAACGCCGGTCCCGGGGCGGGCTCGGCGTGAACATCGTTGTGCCGGGCGGGCGCGAAAGTCCTTTCTCTACGATTTTTGGAAAGCCGCAGGTCGACCTCCGCGTCAACGGCCAGGCAGACATCAACGCGGGCTTCGACTACCGTAAGAGCGACCGGCAGGTCTCCATCACCGGCGACGCCAGCCAGATCGAC
>JAAAOT010000232.1 GCA_009908725.1 Bacteroidota bacterium | reverse complement strand
CGGCGACGATGCTCAGCAGGATCACCATCCACCGACCATAGGCACGGACGTACTCGACGACGAGGCGCCAGTTGTCACCCACAAAGTACCCGGCCGTGGAGATGAGACCGCACCAGACGGCTGCGCTGAACGTCGACCACCACAGCGTAGGAAGAGGCTTCATCTGGGCGGCGCCCACGGTAAGCGAAATGACGGACCGTGCCCCGCTCAGAAAACGATTCGCCGCAACGACGCCGTACCCATAATCCTTCAACCACGCCTGCGCCTTCTGCACACCGGACCGCGGCAGCCATCGGTACTCGTCGGACGTCAGCGCACGCTTACCGACGTAGTACCCGACGCCGTAGACAGACATGAATCCGGCGGCCCCGCCGATGGTGGACAACAGAATGACGAGCCACAGGTCGAGCAACCCAACCCCGGCCATGTATCCGGCAAACACCACGACCATGTCGCCGGGAATGGGGGGAACGACGTTCTCACCGTAAGCGATGAGAAACAGCGTTAGGTACGCCCAGATCGCCGGGAGAGCCTCCATCCAATCAAAGAAGTTGGAGAAGAACTCGGCGAGAGTGCTCATATCGTGGAGATCGAGGAAAACAGTGGCGGTGTGCCGGTTACCGGTCAGTTGCCGGCAACAAGCAGGGCGACGGCGTAGACGGCGGCCCCGTCCTCGACGCCGACGAATCCCATCCCTTCATTCGTTGTCGCTTTGACGGAGACATCCTCCTGCAGGCACCCGAGCGCTCGGGCCATCCCGGCGCGCATCTCGTCGATGTGCGGACGAAGCTTGGGCCGCTCCAGCACAACCGTTGCATCGACATTGCCGATCTCGTACCCCGCCTCCCGCACCGCTTCCATGGCCGTTTCAAGAAGCTTCGTGCTGTCAGCGTCCTTCCATGCATCATCCGTGTCGGGGAAGTGCGCACCGATGTCACCCAGCCCGGCCGCGCCGAGGACCGCATCGGTCACGGCATGAAGCAAGGCGTCGGCATCAGAATGACCATCGAGACCCCGGTCGTGGGGGATCGTTTCCCCCCCGAGAATCAGGGGACGTCCTGCAACCAGGCGGTGCACGTCATACCCGAAGCCAATGCGCATAAGCGTTTCTACAAAATGTGTCGTGGAATGCCGGGATGCAGTGTGCTCAGAGTCGGCCGGTGTCCGCGCTGCGCGCACGCACGAGGATAGAAGTTCGTATTTACGTGGTGCTCACCGTATCGTCCGCGAAGTCTCCCTCACACCATCGGGGCCATATGGCCTGCGCGAGGGACCAGTCCGTGGGGGTGGTGATCTTAATGTTGTACGCGCTTCCGTCCACACGAAGGACGCTGTGGCCGATGCGCTGTACGAGTTCGACATCGTCCGTTCCCTCGAACCCCTCCTGCCGGGCCCTGCGGTGGGCGGTCTCCAGCCAATCGCGCCGGAATCCCTGCGGTGTCTGCATTCGGTAAAGACCATCCCGGTCGACGGTTTCGCCGAACGAGTGGGCGGTGCCGCGCCGCAACGTATCGCTCACGGGGACGGCGAGGGACGCGGCTCCCTCCTCCCGAACCGCATCCACGACGCGTGCCACCTGCTCCGTTCGGAGAAAGGGACGAACGGCGTCGTGCACGAGGACGATCTCGACATGCGAGGGGACGGCCCGGAGGGCATTTCGGACGCTTGCCTGGCGCGACGCTCCGCCCTCCACGACGGCACCCAGTTTCCGAAGCTGCGCTTCCTGAAGGCGATCGCTCACGCTGCGGACATCATTCTTCGGCACGGCGACCACGAGGTGACCGACAGCATCGCACGCCTCAAGGGTTCGGAGCGTGCACAGGAGCAGCGAGTTTCCGCCGAGCGTGCGGTACTGCTTGCGCGTTTCCCCGCCCATTCGCGTGCCTGCGCCGGCAGCCGGGACAAGCACCGCGACGTCGGAGTCCCCTTCAGCAGCACCGGCCACCGCCTGTGTTCGCGAGCGCCGTTCCTGCATGGCGCGATCCATCGTAGTCGGGGACCGTGCGGGGTCATCTTCTGACGCACCGGACGACGTGGGGCTTGGCGAGTCGGACATGAACGGGCAAAGAGTCAGCGAGGGACGGAAGCTTGAGCAGGCGCCATCAGCGGACGGCCCTGCATAGCAAGAGGACGCGACCCTGACGGTCCCGCCCTCTCGATATCGGGGAAAAACGCGCCCGATACATTACTTGATCAGCATGGCGTCGCCGAACGAGAACAGCCGGTAACCTTCCTCAAACGCTTCTTCGTAGGCTTCAAACAGGAAGTCGTAGCCGGCGAACGCAGACGACATCATCAGCGTCGTGCTTTCCGGGCGATGGAAGTTCGTGATCAGCCGCTCGGTGATCTTGAACTCGAACGGCGGATACACGAAGAGATCCGTCCAGGAATGATCGGCCTTCAGCGTCTGACTGGCCGAGAGGCTCGATTCGAGCGTCCGGACCACCGTGGTTCCAACGGCGGTAACCGTGTTCTCTTCGCTCTTGAGGGCCTTATTGACCAGGTCGGCCGTCTCCTTCGGAATCGTAAACTCCTCCGAGTCCATCCGGTGCTTCGTCAGATCCTCGACGCCCACCGGGCGGAACGTGCCACGGCCCACGTGCAGCGTGATCGGGACGATGTGTACACCTTTTTCCCGGAGCCGATTTACCATATCGTCGGTGAAGTGCAGGCCGGCCGTCGGAGCGGCTACCGCGCCGCGCTTTTCGGCGAAGATGGTCTGGTACCGGTACTCGTCTTCGTCCTCTACATCGCGCTTGATGTACGGAGGGAGCGGCGTTTCGCCGAGTTCGCGGATTTTCTCGTACAGGTCGTCGTTCCGCCCGTCAAAGTTGAGGCGGATCGTTCGGCCGCGCGAAGTCGTGTTGTCAATGACTTCCGCGGAGAGTTCGTCGTCGAACCAGAGCTTGTTACCGATCCGGATTTTGCGGGCCGGGTCGACCATCACGTCCCAGAGCCGGCTCTCCGGGTTCAGCTCGCGGAGAAGAAAGACTTCAATCTTGGCCCCGGTCTTTTTCTTCTTCCCGTAGATGCGCGCGGGATAGACCTTCGTGTCGTTGACCACCAGCACGTCGCCGGGGTTGTAAAAGTCCGGAAGCTCCTCGAAGTGGTGATGCTCCACCCGCTCTTCTTCCCGGCTTAGTACCATGAGCCGGCAGCTGTCGCGGGGTTCGGCGGGATATTCCGCGGTCAACTCTTCCGGAAACTCAAACGTGAACTCCGATCGCTTCATAAAAAGTCGTGCAGTCGGTCGGCTGGATGAATGGCGTGGGTACCGGGACATGGCCGCACGGGAACGCCGTGCCGGTCATCTGCCAGCCTCGCCGTTCGACGGCACGGACCGCGACGGGTCGAGGTACGGGTCGAGAGGGCGAGGGGCCGCCGGCAGACGCAAAACGATGCGATGCCAGGCGCCGGGGGCCGCTCCGGCGGAAGAAGAACAGGCGTACGTATGCTCCTCCACCGGAGCGGACGGCGCAAACGACACGTCGAAAGAAGATGATCCCGTTACGAGGGCATTCACACCGTCAGGACGTTGCCTGGGGCGTTTCTTCAAGCCAAATCCGCTCCCCGTCCTCGATCGGCGTGCTCAGCACGTCGTCCGTGCCGTGCACGACGCTGGCTAGCAGTTCGCAGCTTCGGACGAGCCGCGGACCCGGACGGTTGAAGTAAGCATCGCCGTCGAGTACGGCGACGCGCCCATTCTGAACCGCCGTCAGGTCGCGCCAGCCGCCTCGGCTTGTAAGGCGATCGAGGTCGGCAACAGTCCGATCGACCGTGAACCCACAGGGCATGATCGCAATCGCATCCGGATCGTGTGCCCGAAGGTCGTCGAAGTCGATCCTGGGCGACGCCTCTCCTTTCTCGGACAGGACGCACCGCGCGCCGGCGTGCTCCGCTACGTCCGGCATCCAGTGGGCAGCGGTCATTAGCGGGTCCAGCCATTCGATGCACGCAACCGAGGGTAGCGACTCGGGATCAACCCGGCGATCGATGCCCAAGAGGCCCCGCAGTCGCTGAAGGCGCATTTCCCCATCGGCGATCACGCGCATCGCGTCCGTCGCGCGGCCGATCCTCCGACCGAGCCGGAGGGCGCAGTCCAGGACCTCTTTGAAGGTCGCCGGCTTCAGAGACATCAGGTCGGGCCCGGCATCTCCGCCCCACGCGGCCACTGCATCCTTCAACTGCGAAAACGAGACGGCGCAGACGTCGCACTGGTCTTGAGTCACGACAAGATCCGGATCGAGCGAGCGAAGTGCGTCCACGTCGACATCGTACAGGCTGAGGCCTTGCTGCAGGGTATCCTTCACCGCTGCGTCAATCTCGGCGGAATCGCCAGTGACGTCGAAACCGGCAGACGTTACCGCCGGCAACGAACGGACCGACGGCGGGTAGTTGCACTCGTGCGACCGCCCGACGAGGTCGTCCGCCGCGCCAAACGCAGCGATCCATTCGGTGGCGGCCGGTAGAAGACTGACGATACGCATGGCGGGAAACACATCGGTTCTGATGAGACAGTCAGGACATTCGCACCGGCTGCTCTTTGCGTCGCGGTGAGGCGACGGCGCCGGCCGGGACAGGGGGTTGTGCTACAGACCACGACCGCACGGATGCGATCACGTCCGGCCAAAAAGTACGGTGGACTCAGGCAATCGGCGGGCGCTTCAGATGCGTGTCGGTCACCTCCTGTACAGCGGCGGCGACCTGAAGGACGGCGCCCTCCTTATACAGGCCACCGATCAGCGTGATGCTGCGCGGCTGCCGTCGAGGTGAGTCCGCGGGCGCCTCGTCGACGGGCGCAAGTTCGTTCGGGAGACAGACGCAGGGGTGACCGGTCAGGTTCGTCAGCCCGAGCGTCGAGCCGGCGTACGTCGGGGCGACGACGACGTCGAAGTCTGCCATGACGTCGTTCGTTCGCCGGATCAGCTCTGCCCGGTGCCGGCTCATCTGGATGTACTCGACGGCCGGAACCAGACGGGCTGCCCGGAAGACGTGGGGCCAGGCGTTGCGCTCCTGGCGGACCATCGTGTCGTCGGCTCCGGAGCGGGTCAGGTCGTCAAAGGCAGCCGCGGCCTCCACTTCCAGCATCTTGAGGATTGGCCCGACGGGCGGCGTGGACGGCCACTCCATCGGTTCGACACGGGGAAAGGCGACTTTGATGCGCTCAAGCGTCTCCCGGTCGGCATCGACGCCGTCGTACTCGGCCTCAAAGGCCGACGCGACGTATCCGACAGACAGATCGGAAGCATTCGTTGATGCCGGAAAGGAGAAGGGCGCGTCTACGGTTGTGGGGTCCCGGTCGTCCTTGCCGCGAATGGCGTTGTAGACGATCGCACAGTCGACGGCAGAGCGGGCCATCGGACCCAGCTTATCCATCGACCAAGACAGCGCCATCGCCCCGTGTCGCGAGACGGCACCGAAGGTTGGCCGGAGACCGGTGACGCCGTTTCGGGTGGAGGGCGACACGATCGAACCCAGCGTTTCGGACCCGATCGCGAACGGAACGCATCCCGCCGCGACGGCCGCTCCCGGGCCGGCCGACGATCCGCTCGACCCCTGCTCCACGTTCCACGGGTTGCGGGTGGTGCCGTCGAACCAGACGTCGCCCCACGCAAGCGCCCCCAGCGAGAGCTTCGCCACGCACACAGCCCCGGCCTCGTCGAGCTTCTCGATTACGGTCGCCGTTTCGTCGATCACCTGATTCCGGTAGGGCTCGGCACCCCACGTCGTTGGATAGCCTTCGACCGCAAGAAGGTCTTTGGCGCCGTACGGAATGCCATGCAACGGGCCCAGCCAGTTTCCGCCGCTGATTTCGGCGTCGGCTCGACGTGCGGCCTCCATCGCCCGCTCCTCGGTATACGTGATGACGGCGTTCAGCTTGTCGTCGAAGCGGCGCAATCGGGACAGGTACAGTTCCGTCAGCTCGACCGACGTCACCTCCCCGGCACGCAGCAACGAAGCCAGCGTCGCGACGCCGGCAAACGCGAGATCTTCGTCGCGTTCCGGGCGCGTCCCCTCGTCGAAGGCAAGGTCTAGACCGTCGTTTTCCCCCTTCTCCGGTACCGCTCGCCCGTCGATGTGCGGATCGAAGCGGAGCGCCGGCCGACGGGCATTCGGAAGCCCGACGTCCCGTAGCGTTTCATACCCGGAGAGCGCCTCCGTCAGGTTTTCAGCGATCATCTCCGTCTCGTCGTCGGAGAAATCCAGCCCGGCAATCGCGGCTGCAGACGACACCTGCTCCGGCGTAATCGAGACGGGCACGCGTCCGTCATTCCCCGGACGAAGGGCGGGCCCGTCCGCACCCGGAACTGATCCCTCGACGGCCGTCGCGTAAAGTGCTCCGGGGAAAAGGGTACCGCTCAAACCAAGCGCACTACAGGCCTGCAGAAACTGTCGACGATCGATAGACATCTCGAGAAGGCGTACATTACGGGGATGCGTGAAATCGGCCAACGCCGAGGGGAAGCCGCAGCAGGGCGACAGGCCTATCCGGCCCAACCGGATGGCTGTTACCGAAGCAACTGGGTCGGAAAAACGACCGGACTTTCATTTCCGCCCGTACCGACGGCCGACACACCGAACAGGTAGTTGTCGATGATGACGTTCTCCAGAGTGAATTCGGTCACATTCCCGACGAAACGGCTATGCTGCCAGCGAGCGTCCGTGGTTTTCCGCCAGTAAATCTTGTATCCGGCGAGTTCCGGGTCGTCAACCGGCTCCCAGGCCAGCGTGGTGGACGGTTGAACGGCACCGCCAATCTTCACGTCTGCCGGTGCGGGCGGCGCATCGGCCATGCCTGCGAGAGTAATCGCATTGGCAGCCGTCAGGCGGGCCGCATACCGCGGGTAGATCTGATCGATCGTATCGCCGTAGTCGATGCCGTCCTCCATCCTCACATCCTGGTGCTGCTCCGTATAGTCTTCGTGCGCCTCCATAATGCGGACGGCCGGGAAGCCTTCGTTGTTGAATGGCGTGTGGTGCCCACCCCGCCCGAAGCGATCGAGCCGGTAGATCAGCATCGCGTCCAGATTGGGAATGTACATGTCCGTCATGCGCGCCACGTTACGCGCGAGGTTGCGCGACGGACTATCATTTTCCCCGCCGAAATACCGCTCGCTCCACCGGTCGTCGTCGGTGGGCATGTTGTACTGGGAAAAGACCCGGTAGACGGTGTTGTCAATGACGCCGTCCTGCCCCTCGATATTGCTGATCATGTCGTTGTTCAGCACACCGGCAATCTGCCACCCTTCCTCCCTGGCGACGCCAGCCATATGGGCCCCGCCGAAGAGCCCCTGCTCCTCCCCACTGAGCGCGGCGTAGATGATGGAGCTGCCAAACTCGTAATCGGACAGCACGCGGGCCGCTTCCAGAGCACCGGCAACGCCTGAGGCATTGTCGTTCGCACCGGGGGCGTCGATGGAGTCGTTCATGACGTCCGAGGCTCGCGAGTCGATGTCGCCGGACATGATCACGTACCGGTCCGGGTGCGTCGTTCCGCGCTGTACCGCGTAGACGTTCACGATGACGGTCGAGTCCGGAATCCGCTCTTCACCGGCAACCACGAAGCGCTGCGTCTCGACCTCCAGGCAGTCACCACATGCGGCCGAGATGTTGTCGAATTCCGCCTCGATCCATCGGCGCGCGGCTCCGATCCCCCGGTCTTCCGAGGTGGTGTCGCTCAACGTGTGCCGCGTTCCGAAGGACGCAAGCGTGCGGATGTCCGCTTCGATGCGATCGGCAGAAACCGCCTCCACGATGTCGTACATCCGAGGATCGACCTGCGGTGGTACGTCCGCTGTCTCCTGCGCGATCGCCGGTTCCGGACCGACGACTGACGCGGCGAGAAGAAGCAGAATTCCGGAGGCGACGTGGGCGAGGAGACGCATGAGGCAGTGGGATCGATGGGGGTATTGAGGCCGACAAAAGCTACACACACGGCCCCCAAGAAGAAAGCGCCGCTTCCGGACGGAAACGGCGCTCTCCTGTTACGTCTCGTTGTCGACGTGGCGACGCCCGGATCCATCACCGAACGATGGTCATCCGGCGGGTCTCCATGAACTGATCGCCACGAATCCGGACGAAGTACTGTCCGCTGGCCAGCCCGTCGGTGTCGAGGCCGATCGTCTCGGTTCGATTCGACGGGAGCTCGCCGTCGTGCAGCACGGCGACGCGGCGTCCCAGCAGGTCGTAGAGAACGATCCGAACGGATTGCTTCTCGCGCACCGTGACATCGAGCGAGGCCCGTGAGCGAACCGGGTTGGGATACGGCTTGCCGATATCCACGGGCTTGGTCAAGCGCACTTCCACGGACTTCGCCTCGGAGTAAGCGGTTTGCCCGTTGGTGTCGACCTGGCGCAGGCGCACCTCATGGCGACCGTAATCGAGATCTTTCAGGCGGAACTGATAGGACTGGGTCTGGTCGGTCGTGCCGTTTCCTCGCACGAAACCGGCTTCCGTCCAGCCGCTCGTCGCCGTGCTGTCGGCCCGGCGGACGCGGCGATACTCGATTCCGAATCCGTCGTTGTCAACTTCGGACGCGGTGGACCACTCGACGACGACTTCCGCGGCGTCGGCCTTCAAGTCGAAGCTCGCCAGCTCCACAGGGAGCGGATCCGACGACGGATACACACGCAGCAGGAACCGCGATGTCAGCGGTGCCTCTGATTTTGCAGCATCCGCCTCCGGATGCGGCGCCAACCGCCGGAATGTGGGCAGAGCGGCCTGCGGTTCGCCGTCCGCGGCCGACTTCGACGATGCGGCGGGTGAATCCAGAGAAAACACGTAGGGGGACTCATCGCCCTGCTCCATTGCATGTTCGACGTCATCCGACGGATCGGCGGTGCCCCGGGTGTCGACGAGTACGGCCGTCCAGTCGTCCGGAACGCGGTACCACTCATGAACGCGAATCGACGCCGTTCCGCTGATGTCCGACACGTGAAGCTGGAGTGGGACCTCGATGGACGCCTCCGGAAGCGGCCAGCTACGCTGTGCCCAGAGCTGCGTCGTGCCGTTGAAATCCGGGCCCTCGACGCCGAGCAGCGCAAATCGGCCGGTCAGCGGCGTCATCTTCGACGCGTCGAACTGATCCTCGCCCGATCGTGCCCCCTCGCGGAAGTACACGGAAGCGGCGCGGTCAACGGCCTTCAGCGAACCCGCTTGGTCGCGCACCGCGAGTTCGAGCGTTATCTTTCGTGCCGTCGGACGGTCGCCGTCCGTCCGGGAGAGCGATCCAATGTAGCCGGGCGTCTCCAGGAGCCGGGTCCGCGCAAAATCCTGATCGAACGTCAACGCATCACTGCGCCCACTTCCGTCGACGTCATTCCGCTCCACAAAGAAGCCCTGTCCGGGCGCGATCTCTCGCTCGAGGGCAGATGCGGCCACATCGGCGGTTTTGGTGACGTAGAAGCCGACGGCATTATCGGTCGGCTCGTTTTCGCCTGTCGTGGCCGTCGCATCGAAGACCTGCACAACCGCCTTGAAGTCGGCAATCCCGTCGCTGTCGCCATCGGCCTCGGTGTTCAACCCGCTAAGGTCGTACGGCACTGGATACGAGTTGGCAAGGAAGTGAAACTCGGAGCCGAGATTCAGATTGTCGACGAGGATGTCATCATCGATCGACACCGGTTCGAGCGTGTCGTCAAAGTGAATCGCGAGCGACGGGTCGACCGCGTACGTCGGGTCGTCGAGAACGTAAAGCAGTGCACCGCGCCCCGGCGGGAGAGACGTCGACGAGGTTGCGGCTTCCCACCATCCCGGCGTCGGCCGGTTCGGATTGGTCTTCGTGTCATCCCAGGTGTAAAAGATCGTCCCCTGCGGCGCGGGGAATTGCAGGAAGGGGCTGTTGTCGGAGAACTGAAGCGAGGACGCATCTGCCCCGTCTACGAGCGGGCCGATGAACCGATAGCCGCGATCCGGCCCGATCCGGCCGGTGGACGCGGTGCCGGGCGTGCCATTGATCACGATCGTAGCCTCGTTGATCGGGCTGAGCGCTCGATCGGTCGTGGCGAGCGTGTACTCGCGTCCGTCGATCAGGCTGACGCCCGAGAACGTGACCCGATCCATGCCGGACACGCTCGCGGAGGTCCCGTCGATGGTCCAGGCAGTCCCGGAGGCGCTGCCGGCCGGGCGATGGATGAGACGGTATCCGGCCGCGTCGCCCGCCATGGCGTTGACCCCGGTCCCGGGCAGATCGAACGTGACGTCGGCAGTCAGATCGCTCGTCGACGGCTCGGTGCGGCTTACGTACCAGCTGCGCAGCATACGGGCAACGATCGCGCCGCTCGTGTTGGCGTCCGTCGTCGAGGCACTGTTCTGACGGGTGTCGTGTCCCATCAGCAGGAAATCGCCGTCATCGAGGCCGCCGTCCACATTCAGGACGAGTCCCGCGCGCCGGGCGTTGACATGGCGATCGGTGCTGCTGGTCCGCCCGACTCCGATCACGTCCAGGTCGTGGTCCGTCGCTTCGCCGGCATACAAGTCGGCTGCTCCGGTGACGGATACACCGTACTGTGCGCCGAGCGCGTTGTGAAGAATGCGGCGCTGCGTCGAGTTCAGGTTCACGTTGTGAAAGAGAACGTCGCCAATCACGCCTCCGAACGGATCGGGCCCACTCTCCGTCGACGTGCCGGTAATGTACTGATCTGCAGCCGCACCGAGGCCGATATTGCCGCCGTGCGAGTACAGTCGCCCCGCCTCCGGTGCCGAGGCGATCGTTTCCCCGTTGACGATAAAGTCCATCGTCCCATCGACAAAGTCGATCGTGAGCGTGGCAACGTAGACCGTTCCCGGCGACACACCGGTCGTTAGCGACAGGATGGCGTCGCCGTTCGAAGCGTCCTCCCAGGGCGTCGTTGGATCCGTCCCGCCGTCCACGAGAGCGTCATCGGCCGTATTCCACGCCGTGGCCACCAGCTCTCCATTCTCCAGGGCCAGACTGATCCCACGCGTTCCCGCCCCCTCTTCATAGAGGACCTGGCGGGTCGTGACGTCGGATGCTCGAAATACGATCGTCTCCGTCCGCTGAAGCGTGACAGGTTTGGTGTTGACGGTCTCCGAGTCATCGAGTTCGAGGATGTCGTCGGCACCATCGAAGACGATCACCGGCGAATCGTTGACCGAGCCGGATCGCTGATTGTACGTTGGCTGCTCGGCTGACGAAGATTGTGTCGCATCGTTTCCATTGGTACTCTGGTCGAGCCAGGAGTCGACGTTGTCGCCGTCCTCAAGGGACTCCGCAAGACTGATCGGGTCCAGATGCAATGTGATGTTCTCTGCGTCGCCCATCCCGCCCGGACCGTCGTCGCCAATGGATGAGGCGGAGATGTATGTCGTCGCCGTGCCGCTGGCGCCACCTTCGGCCGTGACCTGCACTTCCACCGACACCACGCCGGGCTGGGACAGCGTACCGCTCAGCGTGCCATCTGCTTGAAGTGTCAGCCCCGTCCCGGACAGGTCTGCCTGCACCGTGCCGAACGCCGAGACGCGCTGAACGGCATAATTATAGGTCGCCCCGGGAATCCCGTCGGACACCGGTTCGTCCACAATGATTTCCACGGGTGTCCCGAGCGAGGTCGTCTGACTCGGGTCGGTGTAGGTGAGCGCTGAGATAAGCTCGAAGAAGTTAACCGTCAGTGTGTACACGGCCGGGGTCCCCTCTCCGTTATCCGCCTGAATATCGACCTCAAATGATCCCTGAAGCGACGTCGATGGGTCGGCTGTAAACTCACCCGAGTTCGTGTCCAGCGAAAACTCAGGCGGCGTGGCAATCGTCGAACCGTCCTCCCGCACCTCGAGAATCGCAAATTCGGGGATCGGGTCGCCGCCGTCAAAGGTTGGATTGGCGGTGATCAGGGACGCGCTGCCGTTCTCTGCTTCCAGCGGATCGGGGCTGTACGCCAGATTGGTGATGCCGGACTCCGTGCCGACAGTCCGGCCGATCGTGACATACGCATCGTCCCCACTGAAGACGGATGCGACGTTGCCGAACGTGATACGTGTGCCGTTAACGGTTCCCTCGATCACCTCTGCGGAGGGTGTAAACGTCGGATCCGAATCAACGAGGAGCACGAACTGTCCTGTCCGCGGGTCCAGCCCGGAAATATCGGCAGACACATCGAAACTGCTGGCATTGGTACGATCGATGTACCACGTCCGTTGGAAGCGACTGCCGACGCGGTCGTCCGTGGTCGTGGAACCGTCGCCGCGGTAATCATCCGGCAGACTCCGGTCGAGCGCAAACGACGTGGCCCCGTCGTCGTGGGCGAGGAAAGCGAACTGTCCGGTCGTCAACGACGGCGAGCGAAGGGCAAGCCGCGAACTGGTCACGACCGGATCGTGAGCGTCTTCACTTCCGGTCTGGCCAATCCCGACCATTTCCTCCGCAGTAAACGGCGTGGCGAGATAGCCAGGCGTGACGGACAACCCGTACTGATCGGCGAAGACACTTTCCAGGATCTGACGCTGGGTTGTCGACACGCTTACGCCATACTGGACCACACTCGCGATTCGACCAGTGAATTCGTATTCATTTCCGCTCGTATCATCGATGTCGTGGTAATATCCGCCGTCTCGTTGGGCGCCGATACGGCCCTCGTTGTGGTCGTAATAGCGGCCGACACGATCGGGGTCCGTGATCGAGCCAATACGCGTTCCGTTCAGATACCCTTCGAAGCGTCCCGCAGCCGCATTGTAGACGATTGTGGCGGCATACGCCGTATTCGGTGCGATCGAAACCGTGGACTCTCCACCCTCGCTCGTTCCTGCTGAGAAGTACATCGGATCCCACGGCGTCGTATCAGAATCATCGGTATTCAGATTCCACATCCCGACGTACAAGTCGCCCCCCACGATGTAAAGGTTGATCCCACGAACGCTCGCACCTTCCTCGTAAATCACCTGCCGGTCGGTGAGGTCGGAACCGGTCTGGAAGACGACGGAAATGGTACGACCGGTGTACGGTTCGCCTCCGCTGTTAATCTGTGCGTTGTCCGCAATTCGGAGCGCGTCGTCGACCCCGTCGAATTCGAGGGCCGGTCGCCCGCCAATGCCATTCACGCGATACGTCGGCTCTTCGCCGCTGGAGGCGTCGACGGTTTGCGCGAAGTTCGACGCATCAGACCAGGACGACACCGGATCGCCATCGTTCAGGGCGATCGTGTCGGCTTCCAGGTCCAGGATTTTCGACACATCATCGCCGACCCCGGCGCGACCGTCTCCGCCCACGACGGCCACATGAACCTCCGTCGTGTCGTCGCCCGTGGCGGTGCCCGACCCGACGCCGCGTACCACCACACGGGCCAGGCCGGTCGCGGACGTGCTGCCGGAAAGCTGACCCGTAGATCCGTCGAACGATAGCCCCGGAAAGGACCCAAGGTTGTCCTCGACGATCGAGTAGGTCGCGCCCGCATCCTCCGTTTGGATCTCCGGCGCAACCGTCGTGATCGGGTCTCCCGGGTTCACGACCTGCTCGGGCGTGTCGTAGACGATGTCCAGTTCCTCGGTGACTGTAACCGTGAGGACGTCGTTGAAGACCTCGTCTTTCGCCTGTTCGTCGGTGACGCGCACATTTACGTCGTAACGACCGATCGGAGCTCCGTCTGTGACGACGATTTCGCCCGTCGACGGATCGATTTCCAGGTCGCTGCCGCTTCCAACGTCCCCAAAGGTCACCGCCGGAAGCCCGTTCGAGTTCGCGTCCTGGACATTCACCCCAACAATCTCGAAGTCCGTGATCTCCGCTTCGGCCGTGACGCTCGGGACCGCGGAGGTGATCGGCAGATTCTCCTGCGCTTCCGAGATGGCATCCGGAGCGTATGTGATACCCTGCGGCCCGGATACTTCCGTGCGAGCCAGCGTCAGATACGATCCACTGGCAATGGAGGCAACGTCCGACGCTCCGATGGTGAAGGTGGCGTTTCCTGCATCAAGCGTACCTGTAATCGCGGTCGTTCCAGCCGGAAACGTGCCGCTTCCGGTGGAGGACTCTACCAGCAATCGAAACTCCTGTCCGGTTGCCAACGGGATGCCGCTCACGTCAAATACCAGCGACGTCGACGTCGCTCCCTGTTTCTGCAGCCGCCAGACGCGTTCGTATCGCGTCCCGATTCCGGACACATCCGTCTCAGCGGTAAAGTCGCCCGGAAGACCGTTGTGTCCAACCAGCGTGAACTCGTCTGTGCCGCCGGCGGTCGTTTCCAGGGTCAGCCCCTCGCTCTCCGCGGTAAAGTGCTGACTTCCATCCAGATCCGTTCCGGTACCCGCGACGCGAGAGGACGACCCGGGAAACGTGTAGAGTTGCCCGGTCAGCGCAACGTCGTATTTCGCCGCCATGGCACTCATCACGATACGGCGCCGCGCGTCGTTCGTCGCTGTTTCGAAGTGCGCAAAGTCACTAATCCATCCGTCGAAGCCGAACCCGCCGGTCCCCGACCCGTCGACGCCGCCGGCAAACTCGGTGTCATTGTTCACATTCCCGACGGTAATGTTACCGATATGCTCTGCCAGCACGCCGACCGATGGGTCGCTGTCCGTGTCGACCGGCGTCTGTGCATCGTTGACGTAGAGCTCAAGCTGGTCGGTAGCTGAACCATTGAATACCACCGACACGACGTAGGAGGTATTAGCCGATACGGTGGTTCGGGCATCAATCGGCGTCCAGCCTTCGTTCTCGCTCCAGGCGTTCGCGATCAGTTCTCCGCCGTCAATATACAGGTTGAGCCCGTTGACCGTCCCCCCCTCCTCATAGATGACCTGCTGCGACGTCACGTCCGACCCCGTTCGGAATGCGACGTGGAACTGGTGGCTGCCGTACGGTCCGTCGCTGTTGATCGGACTCAGGTCCGGGGGCGTCATGCCATCGTCCGCGCTCCGAGAGAATCGCAACGCCGGCCGACCGTTCAGGCCCGCGACAGAAGCTTCAAATACAGGTGCGGAAAGGGCGTCCGGGTCAGCTTCAACCGGACCGCCGGACTCCTGGTAGTCGCTCTGGCTCCGCCAGCACTCGACGTCGTCTCCGTCGGCGGCAGCGTTTGAGCAGCCGGCATCGGAGAACGCCTGCC
>JAAAOT010000260.1 GCA_009908725.1 Bacteroidota bacterium | reverse complement strand
GGTGGAACGTGCGCGTCCGGCCCCTCGATCGTCCGGCCCCGCATTCGGATGGTGCCCGAGGATGCCCGTTCAAACCCCGCGATACAGCGAAGCATCGTGGTTTTGCCGCAACCACTCGGCCCGAGCACGGCAAAGATCTCATCGTCCCGCACGTCGAAGGACACGTCTCGAACGACGAGCGGAGCGTCGGGCGTGAACCGCTTCGACAGTTTACTGACGGAAAGAATCTCGCTACTCATGGCTGGATGCGGCACGAGAGAAGACGTGTCGGGGCCCGCGGGGCGCGCAGTGCCTCCGTGCAAGCGTGTAATAGAGGTACGCACGCAATTTAGACTGTGTCCATGTACTACGCGTGCGGCTCAGGTTTTCGCCCGACCTTTTCGGTTCTTTTTGATTTTTCTTGAACGAGTAGGAGACCGACGAACGCGGCTGAAAAGAACATGATGGTGAGGGCGTACGGCGCGGCCGCATCGAACATGGCTTCGTTTGCCGCGCTCCACGTCTTCATGGCGAGGGACTCAAACCCGGGCGGCGAGAGCAGGAAGGTGATCGGCAGCTCTTTCATCGCCGACAGGAAGACGAAGGCGACGCTGACCAGGAGGCCGCGCTTCAACATGGGAACGGTCACGGAGAAAAAGGCCTGAGCCGGTGTTCGTCCCAGAGCGCGCGCCGCCTCTTCCAGGTTGGGCGGGGCCTGGTAGAGCGCGCTGCGGATGGGACCGATCGCTTCCGCCATGAAGTGGAGCGCGTAGGCGAGGACGAGCAGGGCGAGCGTCTGGTACAGGACCGGCACGCCCGCGAGCGTAAAGACGATCAGGGCGAGGGCGAACGCAAGCGGCGGGGTCGCATAGCCGAGGTACGCCACGCGCTCAATGATGCGGGTCGCGCGGGACGGTTCGCGAACGCCGACGTAGGCCACGGGCAGTGCCAGCACCGCCGCCAGCACCGCTGCGGGCGCGGAGGCGGAAACGGAAGCCCAAAGCGATTCACCGAGGGATGCCCACGGGAGACCGGCTACGGCAGAATCGGCCATCCAGTACGCGACCGTCAGGACGGGCACGGCTACGGAGACAACGCCGACGACCAGGGCGAAGAGGTAGGCGGGGATGCTCCA
This sequence comes from Bacteroidota bacterium, assembly GCA_009908725.1. GTDB lineage: Bacteria > Bacteroidota > Rhodothermia > Rhodothermales > Salinibacteraceae > Longibacter. Next base: position 14,031 of record JAAAOT010000260.1, on the reverse strand, counting down.
TGACCCGAGTGGCACGCGGCGGGGAGCCCGCGTCGCGCCGCTTCCTGTTCGGTGTAAGAGCAATCCGCGAAGCAGTCGGGCTTCCAGAAAGAGCACCCCAACGGTCAGCGCCAGCAGCATAAGTGCGAGGCACGCGGCGTAAACGCGGTCGTAGGCCGCCTGGTACTGCAGGTAGAGCGCGTAGCTGAACGTTTCGAACCGCATCAGGGAGACCACCCCGAAATCCCCGAGCACGTGGAGAACAACGAGAAGTCCGCCGGACAGAAACGCCGGGCGGAGCTGGGGGAGCACCACGCGGAGGAAGACTTCCCACCGTCCGTACCCGAGGGCCTGAGCCGATTCCTCAAGCGCCGGGTCCAGCCCCAGGAGCGCCGTCCTGAGATTTAGAAAAAGGTACGGATACGTGCCGAGGCTGAGCGCGATTAAGGCGCCGTCATACCCCGACAGGCGCGGGAGGACCCACCCCATCAACTGCGCCAGCGTTCCGTACGTACCGGTCGTCGACAGTAGCACGTAGGCCATCACGTAGCCCGGCACGGCCAGCGGGAGGACGCCAAGAAGCGTCAGCGCGCCTCGCCCCGGGATCGACGTCCGGGTCGTCAGCCACGCGAGCGGAAACGCCAGAAGCATGGTGCTGCCCAACACGCCGGCGGTGAGCGCCACCGTATTCCAGAGAAGCCGGAGCGTACGCTCGCGAAAGACCAGGTCGGCCAGGAGCGTCCACTCCGCCTGTCCGGCGCGAACGAAAAGGTAGGCGAGCGGAATAATGACGCCGAGCACGACGACGGCGATCGGGGGCGCGACGTACCACCGTCGGAGCGAGCGAGGTATGCGATCGATCAGATTCACAGAGGACGACATCCGCTTCGGTAAGACGAGGATCGCGCCGCCGGAGCAAAGGGACGCGGGTACTGCATATGCCTGCGGCCCAGAGCATGCCGCAAGGGCACCCTCCAGGCCGCAAACCAACGGCTCTCCACCGTACGGCGAACGGGACCGGAACGGTCCGTCGTTCGCAATAAGAACGGATGGTTAGAGCAGATCTTCGTCGCGGAGCAGATTCAGCGTCCGGTCGATCTCACGGAGGCGCTCCAGGTCGAACTGCGGGCTAAGGCGCAGGGCTTGGTCCGCGTCCATCAGGTAGGGCGGGACATCTGTATCCTCGATGACGGGGTACTCATTCACGGTCTGGGCCGCGTACGTCTGCGCCTCTTCCGACAGCAGGAAGCGGATGAAGTCCTGCGCATCCTCAGACTGGTCGGTGGTCTGAAGCACACCGGCTCCGGTCACAAGCGCAAGGTTGCCCACGTCCCCGTCCTCAAAGTGGTAGGTCGCGACCGGGGCGGACGTGCCTTCTTCCGCTTCTTCGCCCTGTGACTCCGGGTTTGCGATGCGGAGCACGTAATAATGATTGGTCAGCGCGATATCGATCTCACCGGCGGCGAGCGCGCGAATCATCGGCGTATTCGACGTATAGCTCTTCGGGTTCAGCTCTTTCATCCCCTGAAGCCAGGTCCGGGCGGTAGAGTCGCCCTTCGTGACGCGAAGTGCGGTGACGAAGTCCTGGAAGCTCGAGTACGCCGGGGTCCACCCGATGCGGCCCTCGAAGTCCGAGGCACTCGGCAGATCCGCGATGGAGGCCGGCAGGGCGGTCGTGTCGACCCGCTCCGTGTTGTAGGCAAGAACCCGGAAGCGAGCGGTGACCGGCACCCAGTTCCCGCTCTCCGACGTGAACCGATCCGGAACGGCATTCAGGGTGTCGGGGAGTTCGGCTAGCAGATCGTTGTTGACCGCGTTGCCGAGAGCGCCGGCGGTGTTGGCCCAGAACACGTCCGCCGAGCTCTGGTCGCCTTCCTCCTGCAGGGCGGCGAGCAGCTGAGAGTCGGTTCCGTAGCGCACCTGTACGTTCACGTCCGATTGTGCGCGGTACTTCTCCACCAGCGAATCGACGAGGGCCTGGCTGCGTCCGGAATAGACGATCAGCTCGGTGTCCTCTTCTTCACCGCCCGACTGGCAGGCGGTCAGGCTGACCGCCAGAAGCAGAGCGGCGAAAATGGTTGCGAGAGTACGCGTCATAACAGGCATTCGGTCGATGGATGTCTTGTTTAGACTTATTCTAAAATAGACGCTGCAGAATGTCTGCGTGCGCGGCGGGCCGGGGACGGTTCCTTGCAAAAACTCCACATGGAGAAGGGGTTCCACGTGTAGCGCGTCAGAGAAATGGGCGATGTAATGGAAAGGGCAGCCGCGAAAAACATTCTTATCCTCAGTACTTATCAGAAATAATCAATCTCTTAAAAACACACCGGCCAGAGAGCGTGAATGACTTGCTGTTTGACGCCAATATTACGTCAGAGAGTGATGTAGAACAGAAGTTTATTTACAAACTCCTGACATCGGACCACCCTACTGGCCTAGGAATTCCAGAACAGCACATTAAGACACAGACAGATATACGACGCATAAACATTGACAAAGGAAGCAAAAGAAAGCTATACTATTCCGACTATCTAATTACTGTGCGAGGCATTCCAGTATTATTAATCGAAGCTAAATCCCCTGATGCAAAAGTTGAAAAGGGCTTTCGTGAGGCTCGATTGTATGCAGCAGAGGTTAATGCTCAGTTTCCGACTGACAGGAATCCCCTAAGAAAAATCATCGCTACAAATTTTGAAGAGACGTGGTTCGGAAAATGGGACAATGAAACCCCAATAGAGGTTGTAAAGAGATCAAGCCTCCACGTCAACAGCGCACGATTCAATGCTTTTATTAGAGAGTGTAACTACAGAGAGTTACTAGACTCTGCTGACTCCTTCCTCCAGATAAGACAAAACAAGAAATACTGGAAGCCTAAACGTCTTCTAGGTGGATCCTCAGTACAAGGAAAAGAGATAGGATATAATTACTTCGGTGGTCAGCTATCTTTAGAGTATCGACATCTATTTAACCCCAAGAGCAAAGAGGAGCGGGCCCACATCGTGTCGAACGCTTACATTCAGTCAGAGAGTCGAAGCCGTTACATCGACTCGATCGACAGAGTAATTCGTGCCGCAACCCCACCGAGTTTCAATGACCCACGTACAATACAAACTACGGAAGATCCGGAAGAGCTAATCGACACGCTGCGCCAACCAAAAGAACTAACGGGAGAGCTTATTCTACTAATTGGCCACGTTGGTAGCGGTAAGTCCACCTTTGTCGACTATCTCCGTGAGGTTGCTCTTCCGAAGGATATCAAATCATCCACCTTGTGGGCAGATGTAGACCTAAACGATGCGCCGATAAATTCTAACGACATCTATCCCTGGGTTTGTAACAAGCTATCAGATCAACTAACTGCAACAGCGCAAACAGACTTCGAAAGCTTAGAAAACCTCAAGACGTTATTTCACCCAGAGTTGAGCAAGCTTAAGCGAGGAGAATTGGCAGTCCTCGGCACTGAGCATCCAGACTATAAACGAGAGGTCTACAACACTCTAAAGGAACTTAGAGAAGACCCCAAACAACGCTTGAATGCGCTTTTCCGACACCTAGGAGCAGAGCGCCAACGTACTCCCGTTGTTGTTCTCGATAACGCCGACCGGGGCGTACGGGATGAACAACTTTTAATGTTCCAAGTCGCAAAGTGGATACAGAGTGAGTTTAAGTGCATTGTATTTCTTCCCATACGGGAGCAGACATATGATAGCCATAAAGATGATCCGCCGTTAGATACAGCTATTAAAGATTTACTCTTCCGAATCGAAGCACCTTCATTCCAATCAGTCTTATCTCGGCGCATTGATTTAGCTATAGATGAGATGGAGTCAGACAACCCGAATGAAGAGCTCAGTTATGATACCTCTCAAGGATACACGATAAAGTACAAACGCAAGGATCAAGGATCTTATCTGAAAGCACTAAAGCATTCTCTATTCAATTATGACAACTTCCTTCGCAATATGATCGTTGGTCTCGCTGGCCGCAATATCCGGCGGGCGATGGAAATATTTCTAGAGTTTTGTCGGAGTGGACATATATCTGACGATGATATTTTCCAGATTAGAGCAACTAATGGTGAGTATAAGCTTAGTAAGCAGACACTTAGTAATGTAGTATTTCGTATCGACAAACGATACTACGGAGATAACAACGGTTACGTTAAGAATCTATTTAAGTTAAACAAAACAGATGACAACCCAAGCCACTTCATAAGATACGCGATCTTACAGTGGCTTAAGCTACGGGAAGATAAGCAAGGTCCAAGCGGAGCTGAAGGATTTCACAAGGTTCGGAACTTAAACCTGGATTTAGAACATCTTGGTTTTGACGGCCAGTCAGTTCAACGTGAGCTGCATGAACTTGTCGAATCCAACTGTGTCGTTACTGAACATCTTCGCACTGATATAATCAACAAGGATGACTTGATACACATCGGGCCTGCGGGCGATGTGCACCTTGGCATATGCAAAAATATTCAGTATCTGAGTGCTATTGCCGAGGACACTTTCCTTGATGATAGAAGACTTGCAGAATCAATCTCGAAACGTATAGCAGACGCTTCTACGCATTACAACGAAAGAAGTGAAATCCGTAACGCCTATGGATTTGTACGCTATCTCTCAAATAGCGCAGATGAGCTTCATGCGCGTCTGGAGAGTGTCTTGCGGGAAACGAAACTAGACAGATTATATGACTTGAGTCAGCCTCGGTCTGTCGCTTATGGCCGATACAAAGAGCTTACAACTATAGACCCATGGGCCTATGTAAATGCAGAAATGTCGGCCGGAGACCAAGTAGCCGGAGTAGTAGACGGAAAACACAGGAAGCATGGCTTGTTCATCACCATCCACCAGTCAGAAAATGGTGAGAAAGCAACTGGGCTCTTACACTCCAGCAAGCTTTCCCCAAACTTTATGGATGAGTGGCAAGAAGGAGATGAAATCGAGGTTACGATAAAGCGTTTAAAAGCCAACCAAGGGAAGGCCACACTTTCTAAGATTTGAGAAATGTAAATTGAAGCTCGTCACCTTAATATAGCTAGTCGCTCGACCGCTTCCCCGAGTCGGTCCGGCGAATGTTTTTCCTTCTGGCGCTGAGCCCCCGCGCAAAGCGCCGGCGCCATGCCGTTTTCAAAGAATCGCACGACCCCAGCCGCCAGTGCCGGCGGGTCTTCCGGCGGGACCACCAGGCCGGCGTCTTCATGCGGCACGACCTCGGCCAGGCCCCCGACGTCGGTCACGACCATTGGCGTCTCGAAGTGAAATGCTATCTGCGCCACGCCGCTCTGGGTCGCGCTGACGTACGGCTGAACGACGAGGTCGGCCGCTCCGAAATACGCCGGGACGTCGTCTCCGGGGATGTAGCCGTCGTGCCAGATGACCGTCTCCTCCAGGCCGCGGTCCCGGATCAACGATCGGTACCGCTCCGGATCCTCGTAGGCCTCCCCGGCGACCACGAGCTTCACCTCCGGCAGGGCCTCTCGGATGCCCGGCATTGCCTCGAGTAGGACGTGAAGACCTTTGTACTCGCGGATAAACCCGAAGAACAGAAGCACGGGCGCATCCTGCGGAAGGTGAAGGCGGGCCCGGGCGTCAGAGCGATCGACGGGATCCCCGAACCGTTCGTAGACCGGATGATCGATCTGCTGAATGCGCACGTGCTCACCGCAGAGCGCGGCGACATCCGCCGCGACGGCATCCGACATGACTACGTGCCCCCGGCAGGCCGACAGAAAGAACCGGCTGAGCCGGGCATCCAGCAGGTGCCGCTCGTGTGGAAGCGCGTTGTGGACAAGCGCCAGGGACGGGATGCCCTGCCACCGAAGCCACCGCGCCATCAGTCCGTACGCTGGAGCGAAAAAAGGCATCCAGTACTGAAACAGGAAGGCGACATGCGCTGCCGTCTGGATCCAGGTCCACGGAAGGATGCTGTCGATCATCCTCGGGGCACCGGCAACCGCTGCCGGGGGCGTCTCCTTCGGCTCGTACTGAGTTTTCCCGGGGAAAAGCCGTTCCGGATACTGTCGCGAAAAGCTGATCGGGCGGACGTCGTGACCGCGTTTCTGTAGTACATCGACGGTCATTTCCGTGAAGTGGGCGATCCCTCCGCGATACGGATGAACCGGGCCGACGACAGCAATACGTGCCATAAGACGGGGCGAGACGTGGACCGCGAGTACAAGAGTGGGCTTACCCGTTCACGGTGCTCATATCGGGGTACCGGTCGCCGACCGCAACGCCGGGCGGTGCGATCTCGTCCAGGTGCTGAAGCTCGTCGGCAGAAAGATCGATCTGTAGCGATTCGGCGTTTGCCTCCAGGTGCTCCGGGCGGGTCGTCCCCGGAATCGGCACGACGTCGTCTCCCTGATGAAGAACCCAGGCCAGGGCAAGCTGGGCCGGGCTCACGCCTTTCTCCGACGCCATCGCCTCCACGGCATCGACCAGCTCCAGGTTCTTTTCGAAGTTCTCCCCCTGAAAGCGCGGGTTATGGCGACGCCAGTCATCTTCAGGCAGGTCATCCGGCGATGTAAACCGGCCCGTCAGGAAGCCGCGTCCGAGTGGACTGTACGGCACGAAGCCGATCCCGAGCTCACGCACCGTGTCCAGAATGTCCTTCTCCGGCTCACGGCTCCAGAGCGAGTATTCCGTCTGGAGTGCGGTAATCGTTCGCTCCCGGTGCGCGCGGCGGATCGTCTCAGCCGCTGCCTCGGACAAACCCAGGAACCGAACCTTTCCGGCGTCAACGAGCTGTCCCATCGCGCCGACCGTTTCCTCGATCGGCACGTCCGGATCCACACGGTGGAGGTAGTAGAGGTCGATGTGGTCGGTCCCGAGGCGCCGAAGACTCGCATGGCAGGCCTCGTGGACGTACGACGGGCGTCCGTTCAACCCGTGCATCCCGCCATCTTCATCCCGCACGATCCCGAACTTCGTCGCCAGGGTAATGCGGGACCGGTAGGGCTTCAGGATGTCACCGATGAGCTTTTCATTTGTAAACGGTCCATACATGTCCGCGGTATCGAAGAACGTGACCCCGAGCTCGAGTGCTCGTAGCAGTGTATCCTCCGCGCGGGACTCGTCCGCTGTGCCGTAAAATTCGGACATACCCATACAGCCGAGGCCGATGGCGGACACAGCCGGTCCGTTGGCGCCAAGCGTTCGCTTCGTCATGGCAGCGGGAAGGTTTGTAGCTGCAGGCATTTCAGAGGGCAACTGCCGACCCACAGTCCGGTTTCTCCCCTTTTCGTCTACGGTAACCCTTCAGGACCTGCGACGGCGACTACGGTGACGTGTAGGACGGAGACGGCGTTTCCGACGGGGAATCATCGACAGAGGGATCGTCGACGGAAGGCTCTTCGACCGCGGGATCGGGGGTAGTCCGGATTTCCGCGACCTGATACGACGCGGTTTCCTCCATGCGCGGCTGAATGACGATCTCCCCGAGCAAGCCCGTCGTGAACATTTGCGCGCCGAAGAGGATCAGCAACGCGCCGAAGAGGAGCAGTGGGCGATCACTCAGTGCTTCTCCGAACACGAGCTTGTCGACCGTCAGCCACAAGCTGATGATGAAGCCGAACAGAAAGGCCACCGTCCCGATGGACCCGAAGAAGTGCATGGGCCGAACGGCGAAACGGGTCAAAAAGATCACCGTCACCAGGTCGAGAAAGCCCCGGATGAAGCGTTCAAAACCGAACTTGGTCCGGCCGTATTTCCGTGGGTGATGTTTGACCGGCTTCTCCGTGATGCGGTCGTATCCCTCCCATTTGGCCAGCAGGGGGATGTAGCGGTGCAGCTCACCGTACACGTCGACGCTTTTCACCACCTCGCGTCGGTAAGCCTTCAGGCCGCAGTTGAAGTCGTGGAGGTCGAGCCCGGAGATTTTTCGGGTGACGAAATTAAAAAACCGGCTGGGCACGGTTTTGCTCAAAGGATCCTGACGCCGTTTCTTCCATCCGCTGACGAGATCGTGACCGTCCCGCAGAAGGTCGATGAGCTCGGGGATCTCCGCCGGGTCGTCCTGCAGGTCAGCGTCCATCGTCACGACATACTGCCCCCGGGCGTGCTCGAACCCGACGGCAAGGGCGGCAGACTTGCCGTAGTTGCGCTGAAAGCGAATGCCGGCTACGCGATCATCCTCCTCGTGGAGCCGGTCGATCTCTTCCCACGAGCCGTCGCGTGAGCCGTCGTCGACGAGCCAGATGTCGAACGTAAGGCCGTTCTCCGTGCAAGCCGTCCGGATACGCCGGACGAGTTCGGGGAGGGACTTCACCTCATCATATACCGGCACCACGACGGACACGTCCGGCACGGATTCGGGCGGCGAATGGGGCGAGGAGCCTGGCATCGGCGAATAAGGAGTCAGGGAGAGACCGTTCGGCATCTCGGCCGTCATGCCGAATCTGCCCATCGAGGCAGACTACACGTCGATCGTTGCGTACTTGGCGTTGCGCTCGATAAACTTGCGACGGGGCTCCACCGCGTCCCCCATGAGGGTGGAAAAAATCTTGTCAGCCGCTGCCGCGTCCTCGATCGTCACCTGCTGCGTCTTCCGGGTCTCCGGGTCCATGGTAGTCGTCCAGAGCTGCTCGGGGTTCATTTCGCCGAGCCCCTTGTAGCGCTGCAGGCCAGGCTTTTTGCCCTCTTCCCGCAACTCGCGCATGCGGTTCTGCATCGCGCCTTCCGTCCAGAGGTACTCCTCGTTCCGCCCGTGATTGATGCGGTAGAGCGGGGGCAGAGCGATATAGATGTAGCCTTTCTCGAGCAGCGGGCGAAGCTGCCGGTAGATGAACGTGAGTAGCAGCGTCCGGATGTGGGCGCCGTCCACGTCCGCATCGGTCATCAGAACAATCTTGTGGTAGCGCAGGCGCGACAGGTCGAACTCCTCCTCCGTGGAGGTGAGTCCGGTGCCGAGCGCCGTCACCATGTTCTTGATCTCGTTGTTCTCCAGGATGCGGTCGAGTCGCGCTTTCTCGACGTTCAGGATCTTACCCCGGAGCGGGAGAATGGCCTGGAAGTGCCGGTCCCGCGCCTGCTTGGCCGAACCGCCGGCGGAGTCGCCCTCAACCAGGTAGAGCTCGGATTCTTCGGGATCGCGAGACGTGCAGTCCGCCAGCTTGCCGGGAAGGCCACCTCCGGTGAACGCGTTCTTCCGCTGTACCAGTTCGCGTGCCTTCCGGGCGGCGGCGCGGGCCTGGGCGGCGAGAATCACCTTATTGATAATCCGCTCGGCCTGCTTCGGATGATCTTCGAGCCAGCGCCCGAGCGCGGTGTTGATCAGCGACTCGACGACGCCCTGCACTTCCGAGTTGCCGAGTTTGGTTTTCGTCTGTCCCTCGAACTGCGGCTCCGCCACCTTCACGGAGAGGACCGCCGTCAGACCTTCACGGAAGTCGTCACCCGAAAGGTCGAACTTGACCTTCTTCAGGAGGCCGTTATTCTGCGCATACCCTTTCAACGTCCGCGTCAGCGCACGGCGGAACCCAGAGACGTGCGTGCCGCCTTCGTGGGTATTGATGTTATTGACGAAGGAAAGGACGTTTTCGTTGTACGTGTCATTCCACTGCATCGCGAGCTCCACAGGGACCTCGCCGTCCTCCGTAATGTAGATCGTCTCATCGAGCAGGGAGTCGCGTCCTTCGTCGAGGTATTCGACGAACTCGGCCACGCCACCCTCCGAGTAATAGCGCTCGGACTGAAGCTCAGGATCTTCTTCTCGGTGATCCGTCAGCGTAATGGCAACGCCACTATTCAGGTACGCCAGCTCGCGAAGGCGATCCGAGAGCGTGTCGAACCGGAAATCGGTTATCTTGAAGATCTCATCGTCCGGCCAGAAGCGGATGTGCGTACCCGTCTCTTCGTCGTCCCGCATCGGGCGGACTTCCTCGACCGGGCCATCCGGCACGCCGCATACGTAGCTCTGCTCCCACACCGAGCCGTCGCGCCAGACCGTCGCCTGAAACTTCTTCGCGAGAGCATTGACGCAGGACACGCCAACGCCGTGAAGGCCGCCGGACACTTTGTAGCTGTCCTTGTCGAACTTTCCGCCGGCGTGAAGGACGGTCATCACCACCTCCAGCGCGGACCGGTTCTCGACCGGGTGGGTGTCGACCGGGATGCCACGCCCGTTATCCTTGACCGAGACCGACCCGTCCTCATTGATTTCCACGGCGATCGAATCGCAGTGCCCGGCGAGGGCCTCATCGATCGAGTTGTCCAGCACCTCGTAGACAAGGTGATGAAGGCCGCGAATGCCCACATCGCCGATGTACATGGCGGGACGCTTGCCTTCAAGAACCTGGATATTGGACGCCGCGTACTCGCTGATCGCGCGATCGGGCAGGTCGGTTGTGTTGCTCATGGGCGCTAAAATTGGCGAAGCAGAACGTTCGTACAGACCGGGGATCAGGATGCTGATCTCAGATCCATACCTATACGTTACGGTCGCGCCAGAGTTCAGTCAAATGCGCCGTGCGAACTGTTCGCAAACGTGGGAGGTTGGGGTTTGCGGTTCGGGGGAATGGGGGTTCGGGGGAATGGGGGTTCGGGCGTTCCGCTTCAGGGCGCGCAACCGTGAACACCCACTCGACAATTTCTAAGCGGCACCCTGCACGGATTATCGGCCCCAACCCAGAAGACGTTAACACCCCAGCACATTAACACCTGAACACCTCAACACCTTAACACCTCAACACCTTAACATCTCAACACCTCAACACCCGTTCACGGTCAAACCTCGTGTCGCGCCCAGACGACAAAGCTGATGGCCCGTTCTGCCGCGGTGTCGAGGTTGGCCAGCAGGTCCTCTTCGTCGGCTTCGATCAGACGTTCGATCTCACCGTGCACGGCCCGCGCTTCTTCGACGAGGGACTCCGACACGTCGGGGTAGAGGCTCAAAAGGCGTTGATGCATATTGTGGAGCAGACGCTCCGACCGGCGCAGTTTCATCAGCAGATCGAAGTGACGGACGGCCACAGCGATCGGGCGTTCATCCTGCTCGACGAGATGCATGTGACCGAGGACCACCTGCATGAGCAGGTCCATGAGTTCACGCCCCGTGGTACGTAGAGAGGCACTCGCACGGCCCGGAGGCTCTTGCGCCGACGGATCGAGTCCGGCTCGACGCTGCGCAACGCTGCTTCGTACGTTCTCCGCCGTGGACAACGTGGCGAGCAACGTCATGGACTGAAGGACAGATGCGACCGTGGACGCCGAATCGGCATTGCTCATCATCTACAGACGGGCTGGGAGGGCAGGCGTCGAGAAGGGATCGGTCCCATGGTCCGCTAAACCTCCAGGTACCGCATAAACTCTTCGACGCGACTCTGCATCTCGGAATCGTCTTCTCCGAAGCTGGCGATCACGTGGTAGTCGTTGTGCTCGAGCACGTGACGGATGCGGGTGGTGTCAGTCACGTTCAGCTTGAGCGTGACGCGAATCTTCTCAGTGGACGAGTCCGGCTCCTCGGACGCGACGGCAAGCACCTTTGCATCGTTCTGTTCGATCAGGTGGACGAGCTTCGCCAAGGCATAGTCGCGCTGATCCACTTCGAGCGCGATGATAGCACCCGATCGCTGCGTCGCCATCAGCTTGGCGAACTCGTCGAAGATGTCGTGGCGGCGAATGAGCCCGAGGTAGCGGGTCTCGTTTGGCGGGGTGACCGGCACGGTGCTCAGACCGTGCTCGACCATCGTCCGGGCCGCGTCGAAGATGTGCTCCTGCGGCCTGACGCTCACAGGGCGATTCCCGAGAAGCGACCCGACCGCATCGTCCGGACCGTTCGCACCCATCATCTGGTCTTCAGAGATTACACCGACGAGGTGGTCATTCTCATCCACGACCGGCAGATGGCGCACGCGGTGCTCCATGAGCAGTCCGAGCGCGTCCTCAACCGTATCGGTCGTGTGGAGGGCCGGAATGGCGGTATTGATAGCGTCCTGTACCTTCATCGGCGTGACAGGTCAATCCAGAAAACTGGGGGTGGAGGGGTTGCCGGTAAGCGTCCCCGGCAGTACTACACACCATCTAATACGCAATGGCTGTGCCGGTGCTCCGCAGATGAAAGATTGTCAGGCGGATATCTCGGGTCCGTCACGTCGTTCCCGGAGATGTTGTGTCGGCTGCGTCCGGCGGCGGTTCGACCGCTTCGACCACGACCGCTCCGACATCTGGCGCCCCGGCCACATTGCCGGCCTCGTCGGGCGCATCCTGCGGGAGCGGATCGCCGTCGGGGCCGATGACCCGGAGCGGGCCGAAGGATTGGACCATCCGCTCGATCCGCTCGGCGTTCCGAGGGGCGGCGCGATAATGCATGCGTGCAACGGCCTGCGGGCTGTCGAACGTCGCGCCGTCGGATCCGTCGCCGTGTGCGGTCGGGATGCCCTGCGCGTACACGTACTCCTCGCTCAGAACATCCGCCAGGCGATGGATGCTGGAAATAGTCTTCGGCTCGGTGACCGGCACGTAGGAGACGCGCTCGACGTAGTCCCGCTCGATCAGCGCGAGCAGGTCGTCTTTCAGCGCTTCGAGACCCATCCCACGGAGGGCCGACACAAACGATGCGTCCGGATAATCCCGCTTAAGGGCGCGGATCAGGTGGGCATCCTCCTGTGCATCGACCTTGTTGAAGACGATAAGCGTCGGTACGTCGTCGGCGTCGATCTCGTGCAGCGTTTCGTTTACTACATCCATGTGGTCCTCGAACCGCGGATGCGTAACGTCCACGACGTGCACGAGGGCATCGGCCTCGCGAACCTCATCCAGGGTGCTCTTGAAGCTCTCGATGAGACGGTGGGGCAGCTTGCGGATGAAGCCGACCGTGTCGGAGAGCAGGATTTCCTTGTTGGAGTCGAGTTCGACGGTCCGCGTCGTGGCGTCCAGCGTCGCGAAGAGGCGGTCTTCCGCCAGAACGCGCGTGTCGTCGGCCAGGGCATTCATGAGCGTCGACTTTCCGGCATTCGTGTAGCCGACGAGCGACACCGTCGTGTAGGTGTGACGCCCTTTTCGCTGGGTCGTCCGCTGGCGATCGATCTTCTCCAGCTTCTCGCGGAGCTTCGCCATGCGTTTGTCGATCAGGCGCCGGTCCGTCTCGATCTGCTTCTCACCCGGCCCCTTCGTTCCAATCCCTCCCGACTGCCGCGAAAGGTGGGTCCAGCGCCGCGTTAGACGGGAACTGAGATAGTCCAATTGCGCCAGTTCAACCTGCGTTTTCGCCGCTGCCGTCTTGGCCCGGCTGGCAAAAATGTCCAGGATCAGACCGGAGCGATCCAGCAGCTTGCAGTTGACCTCCTTCTCAACATTCCGCACCTGTACGGGCGAGAGGTCGTCGTCGAAGATCACCATGTCGGCGCCAAGTTCGGCGGCACGACGTTTCAGTTCTTTGACTTTTCCCGACCCGAGAAATGTAGAGGGATCGGGGCGATCAAGGGATTGCGTCATCCGGTCCACCACGTCGGCACCGGCGGTTCGCGCCAGTTGCTCGAGCTCATTCAGGTGGTCGCGAACGTCCCAGCGCGATTCATCGGCGCTGATGACGCCGACCAGGATGGCGGTTTCGTCTGACTTCTCCGTTTCGGGCTTGTACAAAGGCGATGATAGCTTTTGATCAGATCATGAACGCGGCAGACCCGCGTGAGGCCGGACGCCCGCCGATACCCTCCCCTGCGAGGGAGTGCTACAGGCGCAACCGACGCACGATGACGGTACACGAACCGGAGACGGCCGGGTAACCGGCTCGCAGCGAGAACGCCACCGTTCAATCGAACTCCACAATATATACCTTCCAGGGGGCGACGTGTTGCAGGTCGGCTGCCGTGCAGGCGGCATTCAACCGGTCAGGCAGAACGTCGGCGAGCGGACTGTTATCGCATGTCTCCGAGCACGTCTTCCGGTCGTTCGTGGTCAAATGCGACGCGCCGCAGCGCTCCCACGTACCGGTTCATCACGACCACGTTGGCGGTGACGAGGTTGCGAACCAGCGGCACGGAAATGCGATCATCCGCGACGTCGATGCTCGTTTTCATCCGGAGCTCCCCCGTGCCGAAGCCGAGCTCGA
>JAAAOT010000182.1 GCA_009908725.1 Bacteroidota bacterium | reverse complement strand
TGTGCTCGTCTTTCTGAACATCCCGCTGTCTGTCGTCGGCGGGATCGTGCTGCTGAAGGCGATGGGACTGTACATGAGCGTCCCGGCCTCGGTCGGGTTCATCGCGATTCTGGGGATTGCCGTGCAGAATGGCGTCGTGATGATCAGCTTCATCGATACCCTCCGCGAGAAGGGGGTGTCGACGATCCGAGCCGTGCGTTCCGGTGCATTGCTTCGGCTGCGTCCGATCCTGATGACCACACTCACGACGCTCCTGGGGCTTGTGCCGCTCCTGATGGCCGAGGGCATCGGGGCCAACGTTCAGCGACCGCTTGCCGCCGTGGTCGTGGGCGGGATCCCGACGCTCGTGGCATCGACGCTCCTCGTGCTTCCGACGCTCTACGGTTGGTTCAACCCGGACACGAAGCCGACAAACGAAGAGCTCCTCGAATCAGAGCAGCCCCGTGCCGAGACGATCACCCGATCATAATGCTCAATGCGCCATCCAGTCTCTGGCATCGCTTTGATACGCTTGCAGCACGGTGTCCTTCCACACAAACCAGGTGCAGGTACAGGCCATGAACATGATTGTAGCGTACATCCGGCCCAACATGAAGGAGTCTGTCGTCGAGAGGCTTCGACAGGTCCACGCTCCCGGGGCAAGTTTCACAGACATCGAAGGGTTCGGGCTCGAACCGGATGCGACCGGTCAGCAATCCTACGACGAAGACATCGCCCCGTACACGCGCAAGGTCAAACTCGAAGTCGTCTGTTTAGAAGATCGTGCTGACGAGATTGCTCGCGAGATCGCGGACGCAGCCAGCACAGGCCATCGGGGCGATGGCAAAGTCTACGTGCTGCCCGTTCAGGCACGTTTCGACATTCGTAGCTTCGCGACCGACGACCTATCGGCGTGATGTCGCAGCAGCTGTGCTTTTGGTGTGACTGTTCTGGATTCGTTCATCGACCCGACCGAGCATGAGTTCTGCCCATCTGCATCTCATCATCAATCACATCCCGGTTCTCGGCGTCCTGTTCGGTGCTGCAATTCTGGCCTACGGTCTGTGGCGATTGCAGGATGCGGTCATTCGCGTGGCTCTCGGCCTGTTCGTTGCGTCGGGCCTCGGAGCCGTCGGCGCCTACTTTTCCGGGGAGGGAGCGGAGGAGATCGTCGAGGAGCTGCCTGGAATCTCCCATGACATCATCGAGACGCACGAAGAGGTAGCGTTGATCGCCTTCCTGTTGACGGCTCTTCTTGGGACCGTCGCGCTCGCCCTTCTGATCTGGCGACGCCGAAGCGATATCCCGCGGGTCGCCGCTGTGAGTCTACTCGTTGCCGCGATCGGCGTGTTCGGCGTTCTCGCCTACACCGCGAATACGGGAGGCAAGATTCGCCACACCGAACTGCGTGACGGCACCACTCAGACCACCACCCTCGCACGGCCGTCGACGCTGGTGGTCTGCACTGAACCCTGAACCCTGAACCTTGAACCCTGAACCTTGAACATAAAAAAAGCGCCACCCCGAGAACGGAGCGGCGCCGGATGGGCCGACGAATCGGCCAGCGTTGCAGCAGCGGTTTACATGTTGTCGGCAACGGCTTCGCCGAACTCGGAGCACTTCAGGAGCTCTGCGTTGTCCATCGCGCGGTGGAAGTCGTAGGTCACGCGCTTCTGCGAGATGGTTTTCTCGATGCCATCCAGGATCAGGTCCGCGGCTTCGTTCCAGCCCATGTAGCGGAACATCATCTCGCCCGAGAGAATGATCGAGCTCGGGTTCACTTTGTCCTGCCCGGCATACTTCGGCGCCGTCCCGTGGGTGGCCTCAAAGATCGACTGGCCGGTGTTGTAGTTGATGTTGGCGCCGGGGGCGATCCCGATCCCGCCGACCTGTGCGGCGAGCGCGTCGGAGATGTAATCGCCGTTCAGGTTCATCGTCGCGATGATGTCGTACTCCTCCGGGCGCAGGATAATCTGCTGGAGGAAGGCATCGGCGATGACGTCCTTCACGATGATCTCGCGGCCGTCGTCGAGCGTGATGACCTGCCACGGACCGCCGTCCAGATCCTCCGAACCGTAGTCTTCCTTCGCAACCTCGTAGCCCCAGTCGCGGAAGGCGCCCTCGGTGAACTTCATGATGTTGCCCTTGTGGACGAGCGTCACGCTGTCGTCCCCGCGCTCGATGGCGTAGTCGATGGCGGAGCGGACAAGGCGCTTGGTGCCCTCCTCGCTGACGGGTTTGATGCCGATGCCGCTCGTCTCGGGAAAGCGGATCGTCGTGGCGCCAAGCTCATCCTGGAGAAAGTCGATGAGCTTGTTGGCCTGATCGGAGCCGGCGCGGTACTCGATCCCGGCGTAGATGTCTTCGGAGTTCTCACGGAAGATGGTCATGTCGACCTTCTCCGGATCCACGACCTGAGCCGGCACACCGTCGAAGTAGCGGACGGGGCGGACGCAGGCGAAGAGGTCGAGCTGCTGGCGCAGCGCCACGTTCAGGGAGCGGATGCCACCGCCGACGGGCGTCGTGAG
>JAAAOT010000006.1 GCA_009908725.1 Bacteroidota bacterium | reverse complement strand
ATCTGGGTCTATCCCCGCTTGCGCGGAGTCTGTTCAAGGGCAAAGGGCGAAGGGCGAAGGGCGAAACGCGAGGAGATTCGATGACCGAACATCAAACGCTATGGCGAACGACCCGGAAGCGCCCACCTCAGCAAGGAAACACAACCCTAGCTCTCCGTGATTGTCCATCGATCCACCAGCGTATCGATCGCACTCAACCGATGAGGGTTCGCACATACTGTGCTTTCTCCCCCTCCCCCTTTTTCCCCTTCCCCTCGCACCTCAAACCTCAAACCCCGATACCATGACTGTTTCCAACCTGCTCGACACCTCCGCGGGCGATCTCGTTGCTGAGCGTCCCGACCGTGCCCGTGTCTTCGACCGCCTGAAAATGACTATTGCTGCGGCGGGGGTCGGTCGCTGCGGGAAGCCGCTGCGCTGAAGGGACTGGACCCGGAAACCGTGGGCACGATGCTCGACGCATCCACCGGCCCGGCCGAGGAGCCTTCCGAAGCATGGACCGATCGCCCGCTGGACGAATTGATCGACCACATCATCGCCACACACCACACCTTTCTGCGGTCCGAGTTGCCGCGGTTGAGCCGCCACTTCAAACGGGTCGAGCGCGCCCACGGCGACGAGGCAACGTGGGTGAGCGAAGCGCGGCGCGTCTTCACCGACCTCCGTGACGAGTTGGTCGACCACATGCGCAAGGAAGAGGAAATCGTCTTTCCGCTGATCCGCACGGCCACCGATGAAACCGATGCGACCCATCTTTCCGGACCGATGCAGGAGATGATCGCTGAACACGACGAAGCCGGCGAAGCGCTCCAGACGCTCCGTGACCTCAGCAACGACTACACGGCACCGGAGTGGGCCTGCCCCACCTTCCGCGCCCTGATCGACGGGCTCCGGGACCTGGAAACGGATATGCACCGGCACGTCCACAAAGAGAACCATATTCTATTCCCGCGGGCACGGGCCCTGCTGAATTAGCGGTTCTCAAATGCTCCGGTGGACTCTTTGAGTCTCCACGTGTCGATACCCCCGGTACGGTCTCTGGCAACTCGCCGGGGCGACGGTGCCGGGGGATTTTTGACGATTGCGGGTAGTGGGTCGGAGTTTGTTCAGGACGGCGAGCCTGTCCCACCATGAGGGACCGGTCGCGCAACGAGGAACCGTCGTTGTTCGTACACCGGTCACCCCTCTGGCGCCTCCGATCCTCGACGTCCACACATTGACGCGTCCCGATATGCCCGATGACCTCGCCCCCCGCACCTCCTCGCGTCGAACGTTCCTGAAGCAGGCCGGCTCGGCGCTGGCCATTGGCGCGGTGGGGGCGCCCGCGGTGCTGCTTCCGCGGCGACAGGCACCGGTCGGCGTCGCGCTCTGCGGGCTCGGCACGTACAGCACCACCCAGCTGGCACCGGCCCTTCAGGACACCGAACACTGCGCGTTGCGGGGCATCGTCACCGGCTCCCCCGAAAAGATTCCCCGCTGGCAGCGGCAGTACGACATCCCAGACCGCAACGTCTACAGTTACGAGACGCTGCCGGACATCGCGAATAACGACGACATCGACGTCGTCTACATCGTGACGCCGCCCGGAGTCCATGCCCGGGATGCGATCAAGGCCGCGGACGCGGGGAAGCACGTGTGGTGCGAAAAGCCGATGGCTATGGACGAGGCGGAGTGCCAGTCGATCATGGACGCGGCCGACCGCAACGGCGTGCAACTCACGGTCGGGTACCGGCTACAGCACGAGCCGAACAACCGGACGATCATGCGCTACGCCCGCGAGCAGACCTACGGCGCGGTGACGACCGTACGGACCGGCGCAGGCTACAGCGGGGCTCACCCCGACCCGGACGAC
Organism: Bacteroidota bacterium; assembly: GCA_009908725.1. Lineage (GTDB taxonomy): Bacteria > Bacteroidota > Rhodothermia > Rhodothermales > Salinibacteraceae > Longibacter. The sequence continues at coordinate 656 of JAAAOT010000006.1, read as the reverse complement.
TGGCGGCGCGATCCAGACCTGGGCGGCGGCGCGCTCTACGACATGGGCGTCTACCCCATCAATGCGGCGCGCTACGCCACGGGGATGGAGCCGATCGCCGTGAAAGGCCGACTGTGGTCCGAGCGAGACGAGATGTACAGCGAGGTGCCGGAGTTTGCCACCTTCGAGCTGCGATTCCCGGACGGCATAACCGCCCGCGGGGAGACGAGCTTTGGCAAGGCCACCAACTACCTCGATGTCGAGTGCACAGACGGGTCGTACCAACTCCGTCCCTTCCAGACGTACAGCGGAGTCCGCGGCCGGACGAGCGACGGCACCCGGCTCCCGCCCGCCGGCGGCGATCAACAGGCCCGGCAGATGGACAACGACGCCCGGGCCCTCCGGGACGGAACCGCCCCCATCGTTCCCGGCAGCGAAGGACTCGCCGACATCCAGATCGTCCGCGCCATCATGAAGTCGTCCGAAAGCGGCGAGGCCTGGGTTAAGATGTGAGGGTCAGGGAAGCGGGTAAGGGGGAAGGGGAGAATGGGGGAAGGGGAGAATGGGGGAAAGGGAGGAGACTGCAACAGATTTTGTGTATGAGGGTAGGGGCGATCTCCTCATCCCGACGTTAGGAACCATGACGACACCAAAGAAGACGTCTCACACGCCCCCTC
>JAAAOT010000148.1 GCA_009908725.1 Bacteroidota bacterium | reverse complement strand
GTGACTTGCATGTCGACGTGCGAAGTTGATAGGTCGCGAAAAAGGAAAATGCGTACCGCGCGGCGGCGGGCAGGATACCCGAACCGATGATGTTCACGGCTTACCACCCCGTATGGTCCCGGTTCTACCGCCCCGTTCCATTGAAGACTGCCCCCATCTCCCCCTCCGGACTCCCATTCCCATTCGCCCTTCATGATTCCCCATTCCCCACTCCCCATTCCAAATTCGCCATTCGCCATTCGCCATTCCCCATTTCACATTCGCCATTCCCCATTCGCCATTCCCCTGCCACTCATCCGCCTGACCCTACCGCTCGTGACATTTTCGCGCTTTGCCTTGTAACGAAGCGCACGAGACCGGTCCCAACGCACAAATGGAATGAACCCGCCCGGTCTGCGATGGGTAAGGATCGGCGCCTCCACCGGGATCGGCACCCCGGCTCTCTCTTTCCGTCCTGCGGCCGCTTAACATGTCTACCGCTTCTTCGTCCCCTTCTTCCCCCTCGTCCGACGAAGCCCGTAGCAGGGCGCCTCTTTTCGTCATCGGCGCCGTTGTGCTATTGCTGGCGGGTCTCGCTATCCCCCGGTTGTTCGCGTCGGCACCGGCCAACGGCTCCGGCGGGGGCGGAGGCAGTCAGCCGCTCGGGGTTGACGTCCTCGCCGTTCAGCCTTCCCGCGTCACCGAAACGCTGCAGACGAGCGCCACGCTCCGCGCGAACGAGTCCGTAGACCTGACGGCCGAGTCGGCGGGGAAAGTAACGTCGATCCGGTTCGAAGAAGGGGCGCGCGTGCAAGCCGGGCAGCTTCTCCTGACGATCAACGACGCCGAACTCCGCGCAGAGCGTAGCCGCCTCGAGTACCGACTGCAGCTGGCGGAAGACCGCGAAGAACGGCAAAAACGGCTGCTCGACCGCGGGGGCGTCAGTCAGGAAGAATACGATGCCGTGGCGAATGAAGTCAGCGTCCTTCAGGCCGAACTCGAGCTCGTAGAAGCGCGGATCGAGAAGACCAAGGTTCGCGCGCCGTTCAGCGGCACCGTCGGTCTTCGCAACGTCAGCGAAGGCAGCTACATCTCCCCGCAGACGCCGATCACGACCCTCCAGTCGCTGAATCCGATGAAAGTCGACCTGTCCGTTCCGGAGAAATACGGCGGCCGCATCGAAACGGGACAAACGGTCACCTTCCAGGTCCGCGGGAGCAACCAGACGTACTCGGCGAGCGTCTACGCCATCGAGCCGCGCATCGAGCCCTCCACACGAACCGTCCGCCTTCGCGCCCGGGCAGCGAATGACGACGGCTCGCTCCGCCCCGGCGCGTACGCGGACGCCACCCTGCGGCTCGGCACCCGGCAGGACGCCCTGATGGTTCCGACGATGGCCGTCCTTCCCACCCTGGGCGGACAGCGGCTTTTCCTGTTGAAAGACGGAGCGGCGCAACCTCGAAACGTCACGCTGGGCGTTCGAACCGATTCGACCGTCCAGATTACCGGCGGCATCGCAGCCGGAGACTCGGTCATCACCTCCGGCATTCAAAACCTCCGGGCCGGCCTTCCGGTCACGCCGAACCGGTAAGCACCGGCTCCGTCGCCGCGCATCGCCGCCTTTCGCCCTCTTAGCTGCCCGTCATGTCGCTTTACTCCCTCAGCATTCGACGCCCGGTGCTGTCGACCGTCCTGTCGACGATGATCATCATCTTCGGCGCCGTCGGCTTTTACTTTCTCGGCGTACGCGAATACCCGGCCGTCAGCCCGCCGGTCATTAGCGTCACCACGGAATACCGCGGCGCAAATGCGGACGTGATCGATTCGCAAATCACCGAGCCGCTCGAGGAGCAGATCAATGGCATCGACGGGATTCGCACGATCAACTCCGTAAGCCGTGCGGGCCGCTCGACCATCACCGTTGAGTTCGACCTCGGGTCGGATCTCGAGCGTGCGGCGAACGACGTCCGGGATCGCGTGTCGCGGGCCCGACGCGTTCTGCCCACCGATGCCGAGCCACCCTCCGTCGCCAAGTCCGACGCGGATGCGCCGCCGATCGTTTTCTTGAACATCAAGAGCGATCAGCGAAACCTGATGGAGTTGACGGAAATAGCGGACAAGCGCTTCAAAGAACGACTTCAGACCATCGAAGGCGTGAGCCGCGTCGACATCTGGGGCGAGAAGACCTACGCGATGCGGCTCTGGTTCGACCCCGGAAAGCTTGCGGCGTACAATCTGACGCCGCTCGACATCCGGCAGGCTCTCGAGCGATCGAACGTCGAACTGCCCTCGGGGCGCATCGAAGGAGAATCCATCGAACTCACGGTCCGGACCATGGGCCGTCTTGAAACGGTGGAGGACTTCGAGAACCTAATACTGAAGCAGTCGCCCGGTGGCGAGACCGTGCGGATGCGCGACGTCGGCCGTGCAGAAATTGCCCCGCGAAACATGCGGACGCTGCTGCAACGCGACGGCGTGCCGATGGTCGGCGTGGTGCTCCGACCGCTTCCGGGCGCCAACTATATCGACATCGTTGACGAGTTCTACGCCCGACTCGATCGGATCAAGGCCGATCTGCCAGCCGATCTCGAACTGGGCATCGGGTTCGACAACACCGATCCGATCCGGCAGAGCATTGACGAGGTGCAGCAGACGATCTTCCTCGCGTTCCTGCTGGTCGTCTTCATCATCTTCGCCTTCCTTCGCGACTGGCGGTCGACCCTGATCCCGCTCCTCGTGATCCCGGTGGCGCTGATCGGCGCGTTCTTCGTCATGTATATGGCTGGGTTTTCGATCAACGTCCTGACGCTCCTCGCGATCGTCCTTGCCATCGGGCTCGTCGTCGATGATGCCATTGTGGTGCTGGAGAATATCTATACGAAAATTGAGGAGGGGAAACCGCCGATCGAAGCGGGGATCGAAGGTACGCGCGAGATCTTTTTCGCGGTCGTGGCGACGTCGATTGCCCTCGTCGTGATCTTTACGCCTATCGTCTTCATGGGCGGTCTGACCGGCCAGCTCTTCCAGGAGTTTGGTCTTGTCATCGCCGGCGCCGTGGCAATCTCGTCCTTCGTGGCCCTCACGCTCACGCCGATGCTCTCGTCGCGACTCCTAAAACAGCGCGATGAGAAGCCGTGGATTTACAGAAAAACCGAGCCCTTCTTTCGCCGACTCACCGACGGGTACCGGCGCACGTTGAATGCCTTCATGGAGGTGCGATGGATCACCGGAATCGTCCTCGTGGCGGTGATTTCCCTTACCGCCACGTACTGGTGGAGCCTGCCGCAGGAGCTGGCACCGCTGGAGGACCGGAGCGGCGTCCGGCTCTTTGCGACCGCCCGGGAAGGCGCAACCTACAATTATATGGACGGCTTCGTCGATCGGCTCATCTCCACGGTCAACGACGTCGTTCCGAAAGAAGACCAGACGGCAATCATCACGGTCACGTCGCCCGGGTTCGGGGCCTCCACATCCGTCAACTCGGCCTTCGGGTTTGCACGATTCGTCGATCCGGAGAAGCGGGAAACGTCACAGATGGAGTACGCTGACCGCTTGCAGGCGGCCGTCTCTGAACTCGAGGGCGCTCGCACGTTTGTCTCGCAGGAGCCGACGATCTCGGTCGGCTTCAGCAGCGGCCTGCCCGTTCAGTACGTGCTGCAGGCCCCGAGTGTGGATCGCCTCCGCGACGTACTGCCGACGTTCCTCGAGCGTGCCGGTGAACAACCGGAACTCGCCTTCGTCGATGTCGACCTCAAGTTCAACAAGCCGGAACTGCAGGTTCAGATCGATCGCGACAAAGCCGATAACGTGGGCGTGTCGCCGCTGGACGTGGCCCAGACGCTTCAACTGGCCCTCGCGGAGCAGCGGGTCGGCTACTTCGTTCGCGACGGCGAGCAGCGAGAGGTGATTGCCTCGGTCGAGAAGTCGCGCAGCAACGAACCGGTGGACCTGACCGGCCTGTTCGTCCGAACAGCCTCGGGCGAGCCGATCATGCTGGACAACCTCGTGACCGTCTCGGAAGAAGCAACGCCGCCCCAGATCTATCGCTTCAACCGATACATGTCGGCCACCGTCAGCGCGCGCCCGGCCCCGGGATACACGATCGCCGACGGCATCACGGCGATGGACCGTGTGGCCGCCGACGTGCTGGACCCGTCGTTCTCTACGGCACTGGATGGGCAATCCCGCGACTTCCAGGAAACCTCGAACCAGCTGCTGTACGTGTTCGGGCTTGCCATCATCCTCATCTATCTCGTGCTGGCCGCACAGTTTGAGAGTTTCCGCGACCCGCTCATCATCCTCCTGACGGTGCCGCTGGCTATGGTCGGCGCACTCTTCGGCCTCGCCGTCTTCGGCCAGACGCTGAATATCTTCAGTCAGATCGGCCTCATCATGCTCGTGGGGTTGGTCGCGAAAAACGGCATCCTGATCGTCGAATTCGCCAACCAGCGAAAGGCGGCCGGTCTCTCCATTCGAGAGGCCATCGAAGATGCCGCGGTGGCGCGCTTCCGTCCCATTCTGATGACGGCTCTTTCGACGACGCTTGGCGTCCTCCCGCTGGCGCTCGGACTCGGGTCCGGCGCTCAGAGCCGGGTCCCGATGGGCGTGGCTGTTATCGGCGGCCTGGTGATCGGTACCCTCATGGCCCTGTACGTCATCCCCGCAGCCTACTCGTATCTTACGAGCGAAGAGGCCGGACCGGTACTCACGGCAACCGATGCGGCCGAGGTCGCATCAGGCGGAGACGGCACCGCCGGCGACGGCATTCCACCCGACGGTGTGGACTCACCCCGGCCCGAAACCGAGCGTGCCGGGAGCGACTGACCGCCGGGCGTCCCACGCGATACCGTACCGATCATTGTCCCTGCACCGCCACACGACGCACGGTCGATCGAGCCTCGCGCCGGCCCCGTATGGTGCCGGAAACGGGCGCACCCTGCCCTGCTTGCTGGCTGTATCCACTCATCCTCTCACCTCCCCCTATGCGTATCCCCTTTGTCGTCGGTCTCCTTTTTGCCCTGCTCAGCAGTTTCGGCGCGGCAACGACGATGGCGCAGACGGCTTCCCCCGACACGCTGTCGCTGGACGCGGCCGTGCAAGAGGCGTTGACCGCCAACTATGACGTTCAGGTTGCGCGCAACGACGCCACGATCGCGGAGAACAACGTCACCCGCGGCAACGCCGGCTACCTCCCCCGGGCCACCGCCAACGGCCAGGCGTCGCAGTCCGTCGCCAACTCCACGGTCGAGTTCGGTGGAACGGAGCAGAGCGACAGCGGGGTCGTGTCGACCCGGTACAACGCAGGAGCCGAGGCGCGATGGACCTTATTCGACGGATTTCGGCGGGGAGCCACGTACGACCGGCTGAAGGCCGAACGAGACCTGCAACAGTCCGCCACCCGGGAGCAAGTCGAACTCGTCGTCGCCGATGTCGTCGTGGCCTACTCCGACGTCGCCCGCCTGCAGCAACAGGTCGACGTATTCGACGAGGCCGTCGCAATTTCCGAGGAGCGGCTTCGCATCGCACGGCTTCGCAAAGACCTCGGGTCCGCCTCCGACCTGGAGGTTCGCCAGGCAGTGGTCGACCTCAACACGGATCGCGCGGACCGGCTCCGCGCCCGCGCAGACCTCACCACGGCACGAGCCCAACTGGCCCGCTTGCTGGGACGCACCGTCACGGACGGCCCGCCCGTATCCCCGGATGTGGATTTGAACCAGGATCTACGGGAGAAGCGGCTCCGCGACATCGCCGCTGAACAAAGTCCGGCCCTTCTTCAGGCCGATCAGGCGGTACGAGCAGCCCGCGAGGAAGTCGCCGAGGTGCAGAGCGAGTGGTTTCCGAGCCTCGACCTGTTCGGCGGTTACTCCTACTCCCGCACCGAGAATGGTGCCGGTGCCTTCCAGTTCAACGAGGTGTCGCAGTTCGAGTACGGCGCATCGCTTGCCTTCACAATTTTCGACGGCTTCGAGCGGCAGCGTCGCGTTGAGAATGCGCGGGTACGGGTCCAGACGGCCCGGTACCTGCGGTCGGATGCTGAAGCGAGGCTCTCGGCGGAAATCACCGGGGCGTTTGACCGGTACCGAAACCGCGTAGCCGTGGTGGACCTCGAGCTCGAAAACGTATCGGCCGCCAGCGCGAATGTAGACATCGCTCTCGAACGCTTTAGGCTCGGGACCATCACCTCCGTGGAGCTGCGCGAAGTTCAACAGCAGCAGATCCGGGCGGAGAGCCGACTGCTGGACGCACGCTTCGAGGCGAAGCGGGCCGAAACGGAACTGCTTCGGCTGACCGGCCAGCTGGTCGATTAGGGGACGAACACCCGCGTCGCCGTCGGACGGTACCCACCCGCTCCAGAGGATGCCCGGCCTCGACCGTCCACGAAACGCAATCTCAGCGAGCTCAGCTTAACGATCGGAAGCGGGAAGCGTAACGCTCTGGATGAGATCGGAAGCAACTGTGACGGTTTCGCACATCTGACCGCACGGATACAATACACGACGCCATACAAACGTATGTTCGGCGCGGTGATGCATGGCCAACTCCGCGAACTTACTCATTTCCGATTCCCACTGCTACTATGTTTACTCGTCTCGCTACCCGCACGCTTGCGGTCGCCGCCGTTCTTCTTCTGTTCGCCGTTCCTGCGCAGGCGCAGGACATGGACGAGAAGCCGGGCACGATCGTCGAAATCGCGCAGAGCAACGATGACTTCTCCACGCTCGTCGCGGCGCTGAAAGCCGCCGGGCTCGTTGAAACGCTTTCGGGTGAAGGCCCCTTCACGGTGTTCGCACCGACGAACGCTGCGTTCGAGAAGCTGCCCGATGGAACGCTGGATAACCTGCTGAAGGAGGAGAACAAAGCCCAGCTCACCGCCATCCTGACCTACCACGTCGCGCCTGCGAAAGCGATGGCGGAGGACGTTGTCGGCATGGAAGAAGCTCCGACTGTTCAGGGCCAGCCGGTCCAGATCATGGTCGAAGACGGCACGGTGATGCTGCAGGGTGACAACACGGCCACGGTCACCACGACCGACATCCAGGCCTCCAACGGCGTGATTCACGTCATCGACACGGTGCTGATGCCGCCGTCGGGTGACGACATGGAAGACAAAGAAATGGAAGACGAGGGTCAGTAAACGCCCTTACGTCATCCAGCACGATCGTCCGGGAGGACCATCGTGCCTGAGGTTCGCGGGACGCCGGGAGACTGGCGTCCCGTTTTTTTATGCCGTCACTTCGTGATGCGCAGAGCCGGACGTTTCCGGCTGCTGGTACAGATGTTCGACAATGACCATGTGGGGAAGCGTCATGACGCTGATCAGAATAAACAGCAGCGCGATCATCTGATCCTGGAGACCGAACGACTGCGTTGCGGCGTACAGCCCTCCGAGGCCGACGAACGAAACGACGGTGTAGAGCGCTGCTTTGCGATAAAAGCCGGGGAGCGACGTCGGCTCACCGCGCCGGTTAAAGAATCGCACCAGTTCGAGGATGTGGCCCAGCGAATGCCACAGGCCGAAGTACACCGCGAACGCAACGAGTGGGTGCACGGTCAGGAAGAGCGCGGAGAGGGCGGCGACGTTAATGAACTCGCGCCACCACGCGTCCGGTCGTTCGGCGGCGAGAGGCCGGACGGCGGCCAGCACGATCACATGCTGCACGATCAGCGCTGCACAGACCCACGCGCCGTGCGTGGCAACGTACGGCCATGCGGAGACCTGCACGCCGGCAATGGCGTCAAAAATTGGATCGACGATGCCGGGAAAGGCGGCGATCGGCAGGCCCATGAGGAGAAGGCCTCGCGACAGGTACGTCGCCCGGCCCGAGACCGGCGGTAGCGACCAGTAGGCCAGGTCCGCTTGCCCGAAGTGGTACATGGTCATCAGCAGAAACGCCGCGAGGCACCAGGCAGGGACAACCAGCCAGAGCGCACCGTAGATCGCCATCATCGCAAGATAAAACCCGTAGAACCGCGCCTGATCGCGAAACGACGAGGACAGCCCGTAGAGGCGCGCGGCGACGATATGGTCGACCGCGCCGTGGGGTATGCCCGTCACGACGACAGCGATCATGAGGATCGAGAACGCGACCGGCCCAAGGGACAGACCGCCCCATAGACCAAGGGCCGCACAACCGAGGGTAACGCCCAGGACCGCCAGGTAGATAGCGGGGGAACGAAGCGTCGCTCCGTGATCATGGGCCGATGCGTCAGGGTCGGTCACAGGCATACTAGTAGGGGGAGAAAACCACGTAATACCGCAAGGTACGTCGCTCAGGCGGATCCGTCCAATGCATTTACGGACGCGTTACGAAGGTATGTGTTGAATCCCTAACGCCTTGATTTGATGCAAGAAATCCGCTGCAACCGCGGACTGTTTTCCGGAAATCCAGCCGCTGGCTGCACAATTGGGGATTCCCCTCTGAACACTCCAATTGATCCTGCGTTGTACATGGTCGACATTATTGTGAATCCTGCGATATCTGACCAACTAACCGAGGACCATCGTGGCACAGGCGAAAAAAGGAGACGAAGTCCGCGTTCATTACACCGGAAAACTTGAGGACGGTACCGTATTCGACACGTCCGCCGACGGCGAGCCGCTGAGCTTCACCATCGGCGAGAACCGCGTCATCCCGGGGTTTGAGCAGGCGGTTCTTGGCATGGAGCCCGGCGACTCGAAGACCGAGGAGATCGAGCCGGATCAGGCGTATGGTTCCCACCGGGAGGACATGGTGATGGAACTGGAGAAAACGCAGATCCCGGACGAAGTGGATCCGGAGGTTGGCCAGCAGCTGCAGCTCCGCCTCGACAACGGTCAAACCGTTCCGGTGCTCATCACGGCACTGGGCGATGAGACGGTTGAAATCGACGCCAATCACCCGCTTGCAGGACGAACCCTGACGTTCGAAATCGAACTCGTGGATATCTCCGAGAACGGTGAGAGCGGCGAAGGTGGAAATATTGTGACGCCGTAAGACGTCCGTCGATCAGCGGTCCCAAGCTGATGAGGCCCCTCCGTGTTCATTCACGGAGGGGTTTTTTGTATGGATGCCGCTTGTCTGCATGTATGCTGCACGGCAACGCGTAAGGGGGCCCGTTGGAGCGAACGGATGAGCCCTACCGCCGTCGCCACGTGTTTGCGTACTCCGTCTCCCCACGAGCGGCGAACAACGTGGCCAGCGCGTTCGTTGTCGGCGGAATATCGAGGGTCGGCACGCCACTGGTGGCGATCAGACCGTCGTAGGCGTCGCGAAGCAGCAGTTCGGCTTCATCGTACCGCTCCTGAATCACCAGGGCGCGTCCAAGGCGAGATGACAGCACGTGCATGTACGGATGCGGGTCGGCGAATCGCTCGTCGAAGATCTCGAGGGCGCGGCGCAGCCGATCCTCTGCGCGTTGGGCAGCTGCCGGCGTCTCCTCCATCAGATCGAGATCTGCAATCGCCCCGAGCGTACGCGCAACACGCGTCTCGTTCGAACCGGCAACACCCCGACGGACGTCCAGCGCGGTACGGAGGGTGTCCCGCGCCGGCAGACGGTCTCCCCGATCGGTCAGGAGCAGACCGTAGTCGTGGAGCACATCGCCGTACGCCGCGTGACGCGTGCCCACGGCCGCCGTCGTCAACTCGATCGCTATTGAAAATAGAGAGTCTGCCGCCTCAAACTGGCCATCGCGGTAGAGGGCTTCGGCAAGGTTGTGGTGCGCGACGGCAATGCGCGGGTGTCCGGGGTCGTAGATCTCCGTTTTCATGTCCAGCGCCGTCTGCAGGTGCGGAATGGCCTCCTCGGCACGGAGGGCATCGGTCAGAATGCCGCCCAGGTTCGAGTGGCCCATCGCAATCTGAGGATGCGGCGCGTCGTGCGCCGAGCGCTGAAACGAGAGCATCTCCTCGGCCAGCGGCACGGCCTGCGCGTACCGCTCAAGGTTCTGGTACAACACAGCCAGGTTGTTCTGGCTCATCGCCGTCCACTCGTCGGACTCTTCCGGCAGCTGTGCGCTGATTTCCACCATCCGTTCCTGCATGGGAACGGCTTCTGCCAGTCGCCCCTGCTTGCTGATGGAGAGCGCGAGGGCGTTCAATGCGCCGGCCACGTCGGGGTGCACCTCCGTGCCGTGGATCTCCCGCTCGATCTCATACGCCTGTCGGAGCACCTCCTCGGCCTCCCGGAAATTCGATTGACGCCACCGCAGCACCCCGAGGTCGAAGAGCGCCTGTGCCACCTCCGGCGTGTCGCCCGACGCCTCGCGCTGCGTCGTGAGGCTCGCCATCAGCAGCCGATCGGCACGGTCGTATTCGCCGAGATCGGTGTAGACGCGGCCGATGACGCGCTGCAGCTCGGCCTGCACGAGCGGCTGGTTGCGAAGCGTATCCACGCGATCCTCGCCCCGCTTAAGCAGGGTCCGGGCGGTCAGATCCAGGCCCGGGTTCTGGTCCGGGTCGCTCGCCTCGAAGAGGTCAACCAGGAACGTCGTGACGGCCTCCGACTTCGCGAGCTCCTGCTCCACCTGCGCCTGTGCCGCCTCGGCCCGGGCCTGCGCCTCCTGTGCTCGCTGGCCCTGCCACACGGCCAGTCCCAGACCCACGACAATAGCGAGGATCACCGCCACACTCGCCGCCACACCGATCGCGTGACGCTGTACGAAGCGCGTGGCGCGATACCGAACAGAGTCGGGTCGCGCCGACACCGGGCGGCCCTCGAGGTAACACCGAATGTCGTCGACCAGCTGGGCAGCGCCGTCGTACCGGCGGTCAGGCTCCTTGCGAAGCGCCTTCAGAATGATCGTGTCGAGATCGCCCTGAAGCGTACGCAGAAGATCCGATCGGGTCGTGCTTCGCGCCTCTACCAGGTCTGCACCCGTATCCGTGGCCGTTACGGTCCGGGCCGCCGCCGACGGAGGCCGAGGATCCGACTCCAACACGCGGCGCTCTACCTCGCGGGGATTCGAGTCTTCTGACGTCGGATCGTCGTACGGGCGAACGCCCGTGAGCAACTCGTAGAGCACCACGCCCAATCCGTATACGTCCGTGGCGGTGGTCACCGTCTCCCCGCTGACCTGCTCGGGCGCGGCATAGCCCGGCGTCAGGATGGGACGACCGGTCCGCGTCAGACCGGCGTCGTCGTCTTCGAGGAGTTTTGCAATGCCGAAATCGAGAAGCTTAACGCGTCCGTCGCTCGAGACATACACATTGGACGGCTTCAGGTCGCGGTGAACAACCAGATTCCGGTGCGCATGTGCTATCGCCGTTCCGACCGTCGTGAACAGCCTGAGGCGCTCACGTATGGAAAGCTGCCGCCGGTCACAGTAGGCGGTGATCGTCTCCCCTTCGACGTATTCCATTGCCAGAAACGGCGTGTCGTCCGGCGTCACCCCGGCGTCGAGAAGGCGCGCAATGTTCGGATGCTCCAGCCGCGCAAGGATCCGCCGCTCGAGGAGGAAGCGCTCCACGCGGTCGGGCGCAGCCAGGGCGTTCCGAACCACCTTCAGCGCCACGCGGCTTCCGACGTCCTCCCGCTCCGCGAGAAAAACGCGCCCCATTCCGCCGTGCCCGATTTCGTCTCTCACCGTGTACGGCCCGATCATCGTCCCTTCCTCCACGCCGTTCTCGGCACGGTCCAGGAGGGGCGTCTCCAGCCGGTCCCCATCCCGGGCGTCGGCCTCCAGCAGGACCTTCACCTGTTCGCGAAGATCGGGACTGCCACATGCCTCGCGGAGAAAAGCATCGCGTTCGGTCTCCTCGATCTCGAGTGCATCATGGAAGAGACGCTGAACACGTTTCCATTCGTCGGGGGTCATAGGAAAACACAAGACGAGAGAGGGGACGGATGGGGATGCGCGGTGCGACTGTCAATCGGCAAGCTGGGCTGCAAGCCAGGCCCGGGCGGCACGCCAGTCGCGATAAACCGTCGGCTCGGAGATGTCGAGGGCGGCGGCGGTCTCGGCGACGGTTAGTCCTGCGAAGAATCGGCACTCCACGATCCGCGCCTGTCGCTCGTCCAGCTCGGCCAGCCGGTTGATGGCATCGTCCAGGGCCAGCAGTTCGGCGTCGTCGACCGGCCGCGCGTAAAGGTTATCGTCAAAGGACACGTCGGGCCCCTTTCCGCCTCGCTTGTCTGCCTGCCTGCGCCGGGCTGCATCGATAAGAACCTGCCGCATGGCCCGCGCCGCCACCCGAAAGAAGTGCGATCGGTCGTTCCACTCGACATCGGACGGGACGAGTTTTTCGTAGGCCTCATGCACGAGACCGGTCGTATCAATCGTTGCATTGCTACCTCCCCGGCGAACCGCCCGCGCCAGGTCTCGAAGCTCATCGTACACCATGGGGATAAGCGCATCCAGCGCATCGTCGTCTCCATGACGGGCGGCGTGCAGGAGTTGTGTGACCGGAGAGGAGGATGAAGACATCTACGGAGTGCTTCCTGTAAACAAGTATATTAGTATTTAGAACTAATGCATTAAGCATACAAATGTACAGGATCGGAGGCACGGACCCAACAGGATCGTGTCTTTTCTGGGGCTTCTCCGTCGCGGCCCGGTCATACTCGACGTGTAGGGGCTAACGAAGGATCCGGAGGGCGCTCATCCATCGACGCACGGAGCAACCGTACAAACTACGACGCGATGATAGAGTCCGTGCCGACTTTCCGTATGTATAAGTGGAGTCCATCAAGTCGAGCGTTGTGTAATGTCGGGAGTCTCCGGGAAGCCGCGTTTTCATTAGCAAAGAGTGAAACGGGCAAGCGGCCCTCGCCATCGGCCGTTTGCGGCGCCGTCTACCGGAGATGCTTCTCCACCCGTCTGCACATCGCAGTTTCACGATGCACTACGGTGCCTCACATGCGCCCTGGAACAGCCGACATACGAAGGGTTCTCGATATCGTCGCCTCGCGGCGGGTGCTAGCAGGGGTTCTGCTTGCTTTGTTTTTGGGAACCGTCGTCATTCCCGAGGCGGCAGCGCAGATCCGGTTTACTCCCCCGCCGGGTGCGAACGCGATCCCCTCGAACACGTCTCCGGATCGGGAGCCTCGGGCGTCGACCGGTTCGATCACGTCCGACTCGTCCGCGGTGTTCATTGCTGCAGAGCAAAGGCACCGGTCGCTTCGTCCACGTCTATCGGTGCGCGTGCAGGAATTGCTGCCGATCCCGGTGGCTCTTCCACCGCTCATGCCCGTACCCGGTCTTTTCACAGCGACGGGTGCATCTCCACCCACAGATCGAGTCCGTCGCGACCGGCTGGAACCGGACGTGACCATCTACGGCGACAACACGGCGCGATCGTCCTCCGCTTCTGATCCACCGGAGTGAAATGGGCGGGTCTTGTGAATGGGAGCACAACGATCGTACGTTAGGAGCACACCGATCGTACGTTAAAGGTCCTTCGCTCCCTCGCTGCTACGCCGCTCCAACATGACGTTCGACAATTCTCTTGTGTGGATCACGGGCGCCTCTTCGGGCATCGGAGAAGCGTGTGCGTATGACTTCAGCCGGCGCGGGGCGCGATGTATCCTCTCGGCGCGGCGGGAAGCCGCGCTTCAGGAGGTCCGCGAACGATGCGCGCGTCCGGACGAGCACCTCGTGGTCCCCCTCGATCTGTCCGACGCCGATTCGATCGACGCCGCCGCCGAGCGCGTCCGCCGAGATGCCGGCGTCCTTGATCTCATGCTTCATAATGCCGGTATCAGCCAGCGAAGCCTGGCCCGCGAGACGGAGGACGCCGTCGTTCGCCGGCTGATGGAGGTCAACTTCTTCGGAACCGTTCGACTCAATCAGGCGGTGCTCCCACCGATGCTCGCCCGCCAGCAGGGACACATCGCGGTCGTGACGAGTCTCGTCGGAAAGTTCGGCACGCCGCTGCGCTCCGGCTACGCTGCCTCCAAGCACGCACTCCACGGCTACTTCGACTCGCTCCGCGCCGAGGTTTTCGATGACGGCATCCGCATTACGCTGGCGTGCCCCGGATTCATTCGCACCCAGGTCTCGAACAACGCGCTCACGGCCGACGGCACGGCCCAGGGGACAATGGACGACGCCCAGGCGTCCGGCCTGCCCCCTAGCGACTGCGCCCGGGCGATTGCCGATGCCGTTGTGGAAGCAAAAGACGAGGTCTACATCGGCGGACGCGAAGTCGCCGGCGTCTACCTCAAGCGCCTCTCCCCCACCCTCTTCAACCGGCTCATCCGATCGGTTAGCGTAACGCGTTGAGAACGGCTTGTAGGTTCAGGGTTCAGGGTTCAGGGTTCAAGGTTCAGGGTTGTTAAAGCCGAAGCGGTGATGCAGAGTTTGGCGTTGACGCTTTACGTACGCTGCGTATAGGCTTACTTCGTACCGGGTTACCGGGTACCGGGCTATCGAGGGCTTTTTTTCGGCGGGCGAATTCGTTTGAGGTGCCGAATCAGGCCACCGATGAGTTGAATCGTCTCCTCTGTGACGCGGAATGTCTCTTCGAAAGTGCTTTCCGAGATATAGCCGACGTCGAGAGCAACGAAGAGTTGGCTCTGCAATTCGACAGCAGACCCTTTTGAATAGGAAAGGAATCGGAGGAATTCCCGATGCCGGTGACGCCCGAATCCTTCCGCAATGTTCGACATCACCGATACGGCGGAGCGTTGCATCTGGTCACGCAGGCCAAAGTCTTTCGAAAGAGGCGGTTTTCGAGTAAGTCGGTAGGTGATTTTTGTTAAACGTCGTGCGTGCTTCCAGGCTCGTAGATCCCGGTATGATTGAATGCCCATCCTCGAAGGTAGCTTGCGACAAAGGGTCTACCTTCTTAGACATACTCGCCCTGACTTCCATAACGGCAAAATGTACAACCTACCAAAGTCACCCGTATCCATCACGCGGTACCCGGCACTCCTCACCCGGTACCCGGTACTCGCCCCAACCCAGTACGCAGTTGCTGTCAGTTCCTCGGAATCACATACAGTTCCGTCTGCCGCCCGTCGAGGTAGCGGACGGTGGTGCCGTCGAAGACAGCGTCTTCTTCGAGCATGATCCGGATCTTCTGGTCATCCCATTCGGGAATCGCGACCTGCGCATTGAGCTCGATCGAGTACGCCGTATTCGGGTATAGCGGGTGATCGCCCCGTCCGGGTACGCCGCCCTGCTGGTCCCACAGGCCGATGAGAGGACCGGCACCGTGCCCGTGAAACCCGATCGGGTGCGTGTAGACGGTTGCATCGATGCCTTCCGCGTCCGCGGCAGCCAGCGTCGCATCGAGCACCTCGTTCCCCGTCCGGCCCGTCTGCATCTCGGCCGTCAACAGATCCTGCAAGCGATTGCCGAC